>JANQQN010000485.1 GCA_028289325.1 Myxococcota bacterium | reverse complement strand
ATCGACGGGGGGTGGACCCGGTGGCGCTGCTTCGGTCGGCGATGGACGCGGTGGGGGCCGAAGACGTCGTTGTCGATGCCTCCTCGGCCCCGCCGCAGTGGTCGCTGGACCCGGGCCGCATTCGGCAGGCGCTGGAGAACGTGCTCAAGAACGCGGTGCAAGCCACCGCGGCGTCGTCTTCGGCGGATCTCGCGCCCGACGTTGCTCCGGCGACGGTCACCGTCCGCGAGCAGAAGGGGGCGTTGGTGTACGCCGTGCGCGATCACGGTCCGGGCGTTCCTGCGGGACAGCAAGCCCGGATCTTCGAGGCCTTTCACACCACCCGCACCCGCGGTACGGGCCTGGGGTTGGCGGTCGCGCAGCGGGTCGTTGAGCAACACGGCGGAGTGATCGAGGCCCGCAATCATCCCGGCGGAGGCGCGGAGTTCATCATTCGGCTTCCGGCGCCGAAGGAGGTCTGACATGGCAACGATTCTCGTGGCGGACGACGAGGAAGGCATTCGAACGTTCGTTGCCGAGGCCCTGGAGATGGCCGGGCACGACGTAGAGACCGCGCCCGATGGCCACGCGGCCGCCGAGCGGATGGAGAAGACATCG
Organism: Myxococcota bacterium; assembly: GCA_028289325.1. Classification (GTDB taxonomy): domain Bacteria; phylum Myxococcota; class Kuafuiibacteriia; order Kuafuiibacteriales; family Kuafuiibacteriaceae; genus JANQQN01. Next base: position 10,313 of record JANQQN010000485.1, on the reverse strand, counting down.
TTCGATCTGTTGATCACGGACCTCAAGATGCCCGGGCTCGATGGGCTGCAGCTATTGAAGCGAGTGCGAAGCGAGCAGCCGGAGGTGGAGGTGGTCGTGCTGACCGCCCACGGGAGCGTCGATACCGCGGTGGAGGCGATGAAGGCGGGAGCGTTCGACTATCTTCAAAAGCCCGTCGGCAGCCTGGCCGAGCTTCGCTTGGTGGCCGAACGTGCGCTGGAACGACGGTCTTTGCTCAACCTCAAGCATCAAGCGGAACGTACGTCGGCGGTACGGCCGCTCACCTGGAACGCGGCGACGATGAAACCCGTCGTCGACGCCCTGCAGAAGGTGGCCGCGACGACGCCCACCGTGCTTCTTCAGGGCGAAAGCGGCACCGGCAAAGAGGTCGCGGCGCGGGCCATTCACGGCTGGAGCCCGCGGGCCGAGGGGCCTTTCGTCGCCGTCAACTGCGCCGCGCTATCCGACGCCCTGCTCGAAAGTGAGTTGTTCGGGCACGAAAAAGGCGCGTTCACCGGTGCTCACGCTCGTCGCCGCGGCCGGCTGGAGCTCGCGGCGGGGGGCACGTTCTTCTTGGACGAGGTTGCAGAGCTCAAGCGCGACCTGCAGGCCAAGCTGCTTAGGGTCCTTCAAGAGCGGACCTTCGAGCGGTTGGGGGGCGCGCAGACCCTCCGGGCCGACGTCCGGTGGGTGGCCGCGAGCAACCGGGATTTGCGGGCGATGGTCGCCGATGGCTCGTTTCGGGAAGACCTCTACCACCGACTGGCGGTCTTCCCGATCACGCTCCCTCCCCTTCGCGACCGGCGAGAAGACATTCCGCCCCTCGCTGCGCTTCTGCTCTCGGAGGTCGCGGCGGACCTCGGGTGTCCTGGGGCCAGGCTGTCGTCGCGAGCGGCGGATCAGCTCGTGTCCTCGCCGTGGCCGGGCAACGTTCGCGCCTTGCGCAACGCGCTCGAGCGAGCGGTCATTCTCAGCGGCGGCGGGGACATCACGCCTGACCACCTATGGTTCGACGCGGTCCCTCGCCCGGCGGCCGCCGACGACCAGGAGACGGAGCGCCCAGGGGTCGACCTTTACCGGGTGCTCGAGGGGCGGTCCTTGGCCGACCTGGAACAGGTGGCGATCGAAGCAACGCTCGCTTCAGTAGACGGAAATCGGAAACAAGCCGCTCAGCGGCTGGGGATCGGGCTTCGCACCCTCTATGACAAGCTGAAGCGGTACGGCATGTAGCGCCCGCCGTCAGCCGCGCCAACGGAAGAACAGGGCGTTGCCGGCCACGAACGCGCCGTCCAGCGCGTGGTCCGCGAACGCGCGATCGGCGACGCAGCGGGGCCCGTCGTCGTCGGGACTGGCGTAGCCCTCGAAGATCACCCAGGCGCCGACGGCCAAGAATGGGCGCCACGCGGACCAATCCGCGCGCACGGCCTCGAGACCGGGATGGCCGTTGATGTGGAGCAGCGCCACCCGGCCCGTCGCCTGCACCGGGTCGAATCCGGGGGTGTGGAGGTTCGCGCCTGCCCGGTAGTACTGGGTCGCTTCGACCGAAGGATAGCGCAGGTGGGCGAACGGGCCGCGGGTCACCCGGGTCATGTGGGCGAAGAACGCGTCGGAGATGACGTCCGTCGCGACCTCGTCGATGGCGCCGACGGTGTCACTTCCGAACGCGGTACGGACCGACCATGGGTCGACGGTCACCAGGCCGTTCCCTCGTTCTCGGGCCATCAGGGCGAGGAGGGCGGAGGAGCGCCCCATCTGTACGCCGATTTCCACTAGCTCCCCGGCGGGGGCGGTGAGCCCGGCCGCGCATAGGCCCACCATCTTGTCCTCATTCGACTCGCCGTGAACCATGCCCGGCATCGACATCGCCGCGTTGATCAACGTTCGGTCGGCCTCTATACCGACCGCCGCCCGTAGCCATCCGGCCACCTGTTCGGCGCGCTCGGCGTGCGCGGACCATTCGCCCATCGCGGATCGGATGGGGCCGCTATCTTTGAGGGGGCAGGGCAGTCGGCCGTCGCGGGCCCACGCCGAAAGCGCGTCGTGAACGTCGGCGGCGGGGGCCACGACCGTCTCGACGCCGGTCGAGGTGACCAAGGAGCGCAGAGCGTCGAGAAAGTGGGCGTCGTAGAGGGTCGGGAGTCGAAACCAATCGTCGAAGGTGCCGGCGGGGTGATTGGGCGCCAGCGACGCCGCACCGATGATGCGCTCGCCGGCCGCCCGATGCCTTCGGGCCTCCTCTTGGGCTTCGGGAACGGTCGACGGAAAGATCAGAGTGGCCATGGGTTCTGACCTGTTGATCGGTCAGATCTCGAGGGCCAAAAGACGCGCGGGGGTGAATCCGCGATCCACGATGTCCATATCGGATCGTTCGACGACGAGGGCCCAAGTAAAGAAATCGGATCAAGCGCCGAGTCGATCGCTGAAGGAAACCGACGCTGTGCACTCTCGACTCCCGACCCCGGCTCCGGCGCCGATGAACGCCGCGCTGCCCTGTCTCGTGCCGGATATGCCATCGGTGCTCGAGCTGCAGCCTTACCTGCGATCAATGGACCAGGTTGCGTGGTACACGAACTTCGGCCCCCTGGCTCAGAAGTTCGAAAGCCGCCTCACCCGGGTGCTTCGCCGGCGCGACCGGCGGACGGGCTCCATCGGTATCTGCACCACGAGCTCGGGCACGATGGCCTTGGAACTCGCGTTGGGCGCGATGAACCTCCCGCCCAAAGGGCGCGTGTTGGTGCCGGCGGTGGCTCTTCCTGCGACCGCGACCGCGGTGATCCGCGCCGGCTTCGTTCCTCTCGTGTGCGACGTTGATCCCCAGCACTGGGTGCTCACGCCGGAGATTGCGGAAAAGCACATCGGCAAGACACGGGTCGACGCTGTGCTTCCGGTCGCGGCCTTCGGTCCTTCGCTCGACAGCCGCGCCTGGGACGAGTTTTCGGCCCGGACGGGTATGCCGGTGCTCATTGACGCGGGGGCGGCGTATCCGGACCAGACCGTCGGGGATCGATGCCCGGTGGTGTTCAGCTTTCACGCGACCAAGGTCCTGGGCATCGGCGAGGGCGGTGCGCTCGCGGCGCGGGACCTCCAGATCACCACCCGCGCCAAGTGTCTGAGCAACTTTGGTTTCACCGAAGGGGAGGTTCTCGTTCCCGGGACCAACGCGAAGCTCAGCGAGTACCACGCTGCCGTCGGGCTCGCCCAGCTCGACCGGTGGGCGGGGATCGTCCAGCGGCGACAGGCCGTCTGGCGGCTATACGACGAGATTCTGCACGAGGTGCTGCCGGAGCAGGTCGTCCGCCAGGCGGGCAAACCGTCCTCCGCCCCCAGCCTCATGGTCGTGGCCATCCCCGGGCTTCCTGCGGCGCGAGTGCTGGACCGTCTCGAGATGCGGGGGATTCAGGGGCGCCAGTGGTACTGCCCGGCGCTGCATCTTCAACCCGGGATTCGCGACCACGCGGAGATCGTGGGCGACCAACTCCCCCACGCCGACTTTTTGTCCGAACACATCATCGGCCTGCCGTTTCACTCCCGGATGACCCGGGAGGACGTGTCCGCGGTGACCCGCAAGCTCGCGGCGGCGATCGAGGATGCGGCCCAATAGGCCCTGCCTCAAAGGCGCTCACCACCAGCAGTGCTGGCGGGCAATTCGCCCCATGTTGCCCAGATTCGCCCGCCGCACCTGTTGGAGGCGAATGAATTTGTCTTCGGGCAGCGGATGCTGCCAGCAGTCGTCGTCGTCGGTTACGGGGCGGGACGGCGCGATCACCGCGCGACCGAGCCCCCGTTCGACGAGGCCGCGCCACAGTGTGACAGGCTTGGGCGATGCCGTCTCATCGGTCATGCTCACCTCTGTCGTCGGGCCGAAGGTCCGCTTGAGCCGCATTGTTCGCGCCTCGGGGCCCGAAGCGGCTTCAGGGCTGGTCGACGGTGTCGTTGATCACGCCGGACCGCGTCGAGCTGGGCCGGCCGGCCGGTGGCTCGCCGTGTCTCGCCGAGCGGCTGCTCCGCGACGGGGCGGTGGGACATATTCATTCAGCAGGGCTCGAGTTTCGCGGCCTTTGGCCGATCTCCTAGACCGTGAGCCTTCCGACCCACGCCACGACCTATCAGCTCACGCGTGACCAGGTGAGCGGGCAGCATGCGGCCGGGTTTCGGGACGAAGCGCTCCGTTGTCTAGGGGGGGCAGGGATTCCGGCGGCGGTGGATACCGACGGCGTGGTGCGCGGGGTCCTCCACGTCGAGCCGCGCTGGTTCAAATCGATGCCCGGAGCGCCCATCGGTCCCCTGCAGGCGTTCGAGGTCCATATGCCAGGCACGTTGCGGTTCGCGGACCCCTCGCCGCTGTCCCAGCTCGGCAATCTCCCGTTCCTGGAGGCGCCGAGCCTGCGTCGGTTGACGGATCGCTTGGTCCGGGCCTGGGCGCAGCGGGTGCAGCTCATCGAAGCGGCGCTGCTCACCGCGCGCGAACTGGCGCCCAACGCGAAGCTGTACGGCGACCCGTGGCGGATCGAAGGCGAGGTTCCGTTTCGAGAGCACATGGTTAGCGTCATGTTCTCGACCCGGGGCGACCGGGCCTGCGTATGTGCGATAGACGGTCGCCCGGTGGATCGAGCGCCGGTGCGTCGCAAGATTCTCCCGGTCGATGCGCAGCTGAACCCCGAATTCTGGCATTCGCTGCTGGCCGCTGCTGTCGCCCAGGCGAAGCCGTGCTTAGGGCCGCCAGCGGTGTCGCGTGAAGAGCGACGGCTGTCGATCGATCTCGCGTCGCGCGATCTGGCCATCGTGCCCACGGTGGAGCTGCCGGACCGGGTCACCGCGCCGACGGTTATCGCGCCCCCGCCGCGGTTGCCGCCCCCTCGGACACCCCCCCGGGGTCTAGCCGTGCCGGGGTCGCCCGGAACTCGGCCCTTAGCGCCATCGTTGCCCCGGCCTCACTTGGCCTCGAATCCTCGCTCCTTGGAGCTGGTGATCGACGACGACGACGTGCTGCTCAGCGTGGACCTGCCCACAGTGGACCCGACCTGATTCCGTTCAGGCGAGCATCGACAGCCTCGATCCGATCCTTGACCGCTGCGATGACCTGCTCGGCGGCCAGCTCGGTGCTGTCCCCGGACCGTCGGGCGGCATACAGCGTCTGCGGTCGCAGCCGCTCGAACGGGAGGCGTCGCAGGCGCCCGGCTTCGAGCGCGTCGGCGGCGGTGACGTCGGGCAGCACGGCCAGGAACTGACCGCTCAACGCGACCTCGAGGTTGGTGACCAGCAGCGTGATCCGAAGGCCCACGGTGCGCGGGATGTCCACCGGCCATCCGTCCATGGGGAGCTGGCGGTCTCCGAGGTGGGGGGCGGTGAACGGGTGTTGAAGGATCTCGGTCTCGTCGATGTCCGCCCGCTCGAACAGCGGATGACCGACGCCACAATAGACCGAATTAAAAGACTGACCGATCGGTTCGATGCGCAGGTCGGGGTGTTGAATCGCGTCGTAATAGAACGCGGCGTCGATCGCGCCTTTCGCCAAGCGTTCGTTGGCCGCGCTGGCGAGGTGATTCTCTAGGCTCGGGATAAGCACCGGATTGTCGTCCACCAGCTTAAGAATCGCGGGCAGAACGTAGCCGTGGGTGAGGACGCCAACGCTGGCCAGCCGCAGCTCGCCGTTGAGCCCGGGCCGAACGAGGTCGGTCAGGGTCGCGTCCAGGGTCCGATTGCAGGCGGCCATGGCCTCCAACAGCCGCCGACCGGCGGCGTTGAGCACGATCGTGCGGCCGACGCGGTGAAAGAGCTGTTGGCCGAGCGCGTCTTCCAACAGTCTCACGCTCCTCGAAAGCGCGCTCGCGGTGACGTTGAGCTGCTTGGCCGCCGTCGGTAGATGCTCGGTCTCGGCGACGGCGCGGAACGGAGGCAACCAATTCCAGATGAGGTCGAGGCGCGGGGGAGACTCGGCCATGCTCGACACCATACATCGAAACCAACCTCCCTTTGCCATACGATGGAGCGGTGACGGACCGACTCGGGCTCAGTGCAGACGCGGTGGTCCTCCCCAAGGGAACGCGGGTGGTCTTGCGCTGCGACCTTCGGGGCGACGACGGACACGTGTTTCGGGCCGCTTCGTTGGCCACCGTCGATTCGGTTGTCTACAACACGTATCGGCTCGAAACCCCAAGCGGACGGACGCTGACCGCCCAGCGTGACCAGATCACCGTGCAAAGGCGAGAGCTCCTCCGAGACTTGGGGGTTCGGCAGTGGGACTACGGCCGCCTCGCCCGAACCGTCATCTACTCATCGGTGGTCGGGAGCCGGGCGTGGGGTCTCGACGGTCCGGATAGCGACGAGGACGTCCGCGGCGTATTCGTGGCCCCGTTCGACGATGTCTGCGGGCTGTGGCAAGTTCCGGCGGAGATTCACGATCCCCACCACGAACACGCCTACTGGGAGATCGGGCGTTTTGTGACCCAGGGCCTGAAGGGCGACGCGAACACCCTCGAGGCCCTGTGGTCGCCCCTGCACAAGGTGGTGACCCCGCTCGGGGAGGCGTTGCTCGCGGAACGAAGAATGTTCGTCTCGATGAATATTCTCGGGAGCTTCGGGCGATACGCGCAGTCTCAGTTCAAGAAGATCGAGCGCACCCGAAAGCGGCACGAAGGACAGGTGGCCCTCGTCGACGCCCTCGATACGGGGCGGGTCCATGCTCCCGACGAGGCCGTCCGGTGGCTCAGCGATGCCCTGGGCGGGGCCCAAGCCGAATGGCGTGCGGAGCTGAAGGCGATGCTCCGTTCGCTTCACGACCAGGGCCTCCTGGCCACGGCGAGCTTCGCCGACCTCGCGGGGGCGGTAGCCGAGGGGCGGGCGCCGGCCCTGCGTCCGGCGCCGTTTCGGCCGAAGAACGCCTACAACCTTCTGCGGCTCCTGTACTCCTGCCGATCGTGGCTGACCACCGGCGAGCCGCTGATTCGGGTGCAGGGGCCTGAGCGCGACGTCCTGCTCGAGATCAAGAATCAACTGCAGCCGATCGAGGCCACCTTGGCCCTCGCGAGATCGGTGGCGGCGGAGGTCGACGCGGCGGCAAAGGGGGCCCGACTGCCTTCCGCCCCCGACTACGCGCGAGCCGACGCGTTCCTGCGACGGTGCCGTCGCGCCGCGGCCCGCCGGGCCCTGGGGGCGCGACCGACCGCGCCCGCGACGGAGGCCGCGACCGGGGATCACGACGCGGCGACCGACGAGTGGGTGCCGCGGCGGCTGCCGGTCGCGTTGCCCGCCGACGTGGACGCCGGGGCCTTACGGGCCTTTCTTGACGAGCGCATCGAAGACGGTCGAACCACGGATCGACGCCCGCTGTGGGTCGGATTGACCGGGGCCCACGCCTACGGCTTTCCGTCGCCGGACTCCGACCTCGATCTCAAGGGCGTACACGCGGCCTCGGCGTCGAGCGTGTTGGTCGGCCGGCGGTCGCCCTCCCACGAGTACCTGGGCGAGTGGCACGGGCGAGAGCTCGACTACACGACCAACGAGCTGGCCGGATTCGTCGCCCGGCTGGTGGCGGGCAACGGCAACGCGCTCGAGCAGCTGCTGGGCCCGTACGCCGTCCTCACCACCGAGGGCGGCCACGCCCTCGCCGAGTGGGCGAAAGTCAACGTCTCGAGCCGGTCGTTTCATCACTATCGAGGCTTCATGAACGGAATCCGACGGGAGTACGCGCGCGAGGCCGAGCGCGGCGTGCGAAAGGCGAAACGGCTGCTCTATGGATACCGGGTCGGCCTCACGGGCATTCACCTGCTGCGGACGGCGACGTTGGTGATGGACGTTGGGGCCTGGCTGAACGACTGGCCGCGGATCGCCGAGCTGCTGGCCGTGAAGCGAGATGCGGAGCTCGGTCAGCTCCCCACGGGCGCCGACGACGCGCCCTTTTTGCAAGACCTCGATTCGATCGAACGAGCTCTGGTCGACGCCCACGAACACACCGCCCTGCCGGCGGCACCGCCGGACATCGCCGGCCTCGAGCGGCTGCAGGTTGCCCTGCGCTTCTGACGCGACGGCTGTTCCGCCGTCGACGGTTCATCTACTCGTTCTCGACAAACACCTGAACGCCGGCCACGACCTGGAATACCGGGCGGTCGTCGTCGAAGAACTCGCCGGGCAGGAGCACGCCTCCGTCGACGAACGCGGCCATCGAACCGAAAGGAACCTGAATCCCCGCGTCGATCTCGATCCCGTAGAACCGACCGTCGGTGAACCGGGAGGGGACGAGGGCGGTCATCGCGGCCACGTCGAGGCGGGCGGTGAAGCCGTCCCAAAAGCCCCCGACGTGGGCGCCGGCGGCGAGAATACCGGAAGCGTCAGGGGCGACGCTGAAGGCGGTGGGCGTCGCTTGGTCGGGGCCGAAGGTGCCGCCGAAGAAGACCGCGGTCCGAGGCACGAGGGGGCTCAGGCCCAAGAAGGCGCCCAGCCGCGGGTCGGCTTCGCCGAGCTGAAAGCCCTCATCTGCGGTCAGGACGAGGGCGAAGGTGCCGATTTCGAGCTGGTCGGTCAGCGCCAACGATGACTCGATCTCGCCGAAGAACGCGGTGACGGCCACCGTGCGGCGAGTGGTATACGTTTCGATGAGGCGATCCTGAACCGAGGGAGGCAGCGTCGAATCTCGAACGTTCGCGACCCTGTCCGGGGTGGGGACGGTCGCGATCTCGAGCTCACCAAACAGTCCCAGCGCCACTACCCGGACCCAGAAGTCCTCGCTCCCGAACCGCCCGGAGACGCCGGTCCACGCCACGACGCCTTCGGTCTGCACCGCAACGTTGCGGTCCACCCAGTCGAGCAGGAGGGCGGCGGCGGTGTCGCGGTCGATGCGGCGCAGGGTTGCGATCCGGTCGACGGCGTCGCCCAGCTCGTCGTCGACGCCCTTGAAGAGCGCGCTTCGCACCGGATCCGCGAGCTCATTGTCAGTGTCGAAGAATACGGACGCCAGCAGCGAGACGCGGGACGTCCACCCGAAACGATATTCCACTCGAAAATCGAGCAGAGGGCTCGTCTTGCGCAGTCCGGTAAAGGTGCCATCGGGCAGGATCACTTTCGCCAGCACCGAAACCGGCGCGATGTCGATCACGTCGAGGTCGACATCGACCTCCAGCTCGAACGCATACGCGTCGAAGACGGCGCCTTCGCCGATCCGGGGGCGGGTCCGCCCCCCGCGAACGGCAATGAAGCCGTCGCGGCCGAGCTGGAGCTCGGCCATGACCCGGCCGAGCAGGAATGTTCTCGCCACCTGGGTGTCGAACGATCTCCGGTCGAGGCGGATCCCACCCTCGTAGACTTCCAGCAGTCCGGTATCGATACCGAGCGTGAGGCCGAGCCGGTCGACGGGCCGATCCCGCCATTCGCCGAAAGCCCGCATCCGCAACGCATAGTCCGTTGTGGTTTCGGGTAGGGTCGTCCCGGGCACGAACCGGGTCTGTGATAGCTCCAGGGGGAGCCGTTCGCTGCTGCCGCCGACCCGAGCCCCGAGCTGCCAAGATTGGGCCTGGGCGTCGGCGCTGGGCCCCGCCCACCCCGCACCGAGGGCGAAGACGATGAGCGCCGTCCTTCGCCTTCCCTCGAAGGTACGGGGCCGCATGGCCGTGAGGTAGCCCGACCTGGGCTGGTCATCAACCGGGCTCGCTGACCTTCCGCCGGCCGTGATCGCCGCGACGCCGTTGCCGCGGATGGCGCGGTAACCTACACCGAGGTTGCGCTCGCGGCCCGCAAGCGATTCAAGAATATCGTGACGCCGCCGGAACCAGGAGACTCGGGGCTTAGCGATCCTACCCACGTGCTTCGCCTACGGCTGAAGACCCCACCTCGTGTTCCCCGCTTCATGTACGCGGTGGCCATCCTCACCGCGATGACCTTCATTACCGTCTGGGGTGGAGCGGCCGAGCAAGCCGGGGGCCCGCTGCTGCTCCTCGCGGTAGGCGCTTTCGGGGGCATGTTACCGCTCGTGCTGTCGATGAACCGCGAGGCGCCGCCGACGCCGGTCGTAGAGCTGATGTTCGACCGCCTTCGGCTTCCGCGGACCGCGGAGCTCGCGGACACCGTCGAGCTGACCTACCGGGAGATCGACGCGTTGTTCCTGAGACCGGGCCGATCCGGCTTTCTGTGGATCGGGGCCGCCGAGGCCAGCTTCATGTATCCGGTCCGTCGCTTCTCGCGGGTCGAGGACGCGGAGCGGCTGCACGATGAGCTTCGGGCCCGGATCTCCGCCCGGCTCCCCGACGGCGACGAGCCGGTGGCGACGTTCGCGATGGCCGCGGAGTCGTCGCTGGCCCCCTAGCGGCACCCGCTTCCTGCGG
>JANQQN010000477.1 GCA_028289325.1 Myxococcota bacterium | reverse complement strand
TAGCCGGTCTTGATCTCATGGGTGACGATGCCCGACCGGAGGCGCCGTTCCAGCGCCGCCCGGGTCGCGTCGACGAGGGCGTCGATGCGGGCGTTGCGGGTCGCGGTCACCGTCGACCGGATGCCGCCCCCCGCGGCGGCGATGGCTTGGTAGCTCTCGCCCCGGGTCCGCCGATCGAAATCCGCAACCCGGTCGCCGCCGAAGACGAGATGGGTATGGGCATCGACCAGAGCCGGCAGCACCGCGCCCCCGCCCGCGTCGAGCCGCGGGGCGACGAGGGCCTCGGGGGGCGCGTCGGCCTCCGGCCCAACCCACTCGATCAAACGATTGCGGATGAACAGCGCGTGGCCCGGCCTTCGAAAGACACCGGCCGAATCGGCGAGGGGATAGGCGACCTCGGCCGCCCCATGAATGAAGAGGTCGGGGCCTCGACGGATGACGTTGGCCATACCGCGAGGCTGACGGATGGCTCAGATCAGATCCATGGTGAGGGTGAGCTGGAACCCATTTTGAACCTGGAACGCGTCCCGAACCTGGGGGAACCGGCGGACGAGCAGGTTGTAGTCGAAGGAGATGTATTTCGTGAGCTTGATGCCGATACCGCCCAGGATCTCCAGGTTTTGGCGATCGAGGGTGTCCAGCTTCTCGGGATTGCCATCCGCATCGAAGTTATCGGCGCTGAATACATCGCCTGAGGTCACCGCGGGCAGGAACCAGGTGACCGACGCGTTCCAGGTCACCACGTCTTTGATGAGGTAGCCCTTGGCGCCGGCGCTGAGCTCAGCACCGAGGTCGAAGGTGTCTTCGATCTCCTGCAGAGTGAAGATCGGGTTGCCGTCACCGTCGGTCTCCGTGCCGATCAGGTTGAAGCCGCCGCGAGCGATGATCTGCTGGGCCGCGACGCCGACCTTGAGGTCGAGGGTGAACACGGGCTCCGCGAACGGCTGCCCGAACAGGCCGACCACTTCCCGCAGCAGCAGAGGCTCGAACGCGCCGGTGGTGTCGATGGTATCGCCGGCTTCGCCGGTGGCCTCCACCGCCGCACCGCCGCCGGACTGTCGGCGAACGGTAAAGTCTTGCTGGGCCCGGATCACCGTATCGAAGATCTGGGTGTTGAGCTTCAGTTGGGCGAAGGGGCCCAGCCAGCTCGGATCGGAAAAGCGATAGATGTACGTGCTCAGCAAGTCCAGCTGGTCCAAGGATTTGACGAACGCCGGATCGATGTCTTCGTTGGCGTTGGGGGTTCGGGCCAGGGCCTCACGGATCGTGAGGACGTTGTCCCACGTATGCTGGCCGCTCTTGTACTTGCCCTCGATGTTGATGTTGGCGCCGATCTGAATCGCGGTGCCGTCGATGGCCCCGACCACGTTGCGGGCGTCGGTGATGTTGATCGAGCCGCCGACCTGCGCCGTGACCCGCCAGCCATCGGGGATGGTGGTCGCCGTCTCGGTCATCGCGGCTTTACGGAGGGCCTCCGGAGCGACCTCTTCCGTTTGCGCAGCGGCGGGCGCCGCGTACAGTAGGACTAGGGCGCACGCGGCGCCGGTCAATTTCATCTGGGGCATCTTTACTTCGAACTCCTCACTTCAATGGAATCGGGCGCCGGAGTGGTCACCCGTTTGGCTTGGCTTTTTTGGCCTCTTTGGCCGCCTTTTGCGCGGCGCGCTGCTCCTGTTGAGCGGCGTGTTTCAGGACCGCGACCGCGGCCCGCAGTCGGCGCCGGGTGAGCGCTCGGCCGAGGACGGACATCACCTCGAACAGGCCAGGGGTGGCCTTACGTCCGGTGAGCGCGATTCGGATGGGCATGAATAGGTCACGACCCTTCCATTTGACCTCGTCGGCGAAGGCGCGAGTGGTGGCTTCCAGCGCTTCGGGGCTGAAGTCGACCTGGGTTTCGATGCGTTCGACGAGCTTCTCCAGGATCTCCTGCGTGGCCTTGAACGTCTGTTTCTTGGGTTTCAGAAGCTCGGGATCGAGCTCGACGTCGCCGGAAAAGAAGTACGCAGCGTTGGGGACGAAGTCCTCGAACTTGTCGATGCGCTCTTTGAACAGCGGCACCATCGCGCGCAGCTTCTCTTCGGAGAATACTTGCTCGCGAAGGGCGCGGACGAACGTCTCGTCGTCTTCGATCTCTCGCAGGTACTTGCCGTTCAGCCACGTGAGCTTGTCGACGTCGAACTTGGACCCCTTGACGTTGATCCGCTTTCGGTCGAACGCGATCGTGTCTTTGAGCTCGTCGAAAGAGAACACCTCGCGCTCGTCGGGCATCGTGGTTCCGAGCAGCGCGAGATAGTTCAGTACCGCCTTCGGTAGGTAGCCGCGCTGCTGATAGTCGAGAATGCTCACCGGGCTCTTTCGTTTCGATAGCTTCGAGCCATCCGGGTTGAGCAGCAGGGGCATATGAACGAACGTGGGGGGCTGCCACCCGAACATTTCGTATAGCAGGACATGTTTCGGCGTCGACGAGATCCACTCTTCGCCTCGGATGACGTGAGTAATGCCCATGAGGTGGTCATCGACGACATTGGCGAGGTGATAGGTCGGAAACCCGTCCGACTTCTGGATGACCTGGTCGTCGACCTGCTCGTGATCGAAGGTAATGGGATCGCGAAGCGCGTCGTGCACCGTCGACGAACCCGGGCGAGGAACCTTCATCCGCACCACCGACGGCTTGCCTTCGCCCATCCACTTCTTCACCGTCTCCGCGGGCAAGTCTCGGTGTCGCCCGTCGTAGCGCGGGGTTTCTTTGCGAGCGAGCTGCTGTTCGCGCAGCTCGGCCAGCTCTTCGTCGGTGGTGAAGCATCGATAGGCGTGGCCGGCGGCGAGCAGGCGTTGGACGTGCGCCTTGTAAATGTCGAGCCGCTCGCTTTGGCGATACGGAGCGTGTGGTCCGCCGACGTCGGGCCCTTCGTCCCAGTCGAGGCCGAGCCATTTGAGGCCGGCCATGATCTGCGCCTCCCACTCGGGCTTACTTCGACTTTGGTCCGTATCTTCGATCCGAAGGATGAACTGCCCTTTGCTCCGACGCGCGAACGCGAGGTTGAACAAAGCGATGTACGCGGTGCCGACGTGCGGCTCTCCGGTTGGGCTCGGACCGATCCTGACGCGAGCGGGGTGCATGGCGGGCGGGTATCACGGTAGTCGGCCACCGAAAAGCGGCCTTTTTGGCGTTTGTGGCGGGAAATCGATAATATGTGTGAGATGCGGAAGAAGTTCGGTCAGGTGTTGCTCGAGCAGGGCCTGATAACGCCGGCCCAGCTGGCCGATGCGCTGACCCACCAAGGGCGCAACGGAATGCGATTGGGGCAGGCGCTGGTCGCGCGCGGACACATCACCGAAGATCAGCTGGTCATCTCGCTCGGTCAGGCGCTGGCGACCCGGGTTGTCGACCTGTCCCGCGTCCAGCCGGATCCCGCTGCGCTCCACCTCGTCCAACCGGCGTTCGCGTCGGAGCACGATCTGTTCCCGATATCCGTGACCGAAGCCGGCGGTGTGAAGCGAATGACCGTGGCCGTCGCGGATCCGCTCAACCTCCGCGGCCTCGACGAGCTCGGCTTTCTGACCGGCACCGAGATCGAGCCGGTGCTGGCCAAGCTGACGGCGATCGATATGGCCATCCGTCGGCATTACGGCGGCCCACTGAACGCGGGGCCCGACTCGGACGCCCCGGCTCCCGCCCGCGCCGCGTCGTCGGTCAGCGAAGACCTGCATCTCGCGCCGCCCGACGACGCCCGCACGTCGCCGCCGCCGTTGCCGTCCGCGGTTTCGTTATCTTCG
>JANQQN010000471.1 GCA_028289325.1 Myxococcota bacterium | reverse complement strand
GCCCGGCGACCGACGCGGTCCGCTGGACCGACGGGGCGCGGCCGCGCGACCCGGCCCCGCGTCCGCTGCCGGCCGCGGGACCCGAAGACCCTCGGCCGCCGGGCCCTGCCGCCCCTCCACCGGGGCCCAGGGCCGACTCGACCCGGCTCAGCTGCGCGAGGACGTCTTGGAGATCGATCGCCGGCGGCGCCTCGGCGAGTCCGGCCAACCCGACCTCCAGCGCGAAGCGGGGATGGCTGGAGCGGCCCACGTCTTCCACCACCCGGCACAGCTGCTCGAACAGACGCTCGAAAGTGGCCGGCGGGTGGGGCTGGGCCTGTTCGACGAGGCGGGTGACCTCATCCGAGGGCCGGTCGAGACTCGGCTGAGGATCCGGAACCACCCGCGCGACCAACAGATCGCGCGCATGCTCGATCAGCGCTTCGCCGAACCGCTTGAGGTCCAGGCCGCGCTCGTGGACGTCGCCCACCAAGCGGATCAGGTCGGCGGGATCGCGCGCGAGCAGCGCGTCGAAAGCTCGGTTGATGAGGGCGCCGTCGACAACCCCTAGGGACGCCCGAACCAACGCTCCGTCGAGCCGCTGATCCCCCGCGTAGGCGAGCACCTGCTCCAGCAGAGACTGCGCGTCGCGCATCGACCCTTCGGCCTCCCGGGCGACCAGGGTCAGGGCCGACGGATCGTGATCGAGGCCTTCCTGCTCGAGAATCCACGACAAGCGCTCCGCGATCCGCGACAGCGCGATACGCCGAAAGTCGTAGCGCTGACACCGCGACAGGATGGTGACCGGGACCTTGTGAGGATCGGTGGTCGCGAGCACGAACTTCACGTGGGGCGGGGGTTCCTCGAGGGTCTTCAGCAGCGCGTTGAACGCCCCCGTAGACAGCATGTGAACCTCATCGATCACGTAGATCTTGAACCGCGCCGAGCTGGGCAGATACCGAACGTTGTCGATGATCTCCCGAACGTTATCGACGCCGGTATGGCTGGCCGCATCGATTTCGAAGACGTCGGTCGACGCGCCCTGGGTGATTTCTACGCACTGTCGGCATACGCCGCACGGGTGGGCGGTCGGACCGTCCTGCGCCTCACAGCACAGACCCTTGGCCAGAATTCGCGCGGCCGAGGTTTTGCCGACACCCCGCGGACCGGAGAACAGGAAGGCGTGGGCGATACGGTCGCTCTCAATGGCGTTGGTCAGGGTCTGCGTGACGTGTTCTTGCCCGAGGACGTCCGCGAACTGTTGAGGCCGCCACTTGCGCGCGAGGACGACGTAAGCCATGACGCGCACCCTAGCGCTTTACAGCGCTGTCAGGCACCCCACAACACACGCGCTGAGCTCCTACCGTTGCTTCCTTCCGGACCTGGCGGGGTTCAGAGCCGCACGTTGCGTGGGACCTGACAGCGCCGACGACAGTAGCCAGGTTTCCAGGCCGAGAGCAAGGACAGAGTGGGTCGCAAAGTCCCTTGCCTTTGCGCGTTGGCGGGGCTAAGCCACCGGGCTCGACGCACGAACACGCCCAGGAGAGGTGGCCGAGTGGCTTAAGGTGCACGATTGGAAATCGTGTGTACCAGAAATGGTACCGGGGGTTCGAATCCCCCTCTCTCCGTGACAAGTCTCATTGCAGGCCCCTGAGGAACCCCGGCGCACCGGAAGCTTCACAGAAGCAGCGGTCCGCCGTGTTCCTGCCACGGTGCGTCCACCTCGACCGGTCCTCGTTCCCCGCTGCGCCGGCTCCGGAAGAACTGTTTGAGCTGCGCGCTGCACTCATGCTTGCGGACGCCCGACATGACCTCGATCCGATGATTGAGCCGCTCGTCGTCCGCGAGCCGATACAGGCTCTCGATGGCCCCCGCTTTCGGGTCCGCTGCGCCGTAGACCAGCCGGTCGATGCGGGCATTGACCATTGCCCCCGCGCACATCGGGCACGGCTCCAGGGTCACGTACAAGGTGCAGCCCCACAGCCGCCACCGCTGCAGCAGGGCCGCGGCCCGACGAAGGGTGAGGATCTCCGCGTGGCCGGTGGGATCGTTGGCGGTTTCCCGGGCGTTGCCCGCCGCCACCAGCGGACGTTCGCCGAAAGTGATCACCGCCCCCACCGGCACCTCGCCGGCACGAGCCGCCCGCGCCGCTTCCCGAAGCGCGAAGCCCATGAAGCGGTGGTCGGCGTCGAACGTCGTCATCGTCGGACCGCCGCCTTCCCTCAGCCCTCTTCGAGCTCATGGTGGATCGGCAGCACCAGTACCGACACCGCGCTTTCACGGATCACCTCCGCCGCCGTCGACCCGACGTCGAGCAGGTCTGCGCCCCCGTGGGTCCCCATCACGATCAGCTGCGAGTCCCGTCGCTCGGCGACCGACAGCACCTCTTCGTCGATCTCCCCGCCCCGAATCTCGGCGTCGACGACAAAGTCGGCGGCGGCGAAGTCGGCCTGACGCGCGGTGAGCATCGCCCGCACGTCGGCGTTGATCATCGCGTGGACCTCCGAGACCAGCGAGTCGTCCTGCAGCAGCGGGGGCGTATCGACGTCGACGACGGTCACCAGGGTCACCGCGGGCTTGGGGTCCACGATGTCCGCCAGGACCTCCCGGGCCCGCTGGGCCACGGATGCGGAATCGCCGTGGGGGTCGATGGCGATCGTGGCGTGGGTCAGCCGACGCAGCTCGGCGTCGGGCGGGATGCCGTCGTCCCCCATCGGCAAGACGAGGGTCGGAAGGTGAAGACGCGGCAGCATCGCCTCGACGACCGAGCCCTTGAGCCAACGCCGAAAACCACGCCGAGCGTGGGTTCCCACCGCGAGCAGCGTCCCTCCGAGGTCTCGAGCGGCGGCGGGAATGACCCGGGCCGGCAGGCCCTCGACGACCATGAAATCCATCGCAAACCGGCGTCCGGCGTCATCGCCGGCCATGAGACGCATCTGCTCCAAAGCCGACGTTCGCACCTTGTCGCGCAGCTCGGTCAATCGCTGCTGCACCTTCGGTTGGCGGGCGCCCGGCAATACCGTCGGCCGTAGGGCGTGGAGCACCGTCAACCGCTTGCTGCCGCCCTGAGTGGCGACCTGCATCGCCGCCTGCAGAGCCACGCGGGACGGCTCCGAAAAATCGACGGCGACGACGAGGTGGTCCGCGATGGCCATGCGCCGACCCTACCTTAGCGCCGCGGGTTGGTCAGCGACGTCAAAGCGGTCGGCCCCCGGCGAAGCCTTGGTTAATACGCAGCCAGCGAACGAAGAGCGGCCGCCACCCGGGCCTGGTCGGGCCGGAAGACGGCTTCGAGGTCCGGGTGGGCCGGGGTCGGGCCGTCGAGCGCGGTCACCCGCCGGATCGGCGCATCGAGGGCTTCGAACGCCAGGTCGGCGAGGGTCGCCGCGACCTCGGCGCCGAAGCCGCAGCTTCGGGAGGCTTCGTGGACGACCAGGCAGCGCCCGGTCTTCGCGACCGAGCGGCAGACCCCGGCCCAATCCCACGGCACGAGGGTCCGAAGGTCGAGGACCTCCACGTCGAGACCGTCGCCGGCCACTTCCTCCGCCGCCGCCTCGGCCAGCGGCACGCCGTTGGCATACGCGACGACGGTGATGTGTCGACCGGGCCTCGCGACTCGAAGCTGACCGATCGGGGTCGGTTCCTCGGTGCGCAGCTCCGCCTTCAGCCGCCGGTACAGGAGCTTCTGTTCGAGGTAGATGACGGGGTCGGGGTCGTGGACCGCGGCCCGAAGCAGACCGTAGGCGTCTTCGGGCGTCGCGGGCGCGACTACCTTGAGCCCGCCCCCATGGACGAACCACGCCTCGGGGTTCCGGCTGTGAAACGGTCCGCCGCCGACCCCGCCCCCCGATGGGAGCCGGACGACCATCGGCACGCTGACCCCGAGCCGGTAGTGGAAGGTTCCCGCGTTGTTGATCAGCTGCGAGAAGCCGACGCTGACGAAGTCCGCGAACTGCATCTCGGCCACCGGCCTCTGACCGCGGATCGCGGCCCCGATCGCCGCCCCGATGATCAGCGACTCGGCGATGGGGGTATCGACGACCCGGTCCGGACCGAAGCGCTCCAATAGCCCCGCCGTGACCTTGAACGCCCCCCCAAAGTGGCCGATGTCCTCGCCGATGCAGAACACCCGGTCGTCGGCCGCCATCTCATCGCCGAGGGCCTGCCGAATCGCCTCCAGATAAGTGACCTGACTCATTCGGACCACCCACCGAGCTGATCCGCAGGGACCGTCCACTCCGGATGCCAGCGCCGAAAGACCCCCTCTTTCGCGCTGTTCGGGACGGGCGTGGGCTCCGCTTTGGCCTGGGCTTCAGCGGCGTCGATCTCCTCTGCGACCGCGGCCTCGAGCTCGGACAGGCTCGCCACCGTCTCGTCGTGCCGAGCCCGCAGGTACCCTTTCATCCGGGTCACCGGATCCCAGGGCTGCCAGGCCTCGATCAGGCTCGCCGGGACGTACCGAAAATCGTCGTGCTCGGAGTGGCCCCGCATTCTCATCGTCGCGCACTCGAGCAGGGTCGGACCATCGCCCGCCCGACCGCGATCCAGCGCTTCTCGAACCCGATGAACGACGGCCAGAACGTCGGTGCCGTCGACAAGGTGTCCGGGCATGCCGTACGCAGCGCCGCGATCCGCGAGCTTGGGAACCGCATACTGCAGGCTCGGCGGGGTGGAATACGCATACTGATTATTGACGATCACGAAGACCACCGGCAGCCGCTGGACGGCGGCGAAGTTGAGCGCTTCGTGAAAGTCGCCGAGCGAAGTCGCGCCGTCGCCGATGGTGGTCACTACCGCCGTTGGGCGCCCGAGCTGCCGTTCTGCCAGCGCGACCCCGGTCGCGACCCCGAGCATGTGGCCGAGGTGGCTGACCATGCCCACGATGTTGCCGCCCTCGCGGCCGAGATGAAGGCCGCTGTCGCGACCTCGGGTCTGCGACGTGTCGCGTTTCATGTATTGCCGCAGCACTTCGAGGGGTCCGTGACCGCGCACCAGGTGCGCGCCCAGATCGCGTTGGGTTGGCACGAGGACGTCGTCTTGGGCCATCGGCCAGGCCATGCCCACGCTGGTCGCTTCGTTGCCGATGCCCGTATAGCAGCCACCGATGATCGCCCCTTCGCGGTATAGCGCCACCGCGCGCTCGTCGACCCGGCGGGTGAGCAGCAGTGCGCGGTACATCGCCTTGGCGACGGCCGCGTCGGGATGGGCGTCGTCGGCGAGGCCGTGGCCGACCGGCGGCACGTCAGCCGGCGGCGGCGAGGGGTGAGCAGGAAAGGCGGACACCGTCATGGGCGAGGCCCGGGATAATCGGAACCTCCAATTCTTCCGTCAACCATTGCCTGTGCCATGTCCGAAAGGTATGGCCCGCTGACGATGGGCGAAGCCGTCGAAGTCGTCATGCCCCACCTGGGCGAGAGCATCGTCGAAGGGACCGTGGTCCGATGGGCGGTCGAGGTCGGGCAGTCCGTCCGCCGCGGGGACCTGCTGGCGGAAGTCGAGACCGACAAGGCGACCGCTGACATTCCGGCGTCGATCGACGGCACCGTCGAGGCGCTGGTCGTCGAAGAGGGCGCGGTCGTTCCCGTCGGTCGCCCGGTGGCCGTGTTGCGGCCCGAAACGTCGATCTCCGATGCCCCTGGTCCCGAAGCGGCCCCAACCTCCGAACCCCCACGCTCCGCCGGCGCTGACCGTCCCGCCGCCTCTACCCCGGCGCCGGGGGCGGCCCGCGGTCGACTTCCGAATCGACGTCTGATCGATCAGCCGGAGCCCGGCAACGGCGGCCCACGCCGGACCTCACCCGCCGTTCGACGC
The DNA here is from genome assembly GCA_028289325.1 of Myxococcota bacterium. Lineage (GTDB taxonomy): Bacteria > Myxococcota > Kuafuiibacteriia > Kuafuiibacteriales > Kuafuiibacteriaceae > JANQQN01. The sequence goes on along the minus strand of JANQQN010000471.1, from coordinate 6,081 downwards.
CTCGCTCGGTCCCACGGCATCGACATTCACGGCCTTCGTGGAACCGGTCACAAGGGGCGGGTGACCCGTGACGACGTGTTGGCCGCGGTGGACGGCGGGGCGCGTGACGCCGCCCCCCCGGGGCTGACCCAAGTGGTCGCCTCCCCTCCTCCGGCGGCCGCGGTTCGCCCGCCGCGCCGCCCGCTCGGACCGGAAGACCGCGTCGAACCGCTCGGTCGACGCCGACGCCTCATTGCCCAAAACCTCAAGCATAGCCTCGACACCGCGGCCCACGTAGCCACAGTGGCCGAGATCGACATGCACGCGGTCTTTTCAGCCCGGAGGCTCGACGGCCCTCACGCGGCCCAACAGGGCATCAAGCTCACGGTCCTCACCTACGTCGTACAGGCGGTAGCTCGCACGCTGAGTGAGGTCCCTCAGCTCAACGCCACCATCGAGGACGACCAGGTGATCTGGCGGGGCGCCCGCAACATCGGCATCGCGGTCGATACCCCGTCGGGGATCATCGTGCCCGTGGTGCGCCGGGCCGATGAGCTCGGCTTGATGGGCTTGGCGCGGGTGATCGAATCGCTGTCGGGCCGAGCGCGCGACGGCACGATCACCGCCGATGACCTCGCCGCAGGCACCTTCACGATCAGCAATCCCGGTCGCGAGGGAAACCTCTTCGGCATCTCCATCATTCGACAACCGGAGGTCGGCATCCTTCGCATCGGTTCGGCGGTCAAACGTCCGGTCGTACGCGAGATCGACGGCGAGGATCACATCGTGGTGCGTCCCATCATGTACGCGGCGCTCAGTTACGACCATCGACTGATCGACGGGCGCACGGGCAATGGATTTCTGTTTCGACTCGCGCGTCGACTGGAGGCCGTGCGCCCGGCGTTCGGCGTCGAACCCTGAGCGGAGCGGATCCAGTGGGGTTCTGACGCGGCGCGACTCGATCCGTGGCTTGCGGCGCTGACGAGCCCACCCGCGACCTTGCAGCAACTGCCACAATTGAGGACCGATGCGCGAGAAGTGGCGGCCTGCATCTTCACGTGGGCACCGGGGTCACCTACATTCACGATAGTTTGGTTCCGAAGACCACAGTGAGGGTCGCTCGAGATCTGCTGGATCGCTTCTTTCGCGACGCGGAAGGCAAGACGAACCGTCGGCTGGATGTGTATTACACCCTCGAGCATCTCGACGTGAGCCGCGAGCGGGCGGGGCCCGCGGTCGACTTCCTGGTCAGCCGGGGGCTCATCAACGTATTCGGACCGGACATCGCGTATCTGACCGACAAGGGCATCCAGGCCGTTCTCGACGAGATGGATCTCGGAGACCTGCCGCAAGAGATCCGGGACTTTGCGGCCCCTCATCCTACGCCGCCATCGCCATCGGGGCCCGTCCAGCCCGTTCCCTCGCCATCCGATCCGCCGGCGATGGCCGTGGGTCGACCCGATCGCGCCACTTTGACCCATATCGCCCTCGATGGTCAGGAGTTCGCCGTCGAGCTCGGGGTGCAAAACTCGATCGGCCGCTCGGACGGCAACACCATCCAGATCGGAGACAAGCGAGCGTCGAAGAGCCACGCCGAGATCCGGTACGAGTCCGGTCAATTCATCTTGCGAGACCTCGAGTCGGCGAACGGCACCCTGATCAACGGGGACTACGTCATCCAGCCCGTAGTGCTCAAACACGATGACGAGATCGTGATCGGGCGGACGATGCTCCTGTTCACCGCCCCCGACAACGTTCCGCCGCCGTTCGACTATGAGCCGATCTCCGTCGGCCCTTCGACCTTCGAACCTCCGGCATCCCCGCCCGAGCAACAGGCCGGATATCGAGTCATCCAGGGGACGCCGGCCGACCGGGGCCCGTTTGCCGGCAACCTTTTCGCCGAGCCGCCGAGCGAGCCCTCCGCCGACGGCCCGGGCCTGTTCGACGGCGCGACGTCGGACACCAGCGACCTGTTCGAACCGCCCATGCCCGCCGAGAGCGCTGACGACATGCTGTTTGCCGATCCGCGCTCGGAGCCCGACCTCTTCGACGACGCGCCGGGCTCGGTGCCCGCCGACCGCGACCTGTTCGCCGACGACGCGGACCCGCCGCCCCTGCATGAAGCCCACCTGTTCGGCGAGCCGGAGCCCGGCGGGGCCGAGGCGCAAGTCGTACAGAGCCTGCCCCCGGGCCTCGAAGTCACCCCCCTCGCCGAGGGGCTGCAGGCTGACCTGCAGCAGCCGTCACTCGAAGAGATCGAACACTTCGAGCCCCTCGATGACGAGCCGGACCGCAAATGGGCCTCCGAGATGAGTGGGTCGTCGGCCCCGCGGCTCGAAACGCCCTCGGTGAGCACACCGTCGGGTGACCTTCCGCCGCTGGCGGACGCGCCGGCCGAGCCCCAGACCGACGATCTGGCCACCCTGATGGTCGCCCGGACGGATATGTTCGGCCGGGAATCCGGTCCCGAGGCGGCCCCGCCGCCCCCACCGTGGGGCGGCGATGATCGTCGCGCGTATCGAGACCCCAGCGGCGCTGGCGCGGCCCAACCGGCGTCGGACACCATGGTGAGGCTCGTCGAGATCGCCGAGCGCCTCCCGGTGGCCACGGAGGACCTGCCCGATGGGGATAGCAGGAGCCTGGCCCCCAACGATTCCGCGACCGGGTCTCGACGAGCGGACGTGTTCGCCAAGTCTCTCGAGCGGATCGAGGCGCGGCTGAACGAGGTCGACGTGCCGGAGAAGCGGACGCTTCTGAAGGCGCTCGAGGTGTTGTCTCAACATCCGTTCGTGCGAGAAGCCCTCGACGGGGTCGACGACGCGTAGCCCTCCGCACGAAGCGTGAACCCACCGTCGGCGCGGGCTGGGTCATAGCGCCGTCTTCTCGAACCAGTGATCCGCGTACGGTTCGTCGTTGAACGCCGGCACCTCGCGGTAGCCGCTCGAGCGATACAACCCCCGTGCTTCATCGAGAGCCGCGTTCGTTTCGAGTCGCAGGGTATGAAAGCCAAGCTCTTTCGCGTGCTGTTCCAGCGCCGACAGGAGGCGCCGTCCGAGCCCCAAACCTCGCACCGCGGAAGAAACCCACATTCGCTTCAGGTAGCCGACGCCCGGCGCCAGCGACTTGACGCCTCCGCAACCCACGGGCACGCCGTCGAGATGGGCGACCACGAAGGCCCCCCGCGGGGGCGACATCTCGTCGTCGGTCGCGGGCAGCGCGCGATCCAGTTCGAAGCCATTTCGAAAGCGCGCCTGCAGTTCGGCGTAGTACTCGGCCAGGCACGTCCGCGCGTCGCGACTGTCCGGCCGCGCCAGGGATATCTCCACCGCGGCCGCCCGCATCAGGCGTTCGACCTCCCCCATCGCCGCCACCAGGCGCGCCCGCCGGGGCTCGCTCAGCCGGCCGAGCAGATGCGAGGCCATCTCGTCCGAACCTTGATCATACGCGGCCAGCTCCCGCCGCCCCCGCGCCGTGAGCCGCGCCCACCGCACCCGCTGATCGTCAGCATCCGGTGCCGTTTCGATCACGCCATCTCGCTCCAAAGACCGAAGCAGGCGGCTCATATGACCGGAGTCGAGGCCGAGGCGGGCCCGGAGGGCCCGCACCGTGGCCCCATCGCGCCCGACCTCGTAGATGACCCTGGCTTGAGCGAGAGGTCGCCCGCGATCGAGAAAGCTGTCGCTCAGCGCGCCGACGCGTCGCGTTACCAATCGGTTGAAGCGGCGCACCTGCTTCAGCTGCTCTCCGTCCATCCTCTGACTTTAGTCAGATAAATGGTCGGCGTCGACGTCCGGCCCTACATCCGCCCCCTTTTTGTTCAGGCGTCGGATTTCCTATTGCGTAAGGCGCCCTGCTAGCGTACGCACGCCTCCCTTATGTCGAGGTACACCGGTCCACGCCTTCGGATCGTGCGACGGCTAGGCGGTGCCGAGCTTCCGGGTCTGGTGGCCCCGCGCGAGCTTCGCCGCCCCTATCCGCCGGGCGTCCATGGTCCCACCCAGCGGATCAAGCTGAGCGACTACGCCATTCGTCTGCGAGAGAAGCAGAAGCTGCGCTACCACTACGGCGTCGGCGAAAAGCAGTTCCGCCGCTACATGCTCAAGGCCAAGCGCGCCAAGGGCAACACCGGCGAGAACCTGTTGCGCATCCTGGAGAGCCGGCTCGATAACGTTGTGTTCCGATTGGGCTTTGCCCGCTCGATGCGCGGCGCGCGGCAGCTCGTTTCCCACGGCCACATCGCCGTGAACGGCCAGCGCTGTGACATCGCGTCCTACCAGTGCCGGGCCGGCGACATCATCTCGATCGGCGAGAAGAGCAAGTGGCGGGAGCGGGTCGCGGCGGAGGTCGCGGGTCCAGTGACCCTCGCTCTGCCCTCGTACCTCGAGCGCGAAGACACCGCGCTGCGAGGGACGTTCAAGACCGTCCCCGAACACTCGGACTGCCCGCTGGTCATCAACGAAGCCCTGGTCGTCGAGCTGTACGCCCTCGCGATGTAGCCGCGGTTTCGCGCCCTCGTCGGGCGAGCCGAAAACGCAATCAGGAACCACTCGTCAGTCGCCATCTTTCGGCGTCGGTCTCGGCCGACGCCCACCGGGCGGCTGCGCCTTCGGCTTTACCGGCACCACGGCCTGGGTGACCGCGGTCACGTCGATATGGAGACCGCGCAACTCGGGAAAACGGTCCCGAAGAGGGGTCCAATCCAGCTGACGAAGGACCTGCAGATCCACCGGCCCCGACTGTCCGAGCGCCTGCCAGATCGGCTGATAAAGGTCTCGCGGCGCATAGGCTTCGGCGACGACCTTCGCGTAGGCCATGGCCACCACCGGGTCGAGACCCGACTCGCCCAACACATGGCCAAACGCGGCCACATTCAGTCGGGTCTCGTCGTCGTCGATGAACGGCAGTCCCCCGTCACCGCGACCGATGATCCGATTCATGCTCACGAGCGGGTCTCGAACCAACGCTTCGATCAGAGGGCGCTTCGGACCCTCTGCCCCATCGGGTCGTTCGCGCCGCAGCAATCGCTTGAGCGTCGCGTCAACGGCCGGGCCCACCTCCTGTGGCTCCAGTCCGCATTCCGTGTACATCGATTTCAGCCAGGTCTTGTCCATAGCCACTGCCTCGAGTGGGAATAATGCAGCCGTTGGGGCGCGCCGTCAGCCCAATCCGCGCCCCAAAACTTCCGCGTTTAGCGCTATGGTCGACGGCGATGGCCGTCTCCGTCGTGCCGCCCCTCGACCGTCTCGGCGACAGCCCGAGATCGTACGGGCCTTATCGCCTGTTGGCTCGCATCGGCCAGGGACGGCGTTCAACGGTGTACGCGGCCGACTTCGGCAACCCGGGCCCGCTATACGCGCTGCGAGTGCTGCATCCGGAAACCGACGCAGCGGCGTTCGACCGACAGGTTCAGAACACCCCCGGCCTGGCGATCGACGGCCCGCCACCCGGTCGCCTCGACGTCGAAGGCCGGCCCACGTTCTACGACCCGCTGATCCTCGGCGAGAACGCGGGGCATCTGATGTCCCTGGCCGACGGACCGCTACCGCTGTCCATCGCGGTGAGTATCGCGGTCGGCGTGCTCGGAGCGCTGCAGCAAGGTACGCGCATTCGGCTTCATGGCGACCTCGTTCCCCGACACGTAATCGTGGGCTTCGACGGCCGGGTGGTTCTTCGAGATCCGGCCGGCGAGCAGGCGGTGGCGATCGACGCGCACCGTGCCCGCTATCGTGCGCCCGAAGTGCTCGACGGCCGGCCCCCGTCCCCCTGCGCCGACGTGTTCGCGGTGGGGGCTCTGTTGTTCGAGTTGTCCACCGGGGGGCCACTGTTCGGGGACCTGAGCCTTGAGGCTCGACGCGCGAAGCTGGCCGCGGGCGAGATGCTTCGCCCTCGCGACGTCACCGACGACGACTATCCGCTGGATCTGCAGGTCGTCGTCCGAAAGATGCTCCGGCCCAACCCCGCCGCTCGCTACGAGGACGCTCGGGCGGCAGGGATCGCGCTGCGGCGGCTGACGGACACCACATCGGCGGCCAGCAGGCAGTCCCTCGTCGCGAGCTGGATGGGCGGCGTGGGCGCCGCTCGCCTCGCCGAGTGGCGGGTCGC
>JANQQN010000453.1 GCA_028289325.1 Myxococcota bacterium | reverse complement strand
AGACCCAGACTCAAAGAACCCCGGACTCAAAGTCCCTCATTGACGCTGGTACAACCGATTGACTATGCCCGCCGTCTGATGCCCGACCGCTCCCGTCATCCGGGCTTCTACAAATGGCCATTGGCACGACGGCGCGAGACGTTGGCCGAGCTGCTCGGGTGCGCGCCCGAGGCGCTGAACAGCCTGGATCCCGACGCTCTGGCCCTCACCGTTGCCGATAAGCTAATCGAGAATGTGGTCGGTGTGCTCGGCGTTCCGGTGGGCCTCGGGCTGAATCTGGTGGTCAACGGGGAGGACGTGCTGGTGCCGATGGCCGTGGAAGAGCCGTCGGTGGTCGCGGCGTTCAGCAACGCCGCGAAGACGGTTCGCAAGGCAGGGGGATTTCGCGCCGATGCCGACCCCAGCCACATGATCGCCCAGCTGCAGCTATCCCCCGCGTCGGAGGCGGCCGCGGAGCGCGCGATGGCCGGTCTGGTCGCCGCCGCGGACGACATCGAGGCCAACGCTCGTGCGGCGTCCGCGTCGATGGCCCGCCGGGGCGGCGGCTTGGTCCGAACCGAACGACGCCAGCTCGAAGATCCGGAGGGCGGGCCCCCCATGGTCGTCCTTCACCTGGTCATCGATGTCCTCGAGGCGATGGGCGCCAACGCGGTCAACCACGTCGCGGAGGCCGTCGCGCCCCGCGTCGAGGCCGCCGCCGGCTGTCCGGTCAACCTGCGGATCCTGACCAACCTCACCGACGCCCGTCGGGCCCGGGCTTCGTGCCGGGTCCCCGTCGAGAGCTTCGCCCCCGGGGTGGCTGCGCGCATCGCTGACGCCGACCGGTTCGCCCGCATCGACCCCTATCGCGCGGCCACTCACAACAAGGGCATCTTCAACGGCATCGACGCCGTTGCGCTGGCCACCGGCAACGACTGGCGAGCCCTGGAAGCCGGCGGCCACGCCTGGGCCGCCCGGTCCGGCACCTACCGCGGTCTGACGCGGTGGGTCGTAGACGACGGTCACCTCTGCGGGTCGATCGAGCTGCCGATGGCCGTGGGCACGATCGGCGGCGCCACCCGCAGCCATCCCACCGTCGCCGTCCTCCGGTCGGTCCTCGGCGCAGGGTCGGCCCGAACGCTCGCGGGTATCTTCGCCGCCGTCGGCCTCGCCCAAAACCTGGCCGCGCTTCGCGCCCTGACCTCCGAGGGTATTCAGAGAGGCCATATGCGCCTGCACGCAAGGCAGCTGGCTCTGGCCGCCGGTGCGACCCCCGCTGAGGTCGACGCCGTGGTACAAACGGCCGTCGAGCGAGGACGGGTGTCGGCGGAGAGCGTGAACAACGCGCTGACCGAGGTGCGCCAAACCCGGGTCGACGGGCGTGAGATGGAGAAGCCGTCGTGAGCGATGAGCCGGTCGTCGGACGAGCCCCGGGAAAGATCATCCTTTTCGGCGAGCACGCGGTCGTTTACGGCGAGCCCGCGATCGGTCTCGCCCTCAGCAAGAATGCTTCCGCGACGTTGAAACCAGGGCGAGGTCAGGTGCGACTGCGGCTCGACGAGGGGATCAACGTCGCCGTCTCCGAGAACGCGGCCACGCCGAAAGACCTCGTGGCTGCGGTTCTGAAGCCGGATCTCGCCAACCTCGACGTCGAGCTCGCCCTCGAGTTTCCACCGATGTCGGGCTTCGGGTCCTCGGCCGCCATCGCCGTGGCCCTCATCCGGGCCCAAGACCAGCTGAACGGCGTGCCTCCGCGGACGTTCGCCGTCGCGTTCGAGCGGGCGCTGGGGGTGGAGACGGTCGCCCACGCCAAGCCATCGGGGGTCGATCCTGCGATCTGCCTGAAGGGCGGCCTGGTGCGATTCGTGCGCGCAGGGCTGCGGCCTCAGGTCTCCCGGCTGAAGATGAAGCTGCCCGCTCACCTCGTGGTGGCCAGCGCGGGCGGACACGGCGGAACCCGACAGTCCGTGACCCGGCTCGCGGACATGAAGGCGACGACCCCCAAGCTGGTCGAGCAGGCGATGCAGACCCTCGGCGAAACCGCCCGGGTGGGCGGACAAGCGCTGTTGTCGGGCGATTTTCCGACCGCCGGTCTGGCCATGGACCTTGCGAACGGGGTGCTCTCCGGTTTTGGGCTCGTGGCGCCCGCGGTCGAGCAGGGCCTCGCGATCTGTCGCGGGGCGGGCGCGCTCGGGGCGAAGATGAGCGGCGCCGGCGGCGATGGCGGCGCCTTTTGCGCCCTGTTCGACGGGGTCCGGCGCGCCCGCAGGGCGGTGAACCTCCTCAACGAAGCCGGTTACATGGCGTGGATGGAGCCGCTCGCGGAGTCGTCCGGCCCGACCTCGGACATCGAACCATCGGCGTGACCGCGTAGGGTCGGCGCCCGCAACATGAACACCGCCCTTCGCGCGCACGTCTTCGACGACGGCCATCGGATCTGGTTCGGCCGGCTGCCCGACGCGCTCCGCTTCGACGAGACGAGCTTCGAACGCCTCTGGTCGCTTCACCCGCTCGACTACCACCGTATCCGTATGGGCGGACGGTGGGTCGATACCCCACGCTGGCAGCAAGCCTATGGCGCCGACTATCGGTACACCGGTCACGTCAACCGAGCCTTACCGGTTCCCGACCTTCTGGCGCCTCTGCGCCATTACGCGCAGACCATGATCGACGACCGGCTGAACGGGCTGCTTCTCAATTGGTATCAAGCCGATCTCGGCCACTACATCGGGCGTCACCGCGACAAACCGCACGACCTCATCTTGGGCGCGCCTATCGTGACCATGTCGTTCGGAGCGCCCCGGACCTTTCGGCTGCGCCCTCACAAGGGCCCCGGCAAGCATGACTTCGTCCTCGAGGACGGCGCAGTGGTGGTCCTGCCTTTCGACACCAACCGGGCGTGGACCCACGAGATCCCGCTGTTCGCCAAAGACCGAGGGCGCCGGGTTTCGGTCACCATTCGCGCATTCCGGAGCCCGGCCGCCGAACGCCCCCTCGCCGGCGGTGAGCGGAGCCGGTAGAATGACCGCGTTCCATGGAGGCGCGCCGCGGCCACCCCAAGATGCTCGAGCTGACGAATGGGCTCGACCTGTCGGCGGGAGCGCTCCGCGCCCGAGCAGACGCTCACAAGATGGGTGTCTTTCTCCAGATGCTGGACAACGCCGAGTATTGGCTGTCGTTCGACCTCCATTCGTTCGAGCCCGCGCTGGCCACCGCGCCGTCGCCCCTGCGGGAGCTCGGAGTCGCGGTCGCGCTCAAGTTCGGCGAAGGTTTGGATGGTCGGTTGACCACCGTCGACCTGAAGTCCGCGCAATCTTACTTGCCTCGCCGGATCGCCCCCGACCTTCGGCCCGGCGTCTTGGACGCCCTAGTCCGGCTGCAAACGATGGTCGACGTCCGCGACCGCCGAGACGACCTCATTGCCGACGGCTTTTCACCGTACCGCCCGGAGCCGGCGCTGTCGGTCCACGCCCTTCGGGTCATGGGCGCGGCGACGATCCTCATCGACGGCCAGCGTGACCCCGCCCCTACCGTGAAGCTACCGGTCGGCGTGCCGGTCTCCCTGTCCGCGGTCGACGACAAGAACCGGCCTCTCGGCCCGCCGGAGATCGAGTCCGATACCCACGCGCCGCTGTTGATCCGCCCCCACGCCGACGCGCGGGAGGTGGTGTTCATGGTGCCCGGTGGGTATCGCCTGCGCGTGCGCGGGCGCGCCGCCGGCGACAAGAAGGTCATTGCGGGCTGAACGTTCGCCGTATCGCGCCGAAGCCCGGGCTCCGCCCGGCGATGGTTCGACGGTGCGGATGACCGATTCGGGCCCGCCATGTTAGCCGGTTGACCATGTTACCGCTGCACGACGAAGGACGTCTCGCCAACGCAGTGGACAAGGGCGTGATCTCGCGGCTTCGCCGACCCCATACCCTGCACCAACTCCTCGCCGACGGGTGGGCGGTCACCGAGGTCTTCACGCAGGATGAGTTTACCCACGACGTGGTCATCGCCGTCGACTCGGACCTGTACGCGGTCTTCGATTCGACGTGACTGGGTGGGCTCAACGCGGTCGCGTTGTGGAAGAACAAACCGTCGGGAGAAGAGCTATTGGCCTGGCGCATCGCCAAAGGCTGGAGGCCAACCGCGTCCCCGATGAAGACGGGCCCCCAGATTCTCGGTCTCGCAAGGGCCAGGTGTCGCCCGATCGGCGATTCGATGTTCTGCGAATGCACCGCGGCGCATTCGCCGTGAAGCGGCACCGGCTCCGTGGGGCGACCTTAACGCAGGCGAAGGGTGGGTTTCGAACGAGACTCCACGACTCGGTCGCCGTCACCCGCATCAGCCCTGTCCTGCCGCTCAGAGCAACGTTCGAGGAACGCGTTGATGTCTCCGATCATGTCGTCCGCCGCGAGCGCTTCGGCGTGTCGATACCGGTACGAACGCCGCGTCGACGCTTCGGCGAGGGCCTCCTTTCGCCGTTGACTGGCGACTGGAATCACCCCGTCGTCGATCTCGTTGACCTGAAGGTCGATGAGGAAATACCTCGTATCCGGACGAAGCGGGTGGCGATACAGCTGCTCGATGAATGGACTGAGCGGGTCGAGATCACGCCAGCTCGGGATCACGAACGGAAACGACCTCACCCCCTCCGACGCGGATGGGACGCCGCCGAACGGCGTCGCGATCGTCACCAGACACGTCGCGATCCTCGACAGCTCGTTGCGCCCCAAGGTGTCGCGCGCGAGCAATCCTCCCATGGAGTGAGCCACGACGGCGACCGTGCGAATGTCGAAACGATGGGTCATCTCGACGATCGCGTCCTGAAGTGCATCTCTCGAATTGGGCAACGGTAGACCGCCCGGATACTGAAACACCCACGGTTGAAACCGCCGTCGTGAAAGCGTTTCGATCATCGGGCGAAACTCCTGCGCGTAGCCGCCCATCCCGTGCACGTACAAGACAGGAATTCTCTTCGGGTCGACCTCGTCGAGCACGAACAGCCCCGCCGGATAACGGTACATGGCCCGCGTGGGACGCCAGACCGCGGCTTCGGCTTCCCTCCTCCCGAAGCGCCGATGATCGAGACTCGCCTTCTCACCGACGACAACCAGTCGATCGTCGCTCCAGGGCGCGGACCGTGATTTCCGCACCACCTCCTCCGTGACCACCGCGTCGATCCGCAAGTTCTGGCGCCGCGTCTGTTGCTCGCCAACCTTGATCTCGACCGCCTGGCCGACGCTGCGCTCCCCTACATCGACATCCTGGTTGCCGTTGCGATCCTCGAACGCGAAAAGGAAGTACGCGCCCTTGCTCAAGAAGAACTCGTAGCCGTTCGAGTCGGACACCATCTGCGATGCGGACAGGCAATACTTCTTCTCTCGGCACGCCCCTTGTGCGCTGAACGCGGCGACGTAGACCGGTCCGGCGCTCGGGCCCGACACATGAACCTCGCCGATGACCTTGCCGTGTGCTTTCAGCCGCTGCTTGTCGAGCTCGAGATGGAGAAAGCGGCAACCGGACACCGTCAGGAGTAGAACGACCGACCCACGAGTCACGACGTCCACGACCCGTCGAACCATGTTCCGCCGGCGGCGGTTCACTACGGAGTCCTTCACCACGCCCATCGCAACACCCCAGTGCGGACAGTCCATCCGAACACCATCGATCGGACGCAACCTCGTCGTTTCAAGTTAACCGCGTGAGCGAAGCGCTTCTTCTCACGATCTACGGTTCGGCTACTTCGGTTTGCTCCGCAGGCCATAGCCCGAGAGCTTTTCGAGGCTCTCGGCGATCTGCGTTTCGGTCAGCCGAGTCGGGGTGCCGACCTGCAGCGCGAGCCAGTACTGTCGGGCGAGATTCTCGATCTCCTGACCCACCCACAGCGCTCGGGCCACGGTCGGCCCGGTGGCCACCATCCCGTGGTTGGCCATCAGACACGCGGTCCGATCCCGCATGGCCACCAATACGTTCTTCGACAGCTCCGGCGTGCCGTACAGGGCGTAGTCGGCCACCCGCACGCTGTCTCCGCCCCCGACCCCGATCATGTAATGGACGGGCGGAATCTCCATGCGATTGATGGCCAGCGCCGTCGCGTACGGAGGGTGAGCATGGACTACCGCGCCCACGTCGGGACGTTCGGCCAAGATGTCGCGGTGGATGCGCCACTCGCTCGACGGGGCCAATGGATGCTCGAACGCCCCGTCGAAGGCCATCCACACCAGGTCCTTGGCGACCAGCTCGTCGTAGGCCACCCCGCTCGGCGTGACCAGCAATCCGTCTTTCCACCGGGCGCTGATGTTGCCCGACGTCCCTTGGTTGAACCCGGAGCGGTTCATGGTCAAACACGCTTCGATGACCGCGATCCGGAGCTTTCGCTCGGCCGCGATCATGAAATCGGCTCGCCGTCGGCCAGCCGGCGAAAGGTCGGCACGACCACCCGATGCGCTTCGGCCAGCGCGACGGCGCGCGCCACCCGGGCGGGCGCCGAGCGCCCCAGGTTCTTCTGCTCCGGGCCGCCGTCGAAGCCCTCGCGAACGGCCGCGAGCACCATCGCCCGGTCGAA
>JANQQN010000448.1 GCA_028289325.1 Myxococcota bacterium | reverse complement strand
CTACGCTCCGCGCCGGCCGGGCGCCTCGGGTCCTCGGCGCCCTACGAGACGCTTCCGAGGCGTCGACCCGCGCCAGCGCCCGATTGTCGGAGCTGGTCGGGGCCCTGAAGACCTTCTCCCGGCTCGACGAGGGCGAGTGGCAAGCTGCGGATCTCAACGACACCCTCGACGCCACGGTGGCGCTGATCCCCGCCGAGCTGCGCGGCGATGTCGAAGTCCGGGTACGACGCGCGTCGCTGCCCGCGATCCCCTGCCGAGCCCGGGAGATCGGACAGGTATTCATGACGGTGATTGAAAACGCCCTGGAGGCCCTCGATGGCCGCGGTCAGCTGGATATTCGCACCCGCCTCGAGCCGCGGTCCGTGGTGGTGACGATCGAGGACAACGGCCCGGGCATGACGGACTCGGTGCGTCGCGGCCTCTTCGAGCTCCGCTTTCAGGCCAAGAAAGGCCGGATGGGTATGGGCCTGGGGCTCCCGGTGGGGCGCCGAATCATCCGCCAACACGGCGGAGACATCGAGGTCGAGAGCCGGCCCGGCGAGGGTACTCGGGTCACCATCAGGCTTGCGCGCTCACCGACCGAGACGAGCCACGAATGATCGAGAGACTCCCTACTCTCAGCTGTCGACTACGAACTTTCAGCCGTCCCAGCTGCCGTAGCGGCCGGCGAAGCCAACGCCGACGGTGGACCCCCGGGCCTACTCGACTCCGGCCGCGGCGGTCAGCACCGCCTCGTCGATCACCTCCGCTCGCAGGTTGCGGGCCTGCAGCCGAACCTCCGGTCCGTCGATCGCGACCTCGACGAAGTGGTGATCGGGCTTGAACGCCTGGACCGCGTCCGCCCACGGAACGGAGAAGTCGCGGGCGTAATAGGGGGCGCCGGCCCCCCCGGTAACGATATTCCAGACGGGGCGGGTGTACTTCGGGTCGACCTTATCGTCGATCAGGGTGCGGCTGTAGTTGTGTTCGTCGCCGAAGAACGCGGCCACCACCCCGTGCTTCACGAGGATCCCCCAGAAGCGATCCCGCACCGCCAACACCTCGGGGATCTTTCCCTCGTAGTACATCGCGTCGTGGACGTGGCCGCCGGTGGGGAACGACGGCTCATGGGTGAATACGAACAGATGACGCAGGCCCCGTTGTCGGGCCTCGGTGAGATCGCGGTCGAGCCACGCTAGCTGGGTGTCGTTCAGGGTCCCTTCCCGTTGCCCTCGGGGGAGGGCCGGATGGTCCGTTCGCTCGAAACGATTCCGATGCCAGTGATTGGAGTTCACGACCGCGAAATGGGCCGACCCGAAATCGAAACTGTACACCGACTCGAGGTACGGAGGCATGTTGGGCTCCGCGGGCGGACCGTTTCGAGGGTTGACCACCGCCGCCGCGAACAGAGTCTCGGAGTTGTCGGACGCGTTTCGGTCGGCCATCCACCCCTCGGACCACGCGTCGCCGACGAGCTCGTGATTGCCCATCACCTCGTAGATCGGCATGTGCATGTGGAACGGCGCCACCGTCTCCATCCACGCCCGCAGCTGGCGCCGAAACTCGCTGGGCAGGGTGTTGTAGCCGTCGACGAGGTCACCCGCGAACACGACGAAGTCGACCTTGCGGCTCACCGCCTGCTGCATCAGCCGCTCGAGGACGTGTCGATTGACGCCGTTGTAGTTCCTGCCGTCCCCGCCGGCCGCGCTGCGGCTGTCGCTCATCACCGCGAACCGAAACGCCTTCGCAGCGGCGGGCGGGGTTCGAAACGTTCCGTACGGGACGGCGACCGTCTCCGAGCGCCGGTCGACGGCGACGGCCAAATAGCGATAGCTAGCCCCGGGATTCAACCCGTCCACGGCGATCTCATGCCGTCGACCGCCCTCGGTCGACCGAATCCAGCGCGGCGGCCCCTCCGTGGCGTCTTTCAGCTGGACCGCAGCCAGCGTCGGGACGTCGGTCTCGAAGGAGATGACCGCCGAGCGCGGAGTCACCTGATCGACGAACGGTCCGAGAACCACCGTCGGGAGCTGGACGAATTCATCGCCAGGCCCGCAGGGCGGTTTGCACCGAAACGCGACCCGGCCGTCTTCGACCTGGGTCGTATAGCGCTCGGCGTCGAGCACCTGGAGCCGGTAGGCGACCACCCCCCGGCCGGTCCGACGAACCTCCGTGACGTCGTATTTGCGCCGCACGAGGCGAGCCAACGAATACGACAGCGCGAAGCTCTGGCGGGGCTGGGCCGGAGATCTGACGACGTGTCGATAGACCGGTTCGAAGAGGCGGGGACCCCATATCTCGAACCCTAGCCCGAGCTCCACCGGGCCCACCGGTCGGAGGGCCTCGAATCGGACGAGGAGCTGGCCATCCTCCTCGATGGCCGCCGCGGGCCCCCGAGCCAGCCAGCTCTGGTGGACCTCGACCCGATCGCCGACCGCACCAGGGGCGATCTCGTGACTGTCGTCGTACCGCCGGATGAACGTATCCGTGTCCATTTCCGTTCGCCCGGGCACCGGCGAATAGATCACCGGCCCCAAAGCACCGATGGTCGGCGACGGATCGAGAGACCCGGGATCCACGCCTTGCAAGATGGCCTGCCGAGCCGCCTCGCGCTCTGCGCTCGTCCACAACGGCGGCAACGAGGATGACGCCGACCGCGCAGGAGCGGACGCCGGCGGGGAGCGGACGCCGTCGAGCACGCAGCTCGACGCGAGGACGACGAGGCCGCCAATGAAGAACCTGAGCGCGGCGAGCGCCGGTCCATGGGTTCCCGATACTCGGTTGCTCGTGCAAGGACGACCGGCCATGACTCGGGGGGAGCTTTCCTTCAATCCCGATCGCTGTCTACCTTGACGGACGGGAACGCCCGCGCGAAGAGGGTCATCCGATGCCGGACAGCCAGGTCATAGACGGCAAAGCGCTTGCGGAGACGGTGCGCAACGAGCTGCGGGCCAAGGTCGAAACATTCACGGCCTTCGGGCGGTCGGCGCCTCACCTCGCCGTCGTGCTTGCGAGCGACGACCCCGCCAGCGCGGTTTACGTTCGCATGAAGGGCAAGGCAGCGGATGCCGTCGGCCTGCGCAGTACTCAGCACACCCTCTCTCCGGATACGAGCCCCGAAGACCTGCGCGCGGTCGTCGCCGCGCTCAACGACGACCCCGACGTCGACGGCATTCTCGTGCAACTTCCTCTGCCCGACCAGCACGACGAAGAGGCGATCATCGGCATGATCGACCCGAGCAAAGACGTCGACGGACTGACGCCGATCAACGCTGGCCGCCTGGCCCGAGGCGACGAGAGCGGCCTCATGCCGTGTACCCCGCTCGGCTGCATCCGCCTCATCGAGGCATCAGGGACCGAGATCCGCGGCGCTCGGGCGACGGTGATCGGGCGGTCGCGACTCGTCGGACGGCCGGTGGCCGACCTGCTGCTCAATCGACACGCGACGGTGACCACCTGCCACTCCCGGACCCGCGACCTCGCCGCCGTTTGCCGGGAAGCCGACATCCTGGTCGCCGCCGTCGGCCGCGCGAAGTTCGTCCAGGGAGACTGGGTCAAGCCTGGCGCGACGGTGATCGACGTGGGGATCAACCGCAATGCGGAGGGCAAACTCGAAGGCGACGTCGACTTCGACGCTGCACGCGTCCGGGCCGGGGCCATCACGCCGGTGCCCAAGGGCGTGGGACCGATGACCATCGCTTACCTGCTCAGCAACACGGTGACCGCGGCCCAGCGACGCCGCGCCCAGTAGCGCCCGCCGAAGGGCGCTGGAGGACGAACGATGACTGATGCCGACCTGAAGAAGACGCCGCTGCATGACGTTCACGTCGCCGCTGGGGCGCGTATGGTCCCTTTCGCGGGCTACTCGATGCCCGTCCAATACTCCGGAGCCAGCGACGAGCACCTGAACGTTCGCCGCGCGGTAGGGCTCTTCGACGTCTCGCACATGGGGGAGGTGGTGTTCGAAGGGGCCCGGGCCCTCGAGGTCGCCGACCGGATCGTGACCAACGATCTCGCGAAGCTCGATCCCGGCCAAGCGGTCTACACCGTCATGTGTCGGCCCGACGGCGGGATCATCGACGATCTCGTCGTCTACAAGTTTGGCGATGAGAAGATCTTGATCTGTGTCAACGCCGCCAACCGGGCCGAGGACTTCGCGTGGATGCGCGATCAGGCCGGCGACGACTGCCAAGTCACGGATCGCTCCGATGACTACGTGCAGATCGCGGTGCAGGGTCCGCAAGCGGCACCGCTGCTCCAGCGCCTGACCGCCACCGATCTTGCAACCATCAAGACGTATCGGTTCGTCGAAGGCGCGCTCGCGGGCCGGGAGATGATCATCGCTCGTACAGGCTACACCGGCGAGGACGGCTTCGAGCTGTACTGCTCCGCCGACGACGGAGCGGCGGTGTGGGCGGCGGTCATGGAGAAAGGAACGGACCTGTCAGCGAAGCCCGCCGGACTGGCAGCTCGAGATACGCTCCGCCTCGAATACTGCTTTGCGCTGTACGGCAACGACATCGACCAGACCACCAATCCGTACGAGGCGGGCCTGGGCTGGGTGGTGAAGCTCAAGAAGCCCGCGGACTTCGTGGGCAAAGCCGCGCTCACCCAGATCAAGGCCGACGGGCCCCAGCGGAAACTCGTCCCGTTCGAGGTCACCGGGAGAGGCATCGCTCGCCAGGGGTACCCCGTAATCGTCGACGGTAGGCCGGCCGGAGTCGTGACCAGCGGGACCAAGACCCCGAGCGTCGGCAAAGCGATCGGTTTGGCCTATTTGCCAGTCGACAAAGCTGCGCCCGGTACCCCATTTCAGGTAGACATTCGAGGCAAGCCCGTGGACGCGGTGGTGTCGTCCCGGCCTTTCCTGAAGAAGTAACGTCGAGAGCATAAGATCATGGACAAGCACTTTCCCGAGGACCTGAAGTACACGAAAGAGCACGAGTGGTGCCGGATCGAGGGTGACGTCGCGACCGTCGGCATCACCTGGCACGCCCAGGACGCGCTCGGCGACATCGTTCACTGCGAGCTCCCCGGCGTTGGGGAGACCGTCTCGGCGGGGGAGTCGTTCGGCACCGTCGAGTCGACGAAAGCGGTCTCCGACCTCTATGCCCCACTGACCGGAGAAGTCACGGAGCGCAACGACGACGTGCTCGAAGCGCCCGAGAACCTGAATGACGACATGTACGACGACGGCTGGCTCATCAAAGTGAAGATGTCGAACCCCGCCGAGGTGGACGCGCTGCTGACCCGCGACGACTACCAGAAGTTTCTCGACGAGCTCGAGGACTGAAAGTCAGCGAAAGAGGTTCAGCGGCCCTCGCGATCGCAACATCACGAACTGGAAGTTGAACTTGATGAAGCCGTCGGGGTCGGCCATGGCCGCTGGCGGATTCGGAAACGGCTCGGCCATCTTGAACGCCTGCACGGCGACGTCGTCGAGAAACTGGACCCCGCTCGAGTTGGCGACCCGGACCTCCGCCAGCCGACCGTCGAGGTCGATGCGGATGGTCAACAGGGTCGCGCGGTCTCTCGGACCGTAGATGTTGCCGGTGGGATCCCGCCGCCGAAGCTCGCGAAGCACCATGTCGTACCAGAGGTTCCCGACCGAGTCCTTCACTCGATAGAAGAAGGTCGCGTACTTGAACTCCTTCGCATTGAGGAACGTCTCGTCGCCCTCGGGCACCCCTTCGACGTAGTCATTGGACGGTGAGCCGTTGATGCGAGCGATGGTCCCGATCGTCGGCTGGAGGTCTTCCAACTTGGGCAGCGGCCGGTCGGACCCGTTGGGGCTCCCTTTCTTGCCCCCGGCTTTGCGACCGGAGCCGGCTCCGCCCAGCTCGAGACGAAACCGCTTACCGTTGCCCTTCATGGCCTCTTGGCCCTGCCGCTGAGGCACCTGATTGAACCCCGGCAGTTCGCTCAGCCGCAGCTTGAGGTCCTGCTTCTTTTTCCGGGTCGGCAGCTCGAGCGCGAACTCGCCTTTGTCCGTCTTTTTGCCTCGACCCGCGCCCGCGCTCTTCGCTTCGAGGTCATCGCCCTTCTTCTGGGCCGATCGCTCCCGCTTCGGGGTCCGCGGCTTGGGACGAGGCGGGGCTCGCTGTTTGGTCTGCAAACGGCTGGTGAGGCGCTTTTTGTTGCGGTCGCGCTCTTCGTACCGGGCGACCGACTCCTTCTTCACGTTCGTATTGTACTTGGACAGGTATTTCGCGTCGGGGTTCGGCGAATCGTCCCGCGTAGGCGGGAGCTCGACGATCTGGCCGTTGAGCTTGGTCTGCTCCTTCGGCTTGGGCTTCGCTTCCGGCTTCGGCTTCGGCGCGGGAGGCTGAGCCTTGAACGGCGTCGTCCGCCGCTGTGTCACCTGGCGATTCTTCGACCACTGCTCGGGGGATACGCGCACCATCCGCACGGGGGCCACCCGTTTGGGGTTACCGGAGGACAGATATGCGTTGACGAGGTCTCGCAGCGGAAAGCCGAGCACGCCGTGAATCAGCAGCGAGCTCAACAGGGCCGTCCAAAAGACGCGAACGCTCCGATGATGTTTACGTCGGCGCATGAGGACCCAGATCCACTACGTCGCACGCGGGTTCAGGTTTCGGCAACGCGCCCCGAACCAACGCTGCGTCCAACAACTGTACGCGATGAACGCCAACGATCACGCCTTTTGTTCCTATCTCCGCCCACGTTCTTGACCGCGCGTTCCGGAGGACCGCCTATCCCGGAATAGGAAGCGCAGCCATCGGTATCAATACGGTCGAGACCTCGAAGGATTCGGTTAATTCCGGCTTCGGCTGGGCTCAGCCCATCAACCAGATAGCCAGGCTTTGCGCGCCGCAGTTCCGGCAAGCCAGATCGGCCGGGCGTATCGCACCACACCAGCCACGGCCGTACACGCACGGCGGCGGTTTCAAGACCATCCAGCCCATGCTGTCGGGTTACTCCCAAACCGGGATTCCAGTTGACTAGGTAGGCGCACCTGGTAGCGTCCCGCGCTCGCTCCGACATGCAACGTCGCGGCGCCCGCCCCTCCAGGACGGACCAGGGCGAGCCTACCCGGCGCGGAGCAGGAAGGTAACGAAATGGCAGAACCCAAGTTCCGCATGGGCCTCCTCGGCCGAAAGATCGGCATGACGCAGCTGTTCGAAGACGGCGAGCGAGTGGCGGTGACGGTGATCGAGCTGGGCCCGAACGTGATCGTCCAGAAGAAGACCAAGGATTCGAAAGATGGCTATAACGCCATCCAGCTCGGCTTCGGCGAAAAGGAACACCGCAAGGTGAACAAACCGATGACCGGCCACTTCAAGCGCGCCGACGTCAAGCCGCAGTGGATCCTGCGCGAACTGCGGGTCACCGACGACAAGATCGGCGACTTCGAGCTCGGCCAGACCTTGAAGATCGAAGACGCGTTCAAAGAGGGCGAGTGGATCGACGTCACCGGCACCTCGAAAGGCAAAGGCTTCGCCGGGGTCATCAAGCGCCACAATATGAAAGGCGCCAAACAAGCCACCCATGGTACTCACGAGCAGTTTAGGCATGTTGGCTCGATCGGCTGCCGTACGACGCCCGGTGAGGTCCACAAAGGCAAGCGCTTGCCCGGCCACATGGGCAACAAGCGGGTCAACATTCAGAACCTGCGCATCATCAAGGTCGACCCCGAGCGAAACTTGGTCATGGTCAACGGCTCGGTGCCCGGCTCGCGGCATAGCCACGTGATGGTGCACCAAGCGGTCAAGAACCTGGGCCGAATGGGCAAACGGGGCGAGTGACCTACAACGCCAAAGACCGCTTCTATAAGCAGGCCAAGCAAGACCGCTACGCCGCGCGCTCGGTGTACAAGCTCGAAGAGCTCGACCACCGCTACGGTCTCTTCAAGCGAGGACAGCAGATCGTCGACCTCGGCTGCGCGCCGGGGTCGTGGCTGCAGTTTCTAGCCGAGAAGGTCGGGAAAAAGGGCTTGGTTCTGGGCTACGACATCGCTCCGGCTCAGGTTACGCCCGCGCCACCGGCGACATGGAAGGTCGCCGACGTCTACGAGCTGACGCCCACCGCGGTTCTGACCGACCTGTACACGCTCCGCCACGGCGAACCGCCCCCGGATCCCGAGGCCCCGCCGCCGATGAAGGTCGACGCCGTGGTCTCGGACATGGCCCCCAAGCTGACGGGCATCCGAGACGCGGATCAGGCCCGCTCGGTGGAGCTGCAGTCGGAAGCGCTCCGCCTCGCCGAGGCCCTCGTCAAACCCGGCGGGTTCTTTGTGGCCAAGCTGTTCCAAGGCCGGGACACCGACGAGTTCGTGAAGCGAGTCAAAGACTTCTACAAGGAAGCCAAGCTCCTCAAGCCCGAGGCGACGCGGGAGGGAAGCCGAGAAGTGTTCCTCCTCGCGCGCGGAAAACGAGCCGCGAAAGGGCTCGCGTCACCGACCGAACGAAGAAGGTGACCTTGCGCGCGCCGTTGGTCATGCTGCGCGCCGTGATCACCGTCCATCACCTCGAAAACTCGCGCTCACAGCGGATCTTGTGGCTCCTGGAGGAGCTCGGGGTTCCCTACGAGATCAAGCGCTACGATCGCGATGCGAAGACGTCCCTCGCTCCCAGAGCGCTGCGGGCCATCCACCCCCTCGGCAAGTCTCCTCTGGTCGAAGACGGGGATCACCTGGTCGCTGAATCGGGAGCGATCATCACATATCTACTCGACACCTACGGCAAAGGGGAGCTCCGGCCGGAAGCGGGAAGCAAGGCCCGAGACCGTTACGAGTTCTGGCTGCACTATGCCGAAGGGTCGCTGATGCCGCTTCTCTTGCTCAAGCTGATCTTTGGCCGGATCCGGACGGGGCCGATCCCGTTCTTCATCAAGCCGGTGGCCAACATGATCGTCGACAAGGTGGAGGGGGCGTTCACAAGTCCTCAGCTCGACCTGCACCTCGGCTACATCAACGACGAGCTCGGAAGGTCGGCGTGGTTTGCCGGCGACACACTGAGCGGCGCCGACGTTCAAATGAGCTTTCCTCTCGAAGCGGGCCGATTGCGGGTCGACTACGCGAAGTACCCGAACATCCAGGCCTTCGTCGAAAAGGTACACGCGCGGCCCGCGTACCAGCGAGCACTCGAAAAAGGGGGTCCCTACGCCTACGGCCCCTGAGCGGCATCGAATAGCCCCGCGATCACCGCCTTGCACATCTGTGCGAGAGCTTCACCGATCAAACGCGTCGACCGGTTCGGCCGCTCGAGCCGTTCCTCGATTCCGCCGAGCACCGCGACCACGATAATCCGGGCCGACACCTCCACGTTCTCCCGAACCAGGCTCAAGCCTCGGGCGGCGCCGAGCGCTTCGATATCGTGGACGAGATCCGCGACGGCCGAATCGACGACCCGGGTCATCACCCGTCCTACCGGCGATTTTTCGAAGCGATGGGTGACCAACAGGCGCGCGATGTCGGGCTCCGCGGTGGCCAGCTCGAGCACGGTTTGGTAATGCGCGGCCGACCTCCCGATACCTTCGCTCATGACCGAATACAGCGCGTTGCGACTGTCCGCGATCTCTTCCAACACCCGCTCAGCCACCGGTTCGACCGCCGCCGTCAGACACGCCTCGACACCGTCGAAGTATCGATAGAAACCTGACTGCGCGATCCCCGCCGCTTGAGTCAGCTGAACGGTCGTCAGCGCTTCTCCGCCCTCGCGGATCACCAGCCGCAAGGCGGCGGAGATGAGCCGTTGGCGGGTCTCAGCGTACCGCCGCTGACGCCGCGGCTCACTCTCAGCATCCTTGACCACGCGGGCTCCTCTCTCACCACCCCGTCACGTTGACAGGTTTAGCCGAAACAGATACGGCTATCCGAAACAGATACAGTTATCTGTTTCGGATAATTCGCGGCATTCACGTGAGAGAACATCGGTGCAGGGGGCCATGACAAGGAGGAATACGAAGACTCCAAGCTCGCGAGGGCGATCGATCGATCGCCGGGCCCCACCCCGTGGACGTCAATGATGAACGCGAAGCCACAGCGTCGGTTGGGGGCCTATCGACTCATCAAGGTGATGGCCACCGCCGACGGAAGCACGTTCACGCTGGCGACCCGGCCGGACGGCTCGCCGTGTCTGATCCAGATCGTGGAGGTGGCCGGACCGGCGCAGGGCATTCGCCAAGTGCTTCGGACCGCCGGCCAAGCAACCTCCCAATGGGAACGGACGCTCAGCATCATGGACCATAGCGCCGTGGTTCAATCCAACGGGGTCTGCACGCTGTTTTGGGTGTTTCCGTGGTCGCTCGATTGGATTCCCGCCCGCCACGCGTTTTGGACCACTGATACCGTATTCGCGGCGGCCCGTTCGTTGTCAGCGTGGCTAGACGGTCATCACCAGGCCGGCCGCACTTACCCCACGTTGAGCGAAGGGTCCATCTTTGTCGACGGCTTCTGCCGAATCGCGGTCGTCGGCGTACCCATCGCATTCGATCCGGCCTGGTACGCCCCCGATCAACGGCTGCCGAGGTGGGCGCCCGAGGAAGCGCCAACCGGACCGGCGACCGAGACCGGCGATCTATGGCGGCTCGGCCAAACGCTGGCCGCGCTGACCGCGCTCGCGCATGCGCCTACGGACGGAGACGGCATGCAGCGGAAGCTTCGACGCCTCTCGAGCGCGCTGACCGCCGCCCAACCCGATAGGCGACCAGCCGCCGCCCGCGAGGTCATCGACGCCACGCCCCCCCACGAGTCCGCAGCGGGTTCGAAGGGACCTGGCCTGTCCGTGGTGCACAAGATGGTCGACGAAAGTCCTATTGCGCCAGCGGAGATCGAACCGGATCTCATCATCGACGGTCAGTGCGATACGGTGCCTGGTGTCCCATTGTCGGCGGCCATCGCCATGGGCATTGCCGCCACGCTCGAGTCGTCTCACGAGCCTCCGTCCGCCGGACGGCAGTCCCCCATCGTCACGGTGGGCGCCGTTCGCATCCATGAGCAGCCACGGTCGCGACCTGACAGCCTCTCGTCGTCCGCACCCCCCGGAACGACCGTCTCTCCCCCTCGACGGCCGCCCCCGGTTCGGCCGGTCACGCCTGCGCCTCGGCCTCCTCCTGTCGGTGACGATCACCCATCACGGCCTCTTCGAAGGGAGCTTCCGCCCCGATTTACGCCCGCCCGGGAGGTCGTATCCCGGGCCATACGCGAGGTCGGCGACGGGCTTGATGAACGACCGCGGCCGTCGAGACGGCCGAACGCAAGACGACCTGTCCGGGCCCTAGACACTCGGAGTGTATCGAACGCTGACCATTCCCCTTCCGCCCTTCCCCCGTCGGAGGCTGAACCCAAGGCTCGACGAACGGTTACGGTCGCTCCCTCGTCGTTCGTTCGGTCGTTCCTCACGATGCCCGCCCCATCTAGCCGTACGCAGGTCCTTTTGGTAGCGGCGTCGTGGGCGCTCATCTTCGCAGTGGGACTACTCGTGAGCGTCTTGCTGAACGGCTGAAGCGGGTTCGTCCGAGGCTACCCGCCAATCTCCGCCCACCTCATCCGATCGCGCGACGAGACGAATGAGGGCTTGGCGCAGATCGTCTACCCGGACGGGCTTGGCGACGAAATCTACCATGCCCGCCTGGCGGCAACTCTCCCGGTCTTCCGCGGACGCGCTAGCGCTGAGACCGATGATCGGCGGTGGATTTCGATGCTCTTGAAGGATGGTCCGCGTCGCCTGCAGACCGCTCATCTGTGGCATCTGCACATCCATGAACACCGCATCGTAGTTTCCTTGACGAACCATCTCGCACGCTTCACGTCCGTCCTTCGCGACCTCTGTCTTGGCGCCGAGCTTCCCCAGCATCCGTTGGCCGACCTTCAGGTTCACGGCGTTGTCATCGGCAATGAGCACACGAAGGTTGAAACGATCGGGCACGGCAGTCTGTGACTCGACTGGACGCTGGACCGGCGCGTCGGCAGGGCGGAGGGGAATGAGGGCCGAGAAGGTCGAACCGACCCCCGGGGTCGAGGTGGCCGCGATCTTGCCCCCCATCGCCTCGACCAGCCGTTTACTGATAGCGAGGCCCAGGCCCGTCCCGCCGAATCGACGCGCCGTGCTAACGTCAGCCTGGGTGAACGCGGTGAAGAGGCCCTTCAGCGCCTCGGCGGACATTCCGATTCCGGTGTCGCGCACGTCCAGTCGCAGCAAGTCGTCCTGCTTCGTCAAGATGACATCGACGCCACCTTCCTCGGTAAACTTCACGGCGTTGCTGGCCAGGTTGAGTAGGACCTGCCGCAGCCGCACCGGGTCACCGAGAATGAATGGTGGTAGCGCGGGATCGATGTGGGTAGTGATCGCGACGCCGGGCTTCGGACATCCTCTTCGCACCAGATTCACGCTCTCACTGACCCAAGTCGCGAGTTCGACGCTCACGGATTCCATCACCATCTTGCCCGCTTCGAGCTTGGAGTGGTCCAGGATGTCGTTGATCAGCACATGCAAGGTGTTGGCACTTACCTGAATGGTCTGCGCCAGATCCGTTTGGTCTTCGTCGAGCCGCGAATCGAGAAGCAGTTCGGAGGTTCCGACGATGCCGTTGACCGGCGTGCGAATCTCGTGGCTCATCGTCGCGAGAAACGCGCCCTTGGCCTGCGCCAAACGCTCGGCGGTCTTGGCGAGCTCGGCCAATTCGAGGTTCTTCTTGTCGATCTCGGCGATAAGAAACCGCGCCCGCTCATTCGACCGGCGAAGCCGCTTCCAGACGAGGTCAGCGACCCTTCGTGACTGCACGAGGTACATCGCCGTGGTCACCACCAGCGCGAGACGCACCAGGATCTCTTGGTCGAGCAAGACCGACAATCCGCCGTCGATCACATAAGCGGCGGTCACGGAGAAGACCGAACCGACCGCGAAGAGCCGGGTCAGCGCCGGCCGGGAACCGGCCATATCGACGATCCGCACCAAAGGCACCCAAAAGACGAAGCTACCGGTCCCGCCCGTGCCGACGATGAGCGCGATGTACAGGACGTTGTCGGCGACCATCAGCTCTTCGCCGGCCCAGCGGGCATCGCGATTACTGAGGCGGTTCTGAATGACGGACAGAACGACCGAACCCAGGAAAAAGACAGACAGACCGTGATTGGGCTCGTCGCCGCTCGCCACGGCGATGGCCCAACACAGCACCGTGACGATGCCGTTGGTGACAACGCGATAGAAAGGAATGACGAAGCCGTTGATGTGTCGATGCCGGCGACGCCGGATGTCAGGGTCGCTTTCACGTGCGAGGGAAGCCCGCGCGTCTTCAAGCGCGCCCGCCATGCCGTCCCATTCGCCTGATTGTTACGCTGTTTGATCGGATTCGTGCCTTATTGAGCCCCAACCGTTCCAGCTTGAAGCAACTCTGCCGCCACCGCCGTCGACATCTCACCCTCGCCCCGGGACGGTGACGTGTTCGCCCGTAACCTCGTTTCTGGCGCAACCGATCCCACGCCCATGCAACGATCGCATCGCCGGCTGCGGTGCGGTCCCGAGCCTCCGGTGGCCACCCGCAACCTCCGGCGCCAACGGTGGACGAACAAGCGATCAAGATGCTGATATTATACGCTCGTTTTTCGGCGTCCGAACGTCAGCCAGCGCTCGCCCGGAAGCTTCCTCCTCAGCGCGACCCGGCCGGCCGGGCATGTTACTTACTCTGCCAATGCGCAGTCCCTTCATATCCTTGTTCGCCGGCGCGTGGGTTGTTCTCGGATGCGCCACCGTCCCCAATCCAGGAGCGAAGCCCATGCAGGAAGCAGGCCCCAAAGAAGACGTCGCGTCTTCGCCGGAAGCGGTGAGAGACGCCCTGCAAACCGCTGAAGCCGAAGATCCGCCGGCCTACTCGATGGACATCTCGTGCGTCGACGACAAGGGGCCACGAAGCCTTCGTCTCTTCCGCAGCGGTACCAGCGTCTGGAATCGGTCGGTGCAGATCGTCGTTCCTCCCGACGCCCGTCGAGCATACCTCGCGATGTTGCGGCGCGCGGACTATGCGACGATGGCCAAGTCGTACGGAGGGCCGCGCAAAGGCGCCCTTCGCATTCTCTGCGAGGTGACCGTCGACTTCGGTGAGGTGCAGAAGACCTCGGTCCAGCTCGAAGGAGGAGAGCAGTCCCCCCACGTCATGGGCCTGGCGCGCGCGATTCTCGACTATACTGAATCCCTCGGGCTCGACAGCGAACCGGCCGCCACCTTGAACGAAGCACTCAAGAAGTGGGTAACCGGTCGCCTCAACCCCGACACCCTGAGCCTCCGCATCCTCCAGCTACCCAAGATCAAGGGCCGCGACGGATCGATCGTCGAAGTCCGCCACGGCGAGGTGCTGCGTCGGCGCTATGCGCCGAGTCGGGGGGTGACCCGCGCGACCCACGAGCCGCTCGATCGGCCCGCTTTGCTCCCGGTGATGAACGCCCTCATTGATGCGGACTTCGAGAGTCTCCCCGCCAACTTGATGTCAGACAATCCCGTGGAAATCGAGGTCTCCGTGCTCGGCCACAAGAAGAAGGTCATCGCCCGGAGTTTCGGCCGCGCTCTGCCCGCTGAAAGCGCCAAAGCGCAGGGTCGTTTCGATCGACTGCTCGTCACGCTGCAGGCATTCACCGAAAAGGAAACAGACGGTCTTTAGGAAGACAGAAGATGGGTTTCGGGCTCGCCGCCACCGGCGGCGAACCCCGAACCCGAAGGTGAGTCTATCGGCCCATGCGACTACTGAGCGCAGATCGAGAAGTTGTCGATACCACACTCCACGATGTCGCCCTCCCCCGCGCCATCAGAGCACTGAATCCGAACCACGACGTTGGATCCGGCCGGGATCGACGTCGTCGCCGTCTCCCATGTCGCCGTGCTTCGGCTGTCGCCGTTCGACGCGATGGCCTCA
This sequence comes from Myxococcota bacterium, assembly GCA_028289325.1. Taxonomy (GTDB): domain Bacteria; phylum Myxococcota; class Kuafuiibacteriia; order Kuafuiibacteriales; family Kuafuiibacteriaceae; genus JANQQN01. The sequence goes on along the minus strand of JANQQN010000448.1, from coordinate 1,030 downwards.
AACGTCGAGCCGCCGTCGGTCGAGACCTCGAGCCGGAAGAAGTCGCCCGCAGCATCGTCGCCGGTATCGCGCTGCCCGTGGAAGTAGTCGATCGAAAGTACCGACGCCTGGGCCACCGAAACCGCCGGCGACCGCGCAATGCAGGTGCCGCCGTCCACGTCGGCGTTGCCGACCGAAGTGTTGGTCGCCGTGAAGTAGGCGCCGCTGCCCGTCGCGGCGCCGTTCGGCTGGGTGATCACCCCGCTCGTCTGTTGGGTCGGATTATCAGCGACAAAGGTGCCCGTCGAGCACGTCGACGCGCCGTCGTTGGTCCAGCCTTCAACGCCCGCTTCGAAGCCGGCCTCGACCGAACACGTCGGCGGCGGAGGCGCATCCGTCGGGCATATCGACACCTCGTCGATACCCGCCTCGACGATGTCGCCGGTGGCTGGACCATCCGTCGCCCGCACGCGAAGCTGGATCGTGCCTGGGTCAGACACCACCGTGGAGACGTTGGTCCACGCGGCGCCCGTCCGCACATCGCCGATATCGACGAGCGTATCCACGACACTGCCGTTGTTGAGCACCTCGATCGTCAGCCCATCGGTGCTGTCGTCGCCAGCGTCTCGCTGCCCGTGGTAGTAGGCGAGGCTGACCTCGACCGCGCTCGCGGAGCTCGCGCCGACCTCCGGTGACAGGGTCTCACAGGTTCCGCCGTCCACGTCAGCGTTGCCCAGAGCGCTATTTGGAGCGGTGAACCACGCGCCGCTTCCGGCGGCGGCACCCCCGACCTGGGTAACCAGGCCACCGGTCGTCTGCTGGTTGGGCGTGCCCCGAACGAAGGTGCCGGTCGAGCACGAGTTGCCCCCGCCCGTCGCCCATCCGTCGGACGTCGACTCGAAGCCACCCTCATAAAGGCAGCCGCCGATCGGCGAAGTGACGGTGACCGGCCGGGTATCGGTGTCCGTCCCGTTGTCGTTGTCGGTGACGGTCAGCGAAACGCTGTACGTACCGCCACCGGCGCCACGCCTTCGCACACGTACGCCGTCGC
>JANQQN010000440.1 GCA_028289325.1 Myxococcota bacterium | reverse complement strand
CCTATCCCTGCAACACTGGCTGAGCGCCCCGCTCGCGGCGGACACCTATCCGGTCCCCGGCCCCGCCCTGGTCGCCGCGCCCGAGAGCCCCCCCGCGATGTCCGTGACCCTGCACTTCGTCCTCGGCGAGACGCCGTGGACGTGGCGGGTGCCGATCACCTACCGCTGGACCGACAACGTCCTTGGAGAACGGCGCCGACCGGTCATCGTCGTCCCGCCCCTGTCCGTCACCCCCGCCCAGATCGTGTCTTTGTTCCCCGGCGGTCAGGCCCGGGAGGTGACCGTCGTCGCCCGGGCCGGACGCGACAAGGCCGCCGGTCTCGTCCGGCTCGGACTGCCCAGCACCTGGAAGTCGGACCCTCCCGAACACGAGGTGAAGCTCAGCAAGGTCGGCGAGGACGTCAGCTTGCGGTTCATGGTCACCCCCCCGAATGCTCAGGCCCAGCCGCTGTATATCCAGCCCTACGCGCAGGTCGACAACCAGCAGTACCCGTATCGGTTCGACGTCATCGACTATCCCCATATTCCGGTGCAAGGAGTACTGCAACCCACCCGCGTTCGCCTCGTCCCCCTCGACTTCGTGGTCCCCAAGGACCGGATCGGCTATGTACCGGGGTCGGGGGACACCGTCGCCGCCTACCTTCGCTCGGCGGGGGTACACATCGAGACTATCGACGCCGGTGCCCTGACCGCCGGTGAGTTCGATGGATTCGACACCATCCTCGTCGGTGTCCGCGCCTACAACGTTCGTCTCGACGAGATGAACGCCGCGTACCCCGCGTTGATGAACTGGGTCGAAGGCGGCGGCCGCCTCATCGTCCAGTACAACACGAGCAATCGGTGGCGAAAGCTGGTCGAACCCATCGGGCCCTTCCCGTTCGAGATCGATCGCGAGCGGGTGACCAACGAGCTGGCCGAAATGCGCGTGCTCTCCCCTGAACACCCCATCTTCGGCCACCCCCATAAGATCGGTCCGTCCGATTTTGCGGGCTGGGTGCAGGAACGAGGCCTGTATTTCGCGAAGAGCTGGGATGAGCGGTACACCCCGCTGTTGTCCGCCAACGACCCTGGCGAGTCGCCGCTGAACGGTAGCCTGATCGTCGCCGCCCACGGCAAGGGTGCTTTCGTCTACACTGGCCTGTCCTTCTTCCGGCAGCTCCCGGCGGGGGTCCCGGGGGCCTACCGGCTCCTGGCCAACATCATGAGCAAAGAGACCGAACGATGAGCGATCGTGACCCCGCCGCCGAGGAAGCGCCGCCCTTTCTCGGCACCTGGCGGAACGTATACCTTCTCCTGCTCGCCCAGCTCGGGGTCACGATCGCGGTCTTCTACGCGATCACTCGGTGGGCCTCATGACCACCCTCGACTGGGTGGTGCTCGTCGGCACCATCGCCACCATCGTGGCCTACGGGGCGTGGAAGACCCGCGGCGCCCGCGACATTCAGAGCTACCTCAAGGGCGGTAACGAGCTCAAATGGCCGACCATCGGCCTTTCGGTAATGGCCACCCAGGCCAGCGCGATCACTTTTCTGTCCGTGCCCGGCCTCGCCTACGAGGACGGGATGCGGTTCGTACAGTTCTACTTCGGGCTGCCGCTGGCGATGGTGGTGATCTGCGCGGTGTTCATTCCCATCTATTACCGACTCAAGGTCTACACTGCGTACGAGTATCTCGAGTCACGGTTCGATGTACGGGTCCGCTATCTGGGCGCGACGCTGTTCTTGGTTCAGCGAGGCCTCGCGGCGGGCATCACCATCTACGCTCCGGCGATCATTCTCTCCACCCTGATGGGTTGGTCGCTTCAGGTCACGATCCTGGCCATCGGAATCTGCGTCATCATCTACACCGTCTCCGGGGGGACGAAGGCTGTCAGCCAAACCCAAAAACACCAGATGATCGTGATGATGGGAGGGATGATCGTGGCCGCCATCGTCATTGGCGTTAAGCTGTCCGATACCCTCTCGCTGACCCACGCGGTCAAGGTGGCCGGTGCGCTGGGTCGGATGAACATCGTCGACTTCCGGTTCGACCTCAGCGACCGCTATAATTTCTGGTCCGGTATCACCGGCGGTTTCTTTTTGGCCTTGTCGTACTTCGGGACGGATCAGTCCCAGGTGCAACGGTACCTGACGGGTCGCTCGGTGACCGAAAGCCGGCTCGGACTTCTGTTCAACGGGCTATTCAAGATTCCGATGCAGGCCCTCATCCTGTTCATCGGGGTGCTGGTGTTCGTGTTCTACGTCTTCGTCACCCCGCCGATCTTCTTCAACGCGCCCACGTTGGAGGCCGCCCGAGCCACCGACCGCGGCGGGGCGCTGGCGGCGATCGAGACCGAGTTCAACGCGGCGTCCGAAACCCGCCGCGCGGCCGCGCTGCGGTATGTACAGAGCCTGGAGTCAGGGCGCGAAAGCGAAGACGCAAAAGCCGCCCTGCGCGCGGCGGACGTCGCGGTCTCGAAATACAAGCAGCAGGCGAAGAATCTGATCGCCGAGGCGCTCCCCGAGGCAGAGACGAAGGACGGCGACTACATCTTCGTAGGGTTCGTGCTGAACTTCTTGCCCGCCGGGCTCGTTGGCCTTCTGATCGCGGTGATCCTGTCCGCGGCGATGAGCAGCACCGCCAGCGAGCTGAACGCGTTGGGCTCCACTACGGTCATCGACCTGTACCGCCGCGGTCTTCGGCCCGATGCGACCCCGACCCACGCCTTGGCCGCGTCGAAGATCTTCACGGCGATGTGGGGCCTGGTCGCGCTCGCGTTCGCCAGCTTCGCGTCGCTGCTGGACAACCTGATCGAGGCGGTGAACATCCTCGGCTCGATCTTCTACGGGACGGTGCTCGGCCTGTTCCTGGTCGCGTTCTTTCTTCGTCGGGTGCAGGCAACGGCGGTCCTCGTGGGGGCCGCGGTGGCCCAGACCACGGTCGTCGTCCTGTTCTTCACCTCCGACGTGGGTTACCTGTGGTTCAACGTGATCGGCTGTGGCGTGGTGCTCGCGGTGTCGGCCCTGGTTCAACCGCTGACCGCCCGCAGACGGGGCTGAGGCTCACCGCCCGCAGACGGGGCTGAGGCTGACCGCCCGCAGAGGGGGCTAGATCTCGAACGGCTTGTTCGAACGCAAGCCCGGAAACACGTACAGGTCGACCGCCTGCTCGGAGACATCGCGCTCGCAGTAGCCTTCCTTGGCCATCTTCTCCAGCAGCTTACGGCACACGTCGAGGGGCATGCCGGTCGCTACGCTGGCCAGCGCGACGGTGATCGCGCCCTCCTTCTCCTGCGCCGCGCGCAGGATCCGCTGCTCATCGCTGAGCTTCTTTTCCGGTTTCGAAGGCGCGGGGAGGGCTCGGTGGTGGTAGGGGGCGCCGCCCATCAACAGCCGGGCGCGTAGGTTCTCGTTCTCGACCAGCCGGGGCATGCGAATCAGATCGATCAGCGTCCCCACCCCGCAAAAACCCCAAGTCAGCAGGTAGAGAACGCCCATGATGGGCTGGTGAAGATAGAAGTGGTGAAGCCCGGCGACGGGGGTGATGAACCCGATCGCCGCCAAGAGATAGCTGGTCCCAAGGTCTCTCACGGTCCGCTCACGATCCACGATCAACGATTCCTAACCCGGAGCCGAATGTCGAGCGGTCACCGCATCTTGCGCCGAGTTCGACCGTTCTTAATGGGTCGAGCGAGGCGCTGAAATCGGCCATGACCGCCATCCTGTCGTCCCACGCACTCGCCGTCCTGTCCGGCATTCCGGAGACCATGCTCTGGCCGCTGCACAACCGCGCCCAAGAAGCGATGCGCCCCGACCGCACGTTCGATGATCCGGTCGGGGTTCGGGTCTACCGCAGTATCGACTACGACTACCGGCGCAACTTCGGGGCCCCGGACGGCTCGCACGCCCAACGGGCCCAGCTGTTCGACGGCGCGGTCAAGGACTGGATGATCGCCCATCCCGGACGACCGGTGGTCGAGCTCGGTTGCGGGCTGGAGACGCAGTTCTTTCGCTGTGACGACGGTCGCGTGCCGTGGATCGGGGTCGACGTTCCCCCGGCCATTGCCGTGCGGACGCCGCTGCTGCGCCATCCCCGGCTGCGCCACATCGCCGACGACGCTTTTGCGCTCCGATGGCTGGACACCATCGACCCCGCAACGCCGATCTTGGTCACCGCCCAGGGGCTGCTGATGTACTTCGACGAGGCCAAAGCTGCCGCGCTGGTTCACGCCGTGCTCATCCGGTGCCCGAAAGCCACGGTGTTGTTCGACGTGGTGCCTCGCTGGTTCTCCGGGCTCACGCGATTCGGGCTGCGCAAAACGCCGCACTACCGCTCTCCGCGAATGCCCTGGGGGCTCGACGGTGACCGGATCGAAGCCCGGGTCCGACGGTGGTCTCCGGTTGCCCACCGGATCGCCGCCGTGCCCTACGGACCGACCCGCGGCGGGCTGGGCGCGGTCTGTCGCGTGGCCGCTCGCTTCGCGGGGCTGCGGCGATTCTTGGGTCACGTGGTCGCGGTGCAGTCGGCGGGGGCAACGGCGACTACAGGACCCGAGGCCGGGTCTGTTCTTCGGCTTGGGCCGGGGTCTGCTCGCCTCGGCCCTGGTACTCGAGGAACTCATCCCACTTGCGAACCGTCAGCTCGTTGAAGCGCCGCACCATGGGGTTGAGCTCGGGCAGCGGTCGGCTCGGGTCCTCGTGGTAGGCGCGGTGTTCCTCTTCGACGGTAAAGCCATCCTGTCGAAAGATCTCCTTCGTGATCGGGCGAATGAACGGGATGGCGGCGGCCTGAAAGAACGCACGAGGCATCCGAATCCCGAGCCGAGGCGGGGCCCAGAACTGCACCGTGAACACCTTCGTCCGGCCTTCGTCGAGGGGCGTCAGGCCGTCACCGACGGCTGAGCTGTCGGACAGCACGGTGTCGCCGTACGGGACCCAGCGCCCGTGAACCCACAGGTGGGTCAGGTTGCAAGGTTGTCGATGACCATCGAGTGGTGCGCTTGCCACGTATAGGCAAACGAGAGCGACGCCCACGCGTCAGGCCCGTCGCCGTGTGGAATCTCGACCAGGGGCGTCCGCTCGGCGAGCGCGGGATCTCCGGGGAAGAACCACACCAAACCGTAGCGCTCCTTGACCGGATAGGTCCGATTGCGAATGTTGGGCAGCTTTTTGCCGAAGTGGTCGTGCTTGGTCCCGACGAGCTGGCCCTCGGGATCGAAGGTCCATCCGTGGTAAAGACAGACGACGTTGTTACCTTCGACCGACCCGTGGCTGAGCGGAATGCCCCGGTGTGGACAGCGATCATCGAGCGCGCGCACGACGCCGTCGTCGCCGCGGTACAGCGCGATGGCCTGCTTCCAAACATCGTCGACGTCACCCGGCGACGTTGGACGTCGCGGCTGAACGCCGCTGGATACCAGTGATTGGGGTTCATCCCGACGGTGCGGGCGCGATGCGCGAGGCCTTGGAGCCGGTCACCGCTATCCACCGGCTGGATTCGAACCATGTCTTGCACCCCCAAATCGTGGCGCGAGCTGGTCATGGCGTCCAGAAGTCTCCGCGCGGTTCGCCCATTCCCCCGACCTCCCCGCCGTGTCAGTCTTCACAGCCGGAGGCCCCATGATCCCCGACCGAGTCGTCGACGCCATCGTGAACGAGCTCGGCGAAGACCGAGTCGTTCTTCGCGAAGCCCAAAAACGAACGTACGAAATGGACGGTCTGACCGGCTATCGGGAGACCCCCGGCCTGGTGGTGCTGCCCACCGAGGCCGGGCACGTGCAAGCGGTCATGCGCATCTGCCACGCGGCGTCGATCCCCATCGTGCCTCGCGGCTCCGGAACCGGCCTGTCGGGGGGCGCCCTGCCCAGCCGCGACGGCGTGTTGATCGTGACCAGCCGAATGCGCCGGATCCTCGAGATCGACCCCGTCGGGCTCCGTGCGGTGGTCGAGCCAGGGGTGATCAACGCCGACGTGTCCACAGCCGCCCGCCGTTTTGGCCTGTACTACGCGCCGGACCCATCGAGCCAACAGGTGTGCAGCATCGGCGGCAACGTGGCCGAGAACTCCGGCGGCGCGCACTGCCTGAAGTACGGCTTCACCACTCATCACGTCGTCGCCCTCGATATCGTCCTGCCGGATGGCCACCTGGTGACCGTGGGCGACCAGACCGACGAGCCGTTCGGCTACGACCTGCGCGGCCTGTTCATCGGATCCGAAGGTACCCTCGGCATCGCGACGCGGATCGTGGTCCGGCTGCTGCGGCTGCCGGAAGCGAAGCGGACCCTCGTCGCGGACTTCGAGAGTCCGTCCACCGCCGGCGACGCGGTGTCCTCGATCATCGAAGCGGGCATCGTTCCCGCGGCGGTGGAGATGCTCGACACGCTGGCCATCGAGGCCTGCGAGGCGGCGACCGCGGCGGGCTACACCGTCGGCGCCGGCGCCGCGCTCGTGGTCGAGCTCGACGGCCCCGAGGCGGGCATCGACGAGGAGTTCGATGTCGTGCGCTCTCTGTGCGAGCGCGCCGGGGCGCAGAAGATCCGGATCGCCCAAGACGACGAAGAGCGGGCTCTGATTTGGAAAGGGCGCAAGGCGGCCTTCGCCGCCATGGGGCGCCTGGCCCCCAACTACTTCGTGCAGGATGGCGTGATTCCGAGAACGAAACTCGGGGAGGTCCTCGCCCGCATTGCCGCGCTCGGCGCCGAAGCCGGCGTCCGGGTCGCCAATGTGTTTCACGCCGGGGACGGTAATCTCCACCCTCTGGTCCTGTACGACGCGAAGAACGCCGAAGAGGCTGCGCGGGCGGAGCGGGTGTCGACGGCCATCGCCGAGCTCTGCGTCGACTACGGTGGCTCGATCACCGGCGAACACGGCGTCGGGGTCGACAAAGCATGCTCGATGCCCAAGATGTTCACCCCCGCCGACCTCGAAGTGATGCATCGAGTGCGGCGGGCCTTCGACCCCGCGGGGTTGATGAATCCCGACAAGCAGTTTCCCACCCCCCGGCTGTGCGGTGAGCTGCCGGGACCCTATCGACCACACCCCATCGAAGAGTCGGGGCTGGGAGAGCGGTTTTGATCACTCAGCCCGCCTCACTGCCGATGCTTCTGGAGATCGTCCGCGGCGCCGCGGAAGACGGGCTGATCCTGCAGCTCCAGGGCGGCTGCACCAAGATCGGCTGGCTGCTCGACCGCAACCCTCCGATCGACGTCGCCCTCGACATGAGCGGACTGGCGGCGATCATCGCCCACGACCACGGCGATATGACCGCGACGGTGCAGGCGGGGATCCCGTTGGCCCACGTCCAGGCGGCGGTGGCCGAGCGCGGCCAGCGTTTGGCGATCGATCCCCCCCTCGGCCCCGGTCGTCAGGCCACCGTCGGCGGGGTGTTCGCCACCGACGACGCGGGACCGGGCCGCCTGGGGTACGGCTCGTTGCGCGAGCTGTGCATCGGGGCGAGCTTCGTACTCGCCGACGGTACGGTCGGCAAGAGCGGGAGCAAGGTCATCAAGAACGTGGCCGGCTACGACCTTTGCAAGCTGCTGTGCGGATCCCGCGGTACTTTGGCCATCGTCGGCCAGCTCACCGTTCGCCTCCACCCCATCCCCGCCGCGGAGGCCACCGTTCGCGCCGATGTGACCTTCTCCGCCGCCGCCCGCGCCGCCCGCAAGCTCACCGCCGAGCTGGATCCCGACGGGCTCACGTTCCACGGCCTCGACGTCCACGCAGGACGACTTTGGGTGCGATTCACGGGCGCGTCGGGGTTCGTCACCGAGCAGTCCCGCGTCACCCAGCGCCGTCTGCATGATCTCGGCGCAACGCAGATCGACGTCATCGACGGGATCGACAGCCGCAACGCATGGACGGAAGCCTCCGAAGCTCGGATGGCCAAATCGGGCGAGACGACGGTCGCGGTCACCGTGCCCGGGGCCCGGTTCGAGGATTTCGCTCGCGGGTTGACCGAGTGGGCCGACGGTATCGACGCGCGCCTTCGTTACGTGGCCGACCCCGGGTTGGGCGCGGCGCTGATCATGATCGCCGGCCCGCCCCCCGAGCCCTCGGATCTCGACGCGCTCCTCGAAGGCCACAACCCGGCCCCCGAGGCCTCGGCCTTCGAGGCGATCGTCGAGGATCACCGGTTTGCGATCGCGGAGGCGAAGCGTCATGCCGCCCTCGCGGGCGGCATTCGGCGAGCGGCCATCGCCCACGGAGGTCACGCGCGCCTACGCGACCGGGTCCCCCACGTCGTCCGACACATCGATCCCTTCGGGCCCCTTCCGAGCAGCGTCCCCCTGATGGCCCGCGTAAAGGCCGCCCTCGACCCTGACGGCCGGTTGGCCCCCGGCCGATACCTCACGAATCCATGACCGAACCCGCCCCGCCTCCCTCGCCGACCGGCGCCTTCGACGTGCACCATCCGCCCTCCGCGGAGCGGGTGGCGGACTGTGTCCACTGCGGCTTCTGCCTCCCGAGCTGCCCGACCTACGTTTTGTGGGGCGAGGAGATGGACTCGCCTCGCGGTCGCATCCACCTCGTGAAGCTCGCTTTGGAGGGTGAGGCGGCCATCGACGCCGGCTTCCGGCAACACTTCGACAACTGCCTGGGATGCATGGCGTGCCTGACTTCATGCCCGTCTGGCGTGCAGTACGACGCGATCCTCGAAGCCGCCCGACCTCAGCTCGAACGGATCGTGCCTCGGTCGAGCGCCGACCGGTGGTTTCGTTGGTTCCTGCTCGCGCTCTTTCCCCACCGGTTTCGGCTTCGCCTCGCTGCCACCGCCGCCTGGCTGGCCCGGGTCACCGGGCTGAGGGCCGCCGTCCGGGCGTCGGGCCTGAACCGCGCCCTGCCCGAGAACGTGCGGGCACTCGAGGCCTTGGCGCCCGACGTCGATCTCAAGCCGGCCTGGGCCGGCCTGCCCGCGCCCGCGCCCGTCGCGTCGCCGCGGGCTCGAGTCGCGCTGCTCGAGGGCTGCGTACAGTCCGTCTTCTTCCCCGCCGCCAACGCGGCCACGGTCAAGGTGCTGGGGGCGGAGCGGGTTCAGGTCGTGCCCGTCGCCGGCCAGGGGTGCTGCGGCGCCCTCGAGCTCCACGCGGGGGCCGACCAAAGCGCGCGCCGCCGGGTTCGGCGATTGATCGAGCGCTTCGATCGCGCCGGCGTCGACCGAGTGCTGGTCAACGCCGCCGGCTGCGGGTCGATGCTCAAGACCGCCGACCGGCTGTTCGAGGGCGACCCGTTCCTGCCTACGGCCCGTCGGTTCGTAGACAAGGTCAATGACGTGCTGGAATTTCTGCATGAGCTCGGCCCCGAAGCGGAGCTGCGACCTCTCGGCTCCTCCACCACAGTGGGGAACCGCGCCACCCCTACCAGGACCAGGGTGGCGTACCACGACGCTTGTCACCTGGCCCACGCGCAGGGGGTTCGGACCGCGCCTCGGGCGCTTCTTCGCCGGATCCCGGAGCTCCAGCTCGAAGAGATCCCCGATCCCGAAATCTGTTGTGGTTCGGCGGGCATCTACAACCTCGTGCAGCCGGGTCCGGCCGCCGCCCTCGGCGAACGAAAGGCGCGGGATGTCGCCCGCATTGCCCCGGACGTCCTCGCCGCCGCCACCCCCGGTTGCCTCCTCCAGATCCGCCGCCACCTCGACGCCGGGATTCGGATCGCGCACCCGATCGAGCTTCTCGCCGAGGCCCTTCACGGCGACGGCGACCACAGCGCGCCCTGATCGGCGACGGACCGCGGTCAGGCCGCGGAGCGAACGGACTCCGCGAGGCCCTGGCCGCCGATCTGCTCGTGCAGATCGCCGACCGCTTTGCGCGCCACCCGGACCAACCGCGCGATCTCTTCCGGGCTGTCCCCGAACTCGCTGGTCTCGATCGGTTGGCCCATCACGAACCGCACCTCGGCCGGCCGCAGACGAAAGCCCCCTTTCGGCAAGACGTCGGCCGAGCCTTCGATGGCCATGGGCACGATGGGTACGCCCGAGGCCTGAGCGAGCACAAAAACCCCTCGTTTGAACGGTCGAATCGGCCCTTTACGTCGGGTACCTTCGGGATATGCGATGATGCTGATGCCGTCCCGGATCCGCTTCGCGGCGGTCTGAAGGCTGCGGTAGGCCTGCTTGGGATTGCTCCGGTCGACCCAGATCATCTTCGTTCGCCATACGTAGAGGTTGAGAAACGGCACGTACAGCAAGGCCTTCTTGAGCACGAAGCGCATGTTGACGGGGACCAGCCGCACCGCGACCGGGATGTCGAACATGCTCTGGTGGTTCATGATGAATATGTAGGTCTTCTCGGGGTCGATCACGAAGCCGGGCACCTGTTTGACCCTCGCCCCGCTCGCCCACAGCAGCGGCGGCGCCCAGATGTTGCGAGCCATGATCAGGGGCAATTCGGACGAGAATGCGGCCACCACCGCCGCCGCGCTCATCCACACCACCGACCACGTCCCGAGGAAGGTGGCCTGCACGATGTTCAGCAGAAAATATGCGAACGCACCCACGAGCTAGCCTTCTAGACCGACGGGAGTGAATTGGACAATTCCCGGCGCAGTCGCCACGACCGGTGGGGGCGGTGGGGCCGAAAGTCGTCGGGAATCGTCTCCTCGGTCATCTCGACGACGTCGAGCCCCCATCCGTCGAGCTGGGGATCCAAAGCTTGATGATTCGTCGAAAACAACATCGTGCCCCCCGGTGCAAGCACTTGCAGCGTTTGCTCGACCAACCATCGATGATCTCTCGCGAGATCCAGTCCCTGGCCGTCCGGCCCCCCGACCGTGGAACGCGACGGAGGATCCAGCACGATGAGGGACCATCGGCGTCCGTCGGCGATGGCGCGGGCAAGAAATGCCTCCGCGCTCGTCCGGGCCGCGACGTGGCGGGAGCCCTCCAGCCCGTTGAGGATGAGGTTGTCGCGCATCCAACCGAGATAGATCGTCGACCGGTCGACGGTGGTGGTGGTCGTCGCACCGCCCGCGGCGGCGTAACACGTGAAGCTTCCGGTGTAGCCGTAGAGGTTGAGGAAGGTCTGGCCAGCCGCCCAATCCCGAACCAGGGCCCGAGTGCGGCGGTGGTCGAGGAACAGCCCGGTGTCGATGTAGTCGTCGAGGTTCACCCAAAACGACAGCTCGCCCTCCCGCACCGTGAGCCGGCGTTCGGTGTGGGCGAGGCGCTCGTATCGCGGGCCCTCGGGGGGCTGGGTCCGGCGCGACTTGAGATGGACGTGGTCCGCCGCCAGCCCGAGGGCAGCTCGGACGCCTTCTCCCATCCGGTCCAGCCAATCCGGCAAGACGTCGGTTTGCGCCCGCGCGTAGCCGGCGACCACCACGTGGCCGGCGTACCAGTCGACCGCGGCCCGCACTTCGGGGATGTCACGGTCATACAGGCGGAACGCTTCGATGCCCTCGCGCGCGAACCGGTTCTTCTGGCGCCGAAAGCGCTTCTTGACCCGGTGGCCGAGCATCTGACCTTGCCGGTCGGCGATCTCGGGGGTGACGGCTCCGCGCAGGGTCATCGCCGAATCCTACAGCAAGCTGGCCTGCCGGCCGCCGTACTCTTCGAGGTATCGGCTCATCCGGATCTTCTTCTTCGTATTGTCGCTGCTCATGTACCGAATCTTGCCGAAGATCGGGCGTTCCGGCCCCCACGCGCGATCGTATCGCCCCAGCACCCAGAAGATCCCCGAATAGGAGTTCGGATTGCGACCATCGACCGCATACTTGTTGTTGAGCTCCTCCATCACCTGCAGCGCGTCCTTCGGCCGCGGCGACCACTCGAGAATCTTCTTGCCCCACAGCATCCGCAGGTAGTTGTGCATGCGGCCGGTCCGCACGAGCTCGGTCTGCGCGGCGTTCCACACCTCATCGTGGGTGCGGGCGGCCTCGAACTCGTCGAGACCGTAGACGTGGGGTCGGGGGTCGTCGGCATGTTCGGCGAGCGTCCGTAGGGCCCAGTCGGGCAGGCTCTCGTACCGAGTGAAGTCATCGCGCTTCGAACTCATGTTAAAGCCGAGCTCTCGCCAGGTCATCAGCTCATCGAGGAACGACTCCGCCCCGAGACTCATCCCCCACCAGCCTTCTCGGCTGCCCGTGGCTTTCGGCGCCACCGCGGCCGGCGACCAGCCCTCCCGATCGACCAACGCCTTGAAGACCTCGTGCGCAGAGATGTGCCCGAAGTGCAGCCACGGCGAAAGACCGCTGGAGGTGGCTTGATCCGGGTGATTGCGTCCTTCGCCGTACGCCCCTAGCCCCTGCTTTACGAAGGTGTTCGCCTTTCGACGCGCCTCCTTAGCCCCGCCGCAGAAGGACACCGCCCCCACGTCGTGGTCGATGGGAAGGCGGGAGACCAAGGTCGCCGGGGACGCCAGATCGTCGAGCCGGGTCGGCTTCCAGCGCGACGTCAGCTTCCGGGGCAGCGAGACCTCTCGATCGACGCGAAAGTTGGCCAAGGGGTCGATGACCGGCACGTCGGCGAAGTGATCGGGAAGATTCTTTTGAAGGTATCGACGAAAGTCGTGGGCACGAGCGAAGATCGCCTTCGGGGCCCGGATTGGGAGCAGCCCATTGCTATCGATGGACTCCAGTCTGACCGACAGCTTGTCCGCCGCCGCCGCCTGCATACGCGGGACGAAGAACGACGGAAAGTCGTCGGTCACCACCACCGCCGCCCGTTCCGACAGCGCCTCGAGCAGCCCTCGACCCTGTCCCGGCTCCGGCTCGATATACGGAAAATATCGCACCCCCGGCCGCGCCTCGAGACGACGGTACTGTTCGGCCATGCCTTGGATGACGAACGTGTGCAGACGATCGCTGGCCCACTGGTATCCCGCCCGCAACGCCTCGAAGACCAGCAGTGGTTTGTCGAGCGCCCGCGACCATTCGATAGCTCGGTCTAGGGCAAAATTGTACTGCGTGCGCCGAAACGCGACCATCCAGTACAGGATGTATTCCCCGTCGGCGTTGACGGGCGCCTCATTGAGGTCGCGGCAGCGTATCTGCGGGACGCGGCTCATACCCAGCGATTAGCGGGTCGGCGGCGATGATTCCAGGATTACGGCGCCTTCGGTCAAGTCCGGCGGGGAGCGGTCGACCTGACGTTCGTGTCCTCGGCCGCGTCGGCATCGCGCACTTTGACGCAGCGCTACGTGCTCGCCCTGGCGTTGATCGCGGCCACCTCCGTCACCGCGTACGGCGTGCTGAGCACGCTCATCGAGGAGCAGCGCGACTCGGCCCTGGCGATCAATGTCTCCGGGCGCCAGCGTATGCTGTCCCAGCGGACCGCGCTGTTCGCGGTCCGGGTCGCGACCGCCACCACCGCCGCCGCCCGCGAGGCGCACCGGGCCAAGCTTCGGGCGCTGACGGGTGTCCTGGGGCGGGCCAACGAAGGGCTGGTCCACGGCGATCCCTCCGTCGGGCTCCCGGGAGACCCGCCCCCTCACTTGCGCGCGCTGTACTTCGGTCCCACGGACCTGTACGCCCGAGTCGAGCGGTATGCCCACACGCTGCGGACGATCGCGGATTCGCCCTCCCCCTCCCTCGAGGACCCGTCGGTGGCGAACGTCCTCGCCGATTCGCCCCGGCTCCTGGCGGATCTCAACCGCGCGGTGAGCGCGTACGAGGACCACGCCAACGAACGGACCGATTTCCTGCATCGCACCGAAGGCTTCCTCGTCGCGTTCACTCTGTTGCTGTTGTTCGCCGAGGCGCACCTGATCTTTCGGCCCCTGGTCGGTCAGGTCCGCGCCTCCCTCGAGCGGATCGAAGCGCAATCGGAGATCTTGCGAGAGCGCGAACAGTCGATGCGTCTGGTCTTGAACAGCACCGGTGACGGCCTGGTGTTGCTCAATGGCGACGGTTCGCTCGGCAAGATCCGCTCGACGGTCGTCCGTGGCTGGTTCGGCGAAGGGTTGCCGGTCTGGGCGGGGCTGTTCCCCGAGGACCCGGTCAAACGAGAGGAGTTCGCGCTCGCGTTCGACCTCATCGCCGACGACGCGATGCCGTTCGAGGTGATCGTCGACCAGATGCCGAAGCGGATGAACCGCCGCGGCCGCACCTACGACCTCGAGCTGCGGCGAATCGAGCGAAGCAACGACGCCCACCTGCTGTTGATCATTCGCGACGTCACCGCCGAGCTCGCCCACGAGCAGGCGGCGCGGGACGCGAAGGAGCTGGTCAAGATCATCGAACTGTACACCCGCGATCGCGGCGGTTTCGTCGAGTTCCTCGGCGAGATGGACCGCCGGCTGACCCAGCTGCAGATCGACGGACGCCCGCGGCACGAGCAGCTGCGGACCCTCCACACCCTCAAGGGTAGCGCCGCCATCTTTCACTTCATGGACTTCGCCACCCGCTGCCATGCGCTCGAATCCGAACTGGAGTCCGAGCAGATCGTTGCCGCGCAATCGTACGTCGAGCTCGACGACCAGTGGCGTCGAGCGCTGGGCCGCATCGAAGCGTTCATCGTCGACACCGGCGCCTCCGACGTCCTCGACGTCACCCGCCAAGACTACGACGAGCTGGTCGAATGGGTCCGCGTCCACTACGCGAACGCCGACCTGCTCTGCATGCTCCGGCAGTGGCGTCACATGCCCGCTCGCCGGCGCCTCGACCGCCTCCGGCAACACGCCGTCCGCCTCGGCGAAGCGCTGGGAAAGCGGATCGAAGTCACCGTGGACGATCGTCAGCTGCGAATCCCGCCCGGGTACCTCGAGGACTTCTGGCCGAGCTTGGTCCACGTCGTACGCAACGCCGTCGATCACGGGCTGGAGCTTCCCGCCGAACGCGAAGCCGCGGGCAAGCCGCCTGAAGGCCACATCTCGGTGTCGGCCAGCCTGGGTACGGAGTTCACTGTCCGCATCGAGGACGACGGACGAGGCATCGACTGGGCCCGGGTCCGCGAAAAGGCGGCGCAGCGCGGGCTCGAGGTGCACAGCGAGTCGGACCTCGTAGACGCGCTCTTCGAAGCGGGGTTGAGCACTCGCGATGAGGTGACCGAGCTGTCGGGCCGGGGCATCGGCATGAGCGACGTTCTCGCGCAGTGCGAGCACCACTCGGGTCGGGTCGAGGTTCAGTCGCGCCCCGGCCGAGGCGCGGCATTCGTGTTTCACTTCCCCGCCCCGACCACCGCGTTCACCCAAGACCTCGCCGGACCGCGTGTCTAGACACCCGGCCACCAAGACCAGGTTGCCGCGCACTCGACCCCCTTCTATCCTCCGCCGGCATGACCGGCGAGCGTTCGCAGATGACGGCCCTCTTCCGAATGGCCGCTGCGACCAGCCTCGCCCTGGCCTGTGTTCCGGTGGAGACGGTCGACGTTCCCCCCGAGATCGACTGGGTCGCGCTGATCGGAACGTCCGCGGGCGACCTGGAACCCGGTCGGCTGTACCGCGCCACACAAATCTCTGCGGTCGGGGCGCGCTCAGAAGGGTGGTTGGTCGGCTATGAGGAGTCGGTCCTCATCGACGCGTTTGTTCAGCGCGGATGGATCGATCGCGTCGTGTTGCGGAGAGCCCGCGCCCGAGAACGGGCGCTGCCAACACCTCGGTGGGTCGTCGACTTCGCAATAGACGAGCCGCTACCGCCGCTCACAGCAGAGTTCGCGTTGGCGGGCTCGCCGCAGATCGTTCAGACGCCCCGGCAGCGCTGGGAGGTTCAAACGTACGACATCATCGCGAACAGCGGCGAGAGCCCGGGGGTACGCTTCGGGCCATCGGATGCCGTCGTGGGCGGTGCCGTGATTGCGGTGAACAACAGTATCTACAGCGTTGACGGCGATGGATTAACTTTCGAGGGACGGAATGACTGTAATGCCACGAGGTCGATCATCCGCCACGAAGGGCTCTTTTGGATTGCGGGTACGGACTCGGTTTGTTCCGGCAGCAGGCTCTCCACGATGTCCGATAGCTCCAACCTGTTCTTCGGACGACGCCCCGGAAAGGTGCATGCCAACCCGACCTTGGGACTGCTTATCGTCACCGACAACGGAGAGGTTCATAGTGCGGATGGAGAGTCTTGGTGGCCTTCATTGCCCGCTGTCGAACTTGCCGAAATTGACGTCGCCAGTGATGCCGACGGAACGCTCTGGGTCGCTTCGAAATCCTGGGGATTCCGTTTAAAAGACTCGGTGGTCCGACCCATCGCTCTTCGCAGTCCTTTCACGTCGTTCGGGGAAGACTTCGTTTTTTCTAATGTCAATCTGGGCATCGTCCGATTCAACAAGACGAGCCTCTCGGTGGACGCCAGCTTTGTTGTTGAAGGCCGGGAGTGGACGGAAGGGCCACGGGTCACCGACGTTGAATCCAGCGAACTCGGAATCTTCGTGCTGGAAGACAACGGCCAGATCGTGCTCGTCAACCAGGCCGGCTTGGCCGAGGCGTTCTTTCGATTCGTTGGCGGGCGGTTCCTCTTCTCCGCCGGCGGAACCATGTACGCGGTATCCAAGGGGGCAGAAGCGACAGATCTGTTTGGCAACCGGTCGCAGCGCTACACATTCGCCAGATTCAAGCCACTGCCGTAGCGGGCGCCGCGAGTACGCCCTCCGGTCTCACCCTGGATGATGGATCGGCTTCAGCTCGATCCGGCCCAGCGTTTCGTCGGCCCCGACGACTTCCACCGCGAGGTCGGCGCCGATACCGAACGATCGATGCGGCCCCAGCAATCGCTGGCGCGCCTGATCCACGCGAAACGGGCCGCCGGGCAGATCGTCCATGGCCACCGTGCCGGATATGCCGGTACCCGGCAGCTCGACCACGAGACCAAAGGCCTTTACGGCGACGATGGTGCCCGCGTAGCGGTCGCCAACCTTCGAAATGAACAGCCGCGCGGCCAGCGCGTCCTTCCGTTCGCGTTCGGCCTTGGTGGCTTTGTAGGCCCGATCGTTGATGTGCTGAGCCAGGGTCTCGAGCTCGGGGTCGCCGGAGTACAGATCGCGTCGCCCGTCGAGATACGCCTTCACGATGCGGTGGACCACGAGGTCCGCGTAACGCCGGATGGGCGACGTGAAGTGCAGGTACAGCGGCGCTGCGAGCCCGAAATGAAGCGATGGGGTGACGGTGTACCGGGCGGGTCCCAAGACCCGGGTCATCACCGTTCGCATGACCGGCTCGTGGGCGGTCCCCGCAAACTGCGCTTCGAAGGCGGCGAGCCCGAGCGGCGTCAACGGGCTCACCAAGACCGGCGTGAAGCCCAAGTGCTCGGCGGACTCGGCGAGGGCCTCGACGCGGCGACCATCGGGTTGATCATGGACTCGAAACAGACCGGGCAGTCCGCGCTGAACGAGCCAGCCGGCGACGGCTTCGTTGGCCGCGACCATGAGGCGCTCGACGAGCGCATGGGCGCTGTTGCTGGTCCGACCCTCGATGTGGGTCGGTTCCTTCGAGCCGTGATCGACGGTGATGTACGCCTCTTCCCTGAGGATACGGATGCCGCCCCGCCGCGACCGGGCCACGGCGAGACGAGCGCCGACCGCGCGCAGTCGACGCAACGTGGGGTGCAACGGCTCGGGGACGTCGTCGGGGGCCCGTCCGTCGAGAAACGCGCCCACCTGTTCGTAGTTCAACCGGTGATCCGAGCGAATCAGGCTTCGGTACAGGTCGACCGAAGTCACCCCGCCCTCGGCGTCGATCCGCAGCTCCGCGGTCAACGCCGGGCGATCCACGCCGGGCAGGAGGCTGAGCCGGTCTTCGCTCAGCGCGCGCGGCAGCATCGGAACCACCTGCCCCGCGAGGTACACGCTCGTCCCGCGAGCCCTCGCTTCGTCGTCGAGCGCCGTTCCTTCGGGCACCATGCTGTCCACATCTGCGATGTGCACCAGCAGCCGTAGTCCGCCATCGGGCGCTGGCAGATGAACGGACAACGCGTCGTCGAGGTCCATCGAGCTGTCGTCGTCGATGGTGAGGGTCGGCTCGTCTCGAAGATCGCGGCGGTTTGACGGGTCGACGTCCGGTAGCGTGCCCAGCTGCGCCTGGGCCGCGGCCGGCAGATCGACCCGAATGTCGTAGCGCACGAGGATGCGCTGGAGGATGGAGTCGGCCTCGGTCACCGCTCGCAGCGGAACGACGTGATGCCGCTCGCGTCGGGCCACCACGTTGATGCCGTCTTCGAGGGCCGTCTGCGGAGACTCGATCGGCCAGTCGGTGTTGCTCACCCTTCGGTCGACCTTGAGGAAGGGTCGCTGACCGCGGTGAACCACCGTGCCGAACACCGTTCGGTGCCCCATTTGGACTAGCTTCAGGTCGCGGGCGAGGCAGCGACCATCGTCCTGAACCACCAGCCGGGCCGATACCAGATCTCCGGCCATGAACGGATTCAGGTCGGGCGGCGTGATGAAGGCGGACTGGGTCGGTTGGTCTTCCGCCAACATGATGAAGCCAAAACCCCTGGGATGGACGGAAACGTGACCTTCGACACGGCTCACGCCCGGTGTCTAGCAGGAAGACAGTCGCAGGGGGAGAGGTTCACCTTCAGGAGGCGGCCTTACAACTTTGCCGTTGGACCCCGATTTGATCGATTACTCATGGTGACTTTGGTGTCTCGAAAGAGGTTAGAACCGAAGTCGGAGGACCCGTTGGGCTCAAGCAACCGTCGATACGAGAGATTCCCGGTGAATCTCCCAGCGACCATGATTCAGGGCCGCAAAGCGTCGAAAGGCCGAGTTGTCGACGTCAGCTTCACGGGGCTCTTCTTCACCACCATCAACGCTCCGCCCCTTCGCGATCTCGTGAAGATCGACCTCGATCTGCCCGGGGGCGGGAAGACGCGAATCCTGGGGATGGCCGTGCACGTGGTGCGGCCGAGTCTGACCAGCAAGCGCCGGCCGGGGGTTGGGGTCCAGTTGTTCGGCATCGGCCCCGACGTGCGCGCGGAGTGGGACCGGTTCGTGGCCGGGGTTCGCAAGGCGTATCAAAAGGCCCACGAGACGGGGACCGCGCCCGACCCGGCGCAGACCGGCGACCTTTCCGTCGCCCCCACCGGCGCCGTTATCGTCCCCGAAACCGCCGGGCCCGAGGTCGAGGCCCCCACGACGGTGCGGGTCGAGCCGAAGCGACCGGAACGAACGGCCCCGACCGACTCCCCCAAGCCTTTCCCCACCCCGGTTCCCAAGACGTCGCCGGTTCCCGTGTCCGCGGTCCCCACCACGTCCCCGGTCCGCGGCGCGTCACCGGTCCCCACGACCTCCCCGCCCCAAGTGTTGGTCCTCGGACCTCCGCCCGAAGCCGCGGAATCCGAATCCGCCATTCCTTCGGCGGTGGCCGATACCGGGCTCGATGAGCCGCTCGACCTCGATGGCCCCACCGACACGTTCGCCACGACGCAAGACGTCGACAACGCCTTCGAGTTCCTGCAATCGCCGGGGGGCGAGGACGCCCCCGCCCCTGCCGACCCCCGCCCGACCTACGAAGAAGGCCCCGGAGACGTCGCGCCCGGAGACGGGCCCGAGCCCGACCTGGACGAGCTGTTCGAGGTCGCGAAACCTGAGCTTCGCGTCCACGTCACCAAGCCGGAGGAAATCGAGCCTCTGCGCGAGCGGCAGGCCCGAGGAGAGCAACTCTTCTTTCGGACGGAGGTCCATATGGCCGCCGGCACCGAGCTCCAGGTTCGGGTATTACTCCCCTCCGGAGAAACGGCCTTCATCGCCGAAGGACGGGTGATGGAGGCGGTCACCGACGGGGCGGCGCCGGGCCTCCGAATCCTCCTCAGCCAAGACGACGTTTCGTCGTCCGAAGACATCTACATCACCATCGATCTCGACAACGACTGGCTACAAAGCACGACCTAGGGCACCTTCGGGCCCGATGTTCGCTCTCCGACTGTCCGCCCCCTTATTGTTTGTCGCGCTGGCTGCCGGCTGTGCCCATCAAGCAGGGCCCGGAGGATCCGCGCCGACCAGTCAACCCGCGGCTACGCAACCGGCGACCCGCGCCAAGGGCGCCACCGCCAAAGCCGAAACCCGCGAGCGCCCCGAAGACGTCATCGAGGCATGCCGGGCCCTTGTGCAGGCGTACGCGGTCACCCGCGACCGCGTGGATAGCGCAGCGTACGGCACCCTGTTCGCCGATGATGCCGAATTCGTGTTCGGCGAAAACCGGGTCCGCGGCCCGGCCGCGATCGTCGCTCTGATGCAGGAACGGGCCCGCAACACGGTGACCCGGCACCTCATGACCACCGCTCACATCCGTCCCGTCGACGCCGAACACGCGGAGGGCATCTCGTACTTCGTCGTGTTCTCCGAGCAGCCCCTGCCCAAGAACGACCGCCCGATTCCGAGCGGCGGTCCCCGCGCGGTCATCGAGTATCACGACAAGTTCGTCCGCGTGGGCAAGGCCTGGAAGATCCAGCGACGCGAGGTCAAGCTGGTCTTCGCCCTGCGCAACTGACGCTCAGGGCGCCGGCTTCTTGAGCACCGGCACCGCGTGAAAGACGTTGTCCATCTTGAGCGCCCGTCCTTTGAGCTGTAACGCCGCTCGGGCGCTCGGAAGGTCAGCAAAGCGTCGAACGCCGAACGCGTCGAGCTCGGGCATGGGCGGCGCCCCGACCACCGCCAGCTGAATCCGATCGAGGGCCTGCAGCAGGACGAACGCTCGCTGCATGCCCCCCGACGTTTTAATGTCGCCGCCAGCCCACCCCGCGCGAAGCGCCGATGGCCCCCGCCGCAACGCATCCGCAAACGCCTGCTCTCCCGATCCCTTGCCGAGCCCCTCGGGGCACGGCGCGTCCAGCACCACCCACCCCTGGGGGACGATCGCCGCATTCGGCACCAGGGCGACGTAGGTCGCGGCCCGGGACGCCTGATAGAAGCTTTGGGCCTTGGCTTCCGGGACCACGAGATGCATCCACGGCCGCGGCTCATCGAGCGGCTGAAACAGCCGCTCGGCCGCGAGCGCGATCGCCCGCTGGTAGGCGCCCTGCAGCGGGCCCGCGAACGCGGACCACGTCTCTCGGCCCACCGGCGGCACGATCATCAGGCCCCGCTGCGGCGGCAGGTCACGGACCAGGCGCCACAGCGCGCCTTGAAACGGATTGTCGCGGATGCGGCCGATGCGGGCGTTCGGGCTGCGCAGGAACGCGAGCCCGTGCATGGAGCCGATGGTATCCGCGGCCCCGCAACCGATCGCTAGGCCTTTGGCGCCCCCCGAGAAGCCGGCGTATTGGTGCGGTTCCACCAACCCCACGCACATCAGCGCCTCAGCGCCGGTCACCGCGGGATGAAACCTCGCCGGCAGGGGGCCCACCCCCGCCCGGCGCGCCTCGGGAGTCCGCACGTCGTCCTCCACGGTCACCAGGGTCCCCGTTGGATCGTGCTGCAGCAGCCGCGCGCCGTGACGATCGGTCACGGTGCGGATCGGTTCGAGCTCCGCGTCGGTCATCGCGCGGTGAAGCCCGAGCGCGATGATCACCGTGCAGTCGGCGCCCACCGCTCGCAGCGCGGCGAGCGCGGGATCGAGAACCGCTTCCGCGCTCAGCGGCCGGGTCTGGTCGGGGAAGACGACGGTCGTCTTTCGACCGCCGAAAGCAGACTGCAGCTCTTCCAGGGCAAGGGCACCGGCGACCGCTCGGCGGAGGTCCTGCGTTCTCATCGTTCGTCAAAGTGGGGCGCGCTTGGCCGCCCCTGTTGGGTCGTGCGCGATTGCGGGCGCGGGGTCAATCGCTTCGGGCGCAGGCGCACGCCGATCCGCGATCTAAGCCTATATGTCCGCCCTCCACGGCTTTACGGCCAGTGGGCGGCTTGAGCTGGCCCCAGAAGAAGCCG
This sequence comes from Myxococcota bacterium, assembly GCA_028289325.1. GTDB lineage: Bacteria > Myxococcota > Kuafuiibacteriia > Kuafuiibacteriales > Kuafuiibacteriaceae > JANQQN01. The sequence goes on along the minus strand of JANQQN010000440.1, from coordinate 9,075 downwards.
GAACCGATGCGCCGACTAAGCTTCGGCAGGCAGGGCCGGAGCCTCGACCTGAAGCTCGGAGATCGGGGCGCGTCCTGGACCGCACATCAGAACCGCGCGCATCGCGAGCTGAACCCGCCCCTGCGCCGACGCGTGGCGCCGCATCTCTTCCATCCGGTCCGCGGGTACGATCCGGGACTGGAGCAGCGCGACCGCGTCGGGATCCGAGCGCAACACCCAGCGCAAGCTCTCCGCCGCTTGCGGGCTGTCGAGGCCATCCAGGGCCGCGATCAGCTCCAGCAGCCGACGTACTTCGGGCAGCGCGTTTTCCGACTGCAAGCTGGCCTTCAACGCGACCCGTATCGCGCCGAGACGCGAGGACGGCAGGGCGTACCGCTCCCGGTCACCGGTGGTACCGGTGGTCAGCCCCTCCATTACCGCGCGCTCGATGCGCCGTCGCGTCTCCGTCATACCGGAAACTATACAGATCTCGTGCAGACCCGTAACGAGCATCCTGGCATACGGCGGATACACTATTGCGCCGACGCATCGCTACGGGTCAGCGAAGGTGAGGACCGCTGCCCCATCGATCTGTCGTGACCACCACCACATGTGCGGCCCGAACCTGCCCCGCGACCCTCGGAGCGCGGGTGCACGGATGAATGAACCGGCGACCGGGCGTCCGCGGGCGAATCGAGAAAACGGCGCCCAAAAGAGACGCTTGACTGCATCCGGATCCGAATCTTTATACGCGCAGGCCCGCCGGTCGGGCGGAGGAGGCACCTCGGTTGATCCGTACGGAATCGCTGACGAAGTTCTACGGAAGCCGCTGCGCGGTTCGCAATCTCGACCTGGAGATCGCTGATCATGAAATCGTAGGCTTTCTGGGCCGCAACGGAACGGGAAAAACCACCACCCTGCGCATGCTGGCGGGACTGCTCGCACCCTCGAGTGGACGCATTCACATCGACGGACGAGAGATGGACGCCGACAACGCGCCCCAGGTTCGGTGGCGGATCGGCTTTCTCCCCCAGCGGCCGCCGCTGTACGACGACATGACCGTCCGCGGATTTCTGCACTTCGCCGCCCAGCTGCGAGGCGTCGACGACGGCGTCGAGGCCCGCGTCGATGAGGTCCTCGAGATGGTCGACGTCCGCGACTACGAAAACGAGCGGATCACCAGCCTGTCCGACGGTTACCGACAGCGCGTAGGTATCGGCCAAGCGGTGATCCACGACCCGGCCCTGGTGATCCTCGACGAACCCACCAGTCAACTCGACCCCGCGCAGCTCAAGGAGATGCGCGCGATCATCCGGCGGCTCAAAGATCAACACACCGTGCTGCTGTCGAGCCACAACCTTCCGGAGATCAGCCAGACGTGCGACCGGCTGCTGGTGATCCACGACGGAGAGCTCAAGGCAAGCGGGCCGGAAGATGAGCTTCGCGGTCACATGGGCGGTCGGCCGCGCCTGCAGATCGCGGTGACCGGTGACCGCAGCCTCGTTGACCAGACCATCGCGCAGCTCAGATCGCAGGACGTCCTGACAGAGTCGGAGGTCACCGTGGTTCACGGCCAGCTGCAGATCGACGCCACCCTCGCCCGCGACGAGCCCCACGTCGTGGCCCGGGCGGTGGTCGAAGCGGGTCTCGCCCTTCATCGGCTGCAACCTTTGGAAAGCGAGCTGGAATCCGTCTTCTTGATGCTCACGGGAGAAAAGCAATGACTGAGCGACGACGACCGAGCGCGATTCGCGCCCAGCTGTTGATCGTGCGCCGCGAGTTGGGACAGTACCTCACCACATGGAGCGGCTACGTCATCACCGCCGGCATGCTGCTGGTGTTGGGACTGGCGTACAACGTGTTGGCGGTCGGTTCCCGCGCCCGCTACTCGAGCGACGTTCTCGACACGTACTTCTACTTCGCGAGCGGCATTACGCTCGTCGGTGGGGCCCTGCTGTCGATGCGCCTCATCGCCGAGGAGCGGTCCCAAGGAACCTATCCGATGCTCGCCACGTCGTCGCTGAGCGAAGGGCAGATCGTCGTCGCCAAGTACTTGGCCGCGATGGTCCCCATCTGCGGGTTCCTGCTCCTCAGTCTGTACATGCCGCTGCTGGTGTACGTGTACGGTAAGGTGACGGTCGGCCATATCTTCGCTGGCTACGTCGGACTGCTGCTGATCGGGTCGGCGGGGGTGGCGATCGGCCTGTTTGGCTCATCGCTCTTCAAGTCCCAGCTGGTCGCGGTCATCGTCAGCCTCATCATCTGCGGGATCGGGGTGCTGCTGTGGATGACGGCTCGGGTCGTCGATGGGGTCCTCGGTGACATCATCGCCGCGATGACCCTCCACGGCCGCCACTTCTTCCCCTTCCAGGACGGGATCATCACCCTCGCCAACGTCGTGTATTACCTGTCCGTCACTGCGTTCTTCCTCATGCTGTCGCGCAACGTGCTCGAGAGCCGCCGGTGGAGGCCCTGATGACCGGTCGCATACACAAGCTGTGGCCGTCGTGGCTCCTCGTCGCCGGCCTGGTCGTGGTCTTCGCGGGGGAGCGGGTCTTCGCCGCCGACGACACGCTCCGATCCGTGCTCGGCGTTCTCGCCGTCGTCCTCCTCGGAGGCGCGGTGGTGGTGCGGTACGTCGAGTGGTCGGCCGCCGGCGTCGACCGTAAACCCGTGTTGACGGTGATCGGCGGGGCAACGATCGGGGTCGCCAGCTCGATGATCCTGTACGCGCTGATCCCTCTCGCCTTCGATGGCGACACCTCGTTCGACGAGCGGATGCGAGGGGTGTTGTGGGCGGTGTGGCCGATCGTCCTCGTATCTTCGGGTCTGCCGCTGTTGTTCGTGGAAGCGGCGGTGAGCCCGGTCGCGTACATCGATCGATACGAGCGTGCCCAGGTCCGACGCAGCGCGACCCGAGGCTTGTCGCTCGCGCTGTTTCTGTCCGCGCTGTTCGTCGGCAACTACCTGGTGCTTCGCCACGACCGAAAGCTCGAGCTGGCCGCCGGCCACACCGCCACCGCCGACGAACAGACCCGGCGCATCGTGCGAGATCTGACGGAGAAGGTCCGGGTCGTCTTGTTCTTTCCCCGGGCCAACGACGTGGCAGAGCGCGTCGCGCAGTACTTCGCGCCGCTGGCGGCGCTCAACGCCAACCTCGAGGTGGAGCAGATCGACCACGCCCTTGCCTTCGAGCTCGCCAAGGACGCCGGGGTGACCGAGAACGGATACGTCGCCCTCTACAAGGACAAAGCGACGGATAAGATTCGGCTCGGTACGAACTACCGATCTTCGCGCAGCGCGCTGCGCCGGTTCGATAACAGCTTCATTCGCGCCTTGATCAAGGTCTCGACCTCCGAGAGAACCGCGTACTTCTATCAAGGCCACGACGAACGCCCGCTCAACGCAGCGCGGAGTGACGATCAGCGCGCGCCGATCGGCAAGCTGCGCAAGCAGCTCGAGACCTGGCAGTTCAAGGTCAAGCCGTTCTCCGTGGGCGAGGGGTCGGCGGCCGAGCTGCCGAAAGACGGCGACATCATGTTCATCGTCGGACCCGAAAAGCCGTTCCTGGCCGGCGAGATCGAAGTCCTCAAAAAGGCGCTGGACCGCGGTCTTCGGCTGTTCATCGCCTTGGAGGCGGAGCGAACCGGCGACCCCCTCGACGAGCTGCTGGCCCCGCTGGGTCTGAAGTTCGACAAGACGCGGCTCGCTGCGCTCAGCTCGAATATCCCCCTCACGCGGACCAAGGCGGACCGCAGCTACGTCTACAGCAACCGGTTCTCGTCGCACCGGTCGGTGACCACCATGACCCGCAACACCAGCAAGGTGGCCGCGATCTTCTACGGCGCCGGATCCCTCGCCAAGCGGGACGACAGCCGGCTCAAGAACGCCAAGACCAACATCGTGTTGACCGCCCGGCCCGACACATTCGCCGACGCGAACGACAACCTGGACCGAGACCCCGGCGAGGGTGGTCAGTCGCTCGGGCTGGCGGCGGCGGTGACCATCACGTCGACGGTGGGCAAACGGCCCGAGAGCCGAGTCTTCGTCCTCGCCGACGCCGACGCGCTTTCCGACCGGCTGATCGGGCTGCTTCCCGGCAACGCGTATTTCCTCCTCGATATCGTCCGCTGGCTCGAGCCGCGACAGGAGACCTTCGCGGCGACGACGGACGAGGAAGACGTCAAGATCATTCACAAAGGGACCGAGGACTCGCTGGTGTTCTACGGCACCACCCTGGCCATCCCGGTCTTGATCCTCGTGGTGGGCGCGTTCGCCACGAGGCGGAGGCGAAGGTCGTGAACGAAGTCCGAGTTTTTGGTGCGCTGCTGGCCGTTCTCCTCGTCGGCGCTTACCTGTCGTGGACGAGTGACGACGACAGCCCCGACACGTCCGCGGTGACCCTGTGGGATCTCCAGCCCGACGCCCTGGAGCGCATCGAGCTGGTGACCACCACCCAGACGGTGGCTTTTTCGTTCCGGGGCGACGACCGGCTGCCGTGGTTCGAGGTCACGAAACGCGACCGGACCCAGACCTTCGTGGGCAGCGAGCAAACGGAGACCCTCGTCAAGCGTTTTGCGCCGTTCGAAGCGCTCCGAAGCCTCGGCCGTTCGATGGGGCCCGAGGAACTCGATAAGGCTGGCCTCGCGCGCCCCCAGCGGCGGCTGCAGATCACCGGCGGCGGCAAGTCCCGGCGGTACCTGGTCGGCAACCGCACCAACGGCCGGCGAGACCACTACATCAAGACCGAGACGTCCGACGAGGTTTATCTCGTGGCCTCGGCGACCCTCGGCGACCTCGAGCTTTCCCAATCGAAGTACATGCAGCGCCGGCTCCTGGTGAAGCCGCTCGAGGAGATCGCCGCCGTGACCATCGCTGCCAACGGGCAAGCCGCGACGTTCACCCACCGCAACCGCGACGACAGAAAAGCTGCGGTGTGGACCGCCGAGGACGAGCAAACGCCTCTTGAAGAAGTCGGAAGCTTCATGCTGAAGCTCAGCCGCCTCACCGTCCGCAAGTACCCGGAGGACCAATCGGTGATCGACAAGGCGACGCCGGTGCTCGAGTTGAGCTGGAAAGACGAGGCCGGCGCGCTGGTCGGCGCGACCTCCCTGTACCGGGTCGGCGACGGCGACAAAGCCAAGTACTTCGGCAAGTCCGACCGGACCGTCCTCGTCGGCGAGGTCTCCCGCGGCACCGCCGCCCAGCTAGAAAAAGACCTGGCTACGGTGTTCGGTCGCTGAGCGAGCCGCCTTCGGTTCAGTAGACCTTGGTGTTCGCGCCTACGTAGGGTGACACCCGCACCTGTACGCTGTTGGGCCGAGCGCCCCTCAGAGGCGGCGAGACGACGAAACGATAGTTGTACACGACGACCCCGGGGATGGTTCCCGAGTCGACGACGTTGGCGGGCATCGCGCCGACGTTGATCGCGCCGGTATCGAAGACCAGCATGATGTCACCGGTGGGCACCACGCCCTGCGGATAATGCAGTTGGAAGCCCAGGACGACGTTCTCCCCGTAGTTTTGGGCGCCTTCCATGGTGATGCCGTAGCTGCCCAGCGCCGGGGGCTGGGCATCGGCTACGATCGGCGGCGTCGGCACCTGAACCGGCCCCCTGGCCGGCGAAGACGGCCCGGGGGGCACCAGCGTCCCCAGGCCAACCGCATTCGGCCGACTCAGCTGCCAGCCGAGCACCCCGAGCAAACCCACGAGCGCGATGCCCAAAGAGGTGGTGACCACGGTCGCGGCGGACGGCAGGGGAAGAGACATCGGCCGAGTGGGGCGTCGGGTGTGGGCTCGAGCACCGCCGCGCCGGAGACCCGGCGTTCCCGCGGCGGGGGATGGCGCGCTGACCGGCATGTAGAGCGGCGGCGAGGCGGCGGGACCATTCATCTCCGCCGAAGCGTTGGCTTGCGGCCCCCCGAAAGCGGGCGGAACATCAAATCCGCCCTCGACGGGGGGCGCCGGAGCGGGGGGCGGCGGTCCTCCAACCGGCCCCGTCGGCGCGGGGCTCGGCGCACCGAAGACCTCGCCCGCCGGGGCCTCAGCTCGGGCCGACGGCACGATCTCACAGGGGATGCCGTTGCCGGCGAAGAACGCCTGCGCGTCGACGAGCTGCGCCGGCGTTAGGCCCTCTCCGATACGAATCGGCCCGCGGCGGAGCTGATCCACCAGCTCCGCCGACCGACCGTTCATCGCCAGCCCCGACCGTTCGATCAACAGCGCCGCGCCATCGGCGTGCGCGGGATCGACCGAGATCACCAGCGACGCCGCCGGCTCGTACCCGCACAACGCACAAGCGGCCGTGGCTCGGGAAAGGACACCGCACGAGGGGCAAGGGACGGAGGCCATGCTCGACACCGCTGGATCCTATCCATGGGCGCCGCGGTGTCGGCAACCCGACCGAACACGAAGCCCGAACTCCTGCCCGCCCCTGCGTTCTGCCGGATCAGCGAATGGGCTTCGTCCCGGATCAGGAACCCACGCGCGGATCACCCGCCCAACGAGGCGGCGTCGCGACCGCAGACGGTGCCCGTCGTCTGGCCGGTCGACGTATTGATGTTGAGATCGATCGAGCAGGTCTCCTGGGCATTGCCCGCGTTCACGGTGATCGTTCCGGATGCCATGACCGTCGCCGTCGTTCCCGAGATGGTGCCCGAATACATCAACGCACCGTCGACGGTGACCCCATCGGCCATGCAATTGTCGTAGTCGAAGCTGTAGGTAAACGTAATCGTATTACCGTTCTGACTCGATGAGCCGGAGAACGAGAAACTGCCGCCATCGGGGCAGTTGGTGGTGCCCGAGCCCGAACTCGGGTCGAAGCCGTCGAACGCGCTGCCGATCGACGTGAATGCAGCCTCCACGTCGCCGTCGCTCAACGACGCCATGTTGTTGTTGTCATTGCCGCCGGCCATGCTGTCGTCGTCGTCGCCACACCCGATGGTGAGCGCGCACACCAGCATGCCCGTTGTAAGAAGCATCTTCGTCATCATTGGTTGTTTCCTCATGGCGCCCGGCGCGGGGGCTCCATTTCATATGTGACGCGAAGATTTCGTTTGTGCCAAAAAAGCCGAGTTACGCTCTCCTTCGGTGCGAGCTGCGGGCGCAGAAGGGGTATATCGCCGCGTGTAGATGGCGCTCGGTGCCAGCCGCCCGCGCAGGCCCCGGTCACGTTTCGCGGGGGTCGGCCCGGTAGGGCTCGTCTTCACTGACGAAGTCATGTTCCTCGAGGGCTTCGTCGACCCAGGCCTTCATCGCCGGGAGCGCTTGCACCGCCTTGACGTAGTGGGCGGCGATCGGCGGCAGATCCACCGCGTGGGTGACGAACCGCCATACGACGGGCGCGTAGAAGGCATCGGCGGCCGAGAAGGCCCCGAACAGCATGTCGCCGCCCTGCCCGAAGTCGTGGCGAGCGTTCGTCCAGATTCTGACGATGCGATCGATGTCCGTTTGCACGGATCGATTCCAGCCGTATCCAGGCAGACGGGCCTCGATGTTCATAGGCATCTGGGCGCGCAGATTCTGAAATCCGGCATGCATCTCCGCGCACACGGACCGCGCGCGGGCCCGCGCCGCAGGGTCCGACGGCCAAACGCCGGCGTCAGGGAAGCGGTCGGCGACATATTCGACGATGGCCAGGCTGTCCCAAACCACGATCTCTCCGTCGACGAGGACGGGGACCCGACCCGCCGGCGAAAGGGCGAGGACCTTCGCCCGCCAGTCCGGGTCGTTGAAGCTGAGTTTCTCCTCCTTGAAGTCGATCCCTAGCCCTTCGAGCAGCAGCCAGCCGCGAAGCGACCATGACGAGTAGTTCTTGTTGGCGATCAGGAGCTGCAGCACGGGTTCTCCAGTCCGACGAGGAGTTAGCAGTCGTCGCCATCGGGGGCAAACGCCGCCCGATCTTCGTCCCCACCGTCGATGGGACGTGGTCGATAGCGCTGGAGCAACGGGCTGGCCCGCATCGCATACGCCAGCTCCGCGGGGGTAGCCCGATCGCCCAGCCGGCGAGCGCGCGCGCCGCACGCGCTCATCACATCCCACCGGACCGGCTCGACGTGGGCGGGGCGGCCTTCGTACTCGATACGGCCTCGGCCCCGGTGATCGAACGCCATCGACCGCACGGCGACGATCACCGTCTCGCCATACGCATCGGTGAGCACAAAGCGAATCATTGGTCCAATGCCCCGAGAATGAACAGAAAGTGCTCCGGGTCGACCCGGTACAGGTCCAACATCGACGCGGGATCGTCGAAGCGCTCGACGCCGGTGCTGAAGACTTCGGTCGAGGCGCCCGAATCATCGTCGTACACCGCACCGACATATTCGGTGAAGAACTGGTCCCGGACCGCCGTCTCGTCGGGCCCGTAGTCGAGCTCCGGCACCAGCTCCAGGAGCGGACTGATGATCTCGCGGCCGAAGCTTCGAATCCCGCGCGCGGTTCGCCAGTCGACGGCGGCTTGATATAGTACCGGATCCGACAGCTCGGTGAAGTGGCCGAGCTCGTGAAAGATCTCGGCCCGGTCGGCATCGGGGGCGAGGTCGAGGGTACCGGCGGCGTCCATGCTCGACCGTTCGGCACCGCTGGTGGTCAGCCGTAGTCGTCGGGGATCGAACACCGTCCGCCCCAGTCGGAGATAGTCCACCACCGCCGCCCGCACCATGCCCTCATCCGGCTCGAGTTCCGGCTCGAAGGTGGCGAGATCCAGCAGCGCGACCGCCTCGGCCACGCTCCGGCGTCCGGCGAGGGAAGAGCGAAGGTCTTCCATGACCTCCATCGCTCGGTCGCGGTCGAGCCGCTTCTGGGTCAAGATCATCTCGTCGAGGGACGCGAGGCGAACCCCCGCGTCCGCATACTCCATTTCGGCCGCGGCCAGTCGCTCGTGGTCGCGCCGCGCGCTGGCGTGGGCCACGGCGATGCTCGCCTCTCCGAGACGAGCGATGTGATCGATGCGGGCCTCGTTCAGGTTCCCCGAGCCGCCCACCATCCGATCGATCCGGCGGCGGAGCTCGGCCCGACGGTAGACCCCCATGATCTCCAGCCCGCGGTGGATGAGCGCGAGATGGCTTCGCCCCGGAGGCGGTGTCGGCCCCGGGG
>JANQQN010000437.1 GCA_028289325.1 Myxococcota bacterium | reverse complement strand
ACCCGGGTCGTCGCCGCGTCCTCACCATTGCTGCCTCTCCGCTTCATCGCCGGTGCCCTCGGTGTCTGCGCGGTCATCGTTGCTGGGCTGTTGATGACCCATTCGACGCCCACCGCCGCCCCGCGAACCAGGGCCGAACCGAGCCCGGTCGTTTCGTCCCCGCCCGAAGATGGTCAAGCGGACGTTCGCCGGCGGCCGAAGGCCTCTCGACAACGCGTCGAAGTTCGGCCCCGCGGTGAGCGGGTGAACGCCGGTTCGGCTCGGTCCCGATCGACGCCGGCCCGCCGCCGAAGGCAAGGGCCTTAGGGCGGGCAGCGTAAATCTGTCGTCCGCGAGGTCCGACCGAGATCACCGAGAGGTCTCCTCCCCGACCGTCCGAGGTATCTGGATCGGCGCTGCGTTGGACAAGGCAGTTCGAAAGACGCCCGTGCCGTGGATGGCTGGCCCATGCCGCCGGGCGAGCCTTCCCCGCTGCGAGTCCGACAGGAGGGCGAGTGCACGGCGAATCGCCAGATTCACCTCGCGCCAGAGCGTGGGCTCGATCGGTGCCCTTCGGTAATGCGCTTCGGTTGCGGCGAGGAGAGCGTCATAGTCTGCCTCTTCCGTAAGGCCGAGCTGGTCGATGAAAGCAACAACGATCGCCTGTATCTTGGGGGGTAGCGTCTCGAAGTCCACGCGCATTTTGATCGCCAACCATGGGACCAGATGGCGGATGGCGTCGTCATTGTGGACCGGTCGGCCGTGCTCGTTCCTGCGGCGGATGGTCTGTAGAACGACCGCCGCCGCCTTCCGGATAGTCTCGGGTTGCATCGCTCGCACCTAGCGGAGATCGAGGTCGGTCAGGATCTGCCCGGCCAGCTTCGCGGCGGCATCTTCCGACCGGGGGAGCAGAGCCTTGGCCAAGTTGACTTGCGCCGCGTTCGCCATGTTCATCTTCGGAGAAGGTCCGGCGCTGATCGGCGTTTGCTCGCGGGTCGGAAGTGCCTCCAGTGTCATATTGCCCATGTTCCCTCCTTGACGCGTCGAGGCCGATCTTTCGTGGTGGTCGAGTCGCCTCGCCGTGCTCAGTCTTTGAGCGCTTCTTCAGCCGTTTTGATCTGACCGCGGCTATTGGCCTGGGCGTATTGGAGCAGGAGATTGATGATTCCTGACTCCTCTTGGATCTTCTGCAGCGTTCGGTTGAATCCGACGTAGCCCCCTTTTTCGTACGCGTCTTGGAGCCGGCCGGGCACCGAAGCTCGTTGCCGATCTGCGATGTCCTGCACGCCTCGACGCAAAGACATGTCCTGGGCAAGCGGGGGTGATGATCCGATGGGTTTGGTCACGTCTAGACTCCTTAGCTAAGCGATTTTGACTTTCTTGGCGTTGTTGATGACGCTCTTGTCGTACTTGTTCACGGCCTTGAGCAGAACGCGATCTGCCGCTTCTTCGCGCTGGTTCTCTCGCAGGGCCTTGCCCACCGTGTGGATGCTTCCCGAGCCGACCGCGCCCACCGCTTTTTGGTCGCGCTCATCGCGGCGCCGCTCGATGTCCGTCATGATCTTGTCCAGCAGATCCCCCGAACGGTCGCCGGTGCCGGTGGCGGAGCTGGCCCCCTCGCTGGTGGAGGCGGTGCGTGGGCCGGACGGGACGGGGGCTGTGGATGAAAGAGGGCTTGTCATGATCTAACTCCTTGTTCGAACGCGGCCCCAGGTCGCCGCGAAAGCTCGGGTACAGCGGGGTCGCGCGCGGAACCTCGACCGCCGAGGCTCCGCACGCGACCGTCAACCGCGCGCTCCGTCTTCGTCGGGTGCGCGCGTCCGAAGCCCGGGAAGACGGATCTCGACCGTGAATCGACCGAGCTCCATGCCGTCTTCATCCATGACCCGCTTGTCGATGCGAAGTACGTATCCATGGTCGCTCGATTCACGGACTGTCCACTCGTACGACTCGCGAATCTGCGCGTCGCCGGACGGAACGCGGTCCTCCGGAAAGCCGCCCGCGGTCCAGAACCGCACCGAGGAACCTTCCTCCATGGGGCTCGGCCTCGGGTCCGCCCCTGCCGCGCGGTGCGACAGACCGGATTCAGGAGGAGCGGTCAGCCAACGAGCTGGTTGCCCCCCTCGGTCAGCTTTTTTTCCGCCTTCTGCAACGACTGCGCGAACTGACGGATGGCGTTGGCCGCGGAGGCCGTCAGCTGATCCTGCTGCAGTTGGTTGTTGAACTTGTTGTAGGCCTTCGTGTTGTTCATGGTGGTTTCGAGGTTGTCCATCGCCATCGCCGCGTTCGCGTTCGATGCCTTGGTCTGTCCACCGAGGTTCACTCCGTCTGCCATGATGACTCTCTCCTTGTTCGAACGATGAGTACGCAGATCTCTTCGTCTGCGCTTGCCGATCACTAAGCAGGTGTCGTGCCAACCGGTGAGAAGACCGTCGAGGCCGCTGACGTGCCGTTCGGCGCGACCGACGAACGAGGCCTTCGTATGTTCTAACATCGAGTGTTGGGCGCGCCGTACAGTGTTCGGCGGGACCTACGCGGGCCCCGAGCACCTTTGCTGGGTACGCGCCTTGCGTCCGGTAAGGGGTGTTATGCTGAAGATCCAACTCTCCTCCGAGGAAGGCCCCATCAAACCCGAGGACCTCAACTTCGAGGTCACTCCGGAGCTTTGGGACCACATTCACCGAGTCCTCGATGTGCTCCCAGAAGACATCGACCCGACCTCGTTCGACGATCCGCTGGCGCTGGTAGAGAGCCTGGGCCCCGGCTATCTGGAGAGGAAGCCGGGCGTGCGTGAGGTGCTGGACGAGATTGTGGCGCTGGTGGGACGCCATAGCATCTATGTGTTCTTTCAGCTGCTGCAGTCCGCCTATCGGCAGCGTAAGGCCGAAGGCGAGCAACGAAGCCCCGTGAAGTTTTGGGGACGGCTTGCGGCCCGGACGTTCTGACTGTCGCCTCCGATCAAGCGACATGCGAGGCGTTCGGGTGGGGGTGAGGAAGGCGTTCACGCGCGTAGGTATAGATGGCGTAGGGGGCGCCGTTTTCTACGACCTCGTGAGAGTACGATAGCCCCACGCGCTCCGCGGCTTTGCGGGTGGCGCGGTTGTCGACGCGAATGACGCCGACGATCCGGCGCACCTTCTTCGTTCGGAACCCGTAGGCCACGCAGGCCTTCGCCGCCTCTACCGCATAGCCTTTGCCCCACGCGGCTTTGGCGAACGCCGCGTGGAGCTCGAGCTCGGCCGTGCCCTCGAGTTCGATGGCCGATACCCCGACGATCCCCAGCCCCTCGCCTGTCTGCCGATGTTCGGCGAGCCACAGACCGGTCCGGAATGGATACTCCCGTCGAACATTCTCGATCCACAGCTGGACGCCTCGTTCATCGAAAACGGCACCGAAGTACTTCATGACCGTGGGGTCGCCAAGGATGCTCATCAGCACCGACGCATCCGACGGTTGGATCTGTCGAACGCGCAAGCGATGAGTGGTCAAGATCTCCATGGGGTTCGCTTACGCTTGGTTGGGCAACATACCCTGCAGCGCGAGGGCGTACTGAACGGCCTGATCGTGGGCGATGGTGCGGACGATGGCCTGACGCTGGATCGCGGTGAGGGACGCATCGGCTCGGATGTCGTTCAACACGCCCAAAAACGCCTCGAAATCCGCGCTGGCTTCAAACAGAGCCTTCATGTAGAAGACAAACTTGGGATCCGTCGGGGCTTTGACGATGTTCATGATGGGCCTCCTAGAAGTTCCGATTGCCGTTGGTGATCGCACCGAACACCGCGCCGGCCGAGCCGCCGCCGGTGGCCTTCTCCGCGTCGCGGTTCGACTTCGCGGTGACACTGTCGCCGCCGCCGTGCTCGTCCAGGATTCGCAGGTACGAGCCGTCGAAGCAGTTGCGAGTCGCCCAGTCGAGATGGCGGCTCCACTCGTCCATGGCGACGCCGAGGGCATTGGCGATCAGCTGTTGTCGCACGAGCCAATGCTTGAGCGCGGTTTGGCGGTCTTCGGGTAGGGACTGGATTGCGGTCGTAGGGTCCATGAATGCTCCTCGATTCGAAGGGGTCGGGGCGTAACGAGAGGCCGTCGAGGGGAACACGAAGCTCCCCTCGACGCCGAGCTCATCGCTAGTTCATTCCCACGCAGCCGAACGGGCAGAACGACTGGAACGCGCCCTGGAGCATTTTTTCGAACGGGTTGCCCTTCATCGCGTCGCCGAGCATGTCGGCGCCGGGGCCCTTGTAGCCCAGGGTCCCCGCCGCGTCGCCGAAGAAGCCTTCTCCCGCCTCCGCGTCGAGGCCGGCGAAGTGCTTGGGCGCCCCCTCGAGGCCGCCGTGCTTCAACAGCGAGTTCGGGTTGTTGAGCACGCGAGGCAAGTCTTCCGTCAACGCGTCCATGGGGTTCTGACCCGTGCCTGCGTTGAAGCCCATCGCGTTCTGAATGGCGCTCCCGAAGGGGTTCATTCCGCCAAGGGCGCCGCCGAGAGGATTGCCGCCCTTCATCATTCCTTCCGCGAAGCCCTTCATGAAGGGGTTCATGGCGCCCATGCCGCCCATACCGGCCATGCCGCCCGTCGCGTACATCATGCCTGCCTGCAAGCCGAGCTTCATGGCCGAGCCGAGCGGATTGCTCGCAAAGTCGCTGAGCGCTTTCGTTGGATTCAAGTTTTTGCCCATTGCTTTGACTCCTGCTGCCTACGGGCATTGGGTTTGTTGGGGCCCGTACGCTCCGCCGTGCCCAGTATCCATGTGGCGTGCCAGCGGTCGGCGAGCCGGGTGCTCGCCGACATCTCTCGGGATTTCTCTCTCGCCGGCGAGCGCGGGGCTCGAGCGAATGTCGGATCGATCCGACCGCTGTTCGGCCGACCGAACATCGGTCGAGAGGATCAGCGAAGGCCGTATCGCTTCAATAGCTGGATCAGGTGAGGGCGGTTCATTTGAGCCAGGTTGGCCGCCCGCGATACGTTGCCTTCGGCGCGCTCCAGCAGCCGAGCGAAGTACGCCTGTTGGAAGCCCTGCAGAACGGTGTCTCGGGCTTCGCGATAGGTCTTTTCGAGGAGCTCGGGCGAATGGCCATCCACCGCCTGGCGGCCGGTGGCCTCCGTTCCTTCGATCGGTGGGGCCTCACCGAAAGCGATCACCGATTCGACGAAGTTGCGGAGCTCCCGGACGTTGCCCGGCCAATGGTGCTTGGTCAGCGCGTCCATGACGCTGCTGGGGATGAGCGAAGACAGGGGCGCGTCCTCGCCCATCGCGAGCAGAAAGTGCTCGATCAGCAGAGGGATGTCCTCGGGCCGTTCGCGCAGCGGAGGAATCGTCAGCCGGGCCACGGCGACTCGGTAATACAGGTCTTGGCGAAACTCACCGCTGTTGACCCACTTGCGGAGGTCGCGGTGGGTCGCCGATACGACGCGGACATCGACGTCGATGGGTTTGGTGCCCCCGACGCGCTTGAACGAGCGTCGTTCCAGCGCCCCGAGGAGTCGAACCTGGAGGTTCGCGGGCAGCTCGCCGAGCTCGTCGAGGAACAGGGTGCCTCCGTGGGCTCGTTCGAACGCGCCCTTATGCTGGTGGTTGGCGCCCGTGAACGCCCCTTTTTCGTGTCCGAAAAGCTCGGAGGCGATCAAGGTCGGCATGAGCGCCCCGCAG
>JANQQN010000424.1 GCA_028289325.1 Myxococcota bacterium | reverse complement strand
CGGACTGGCGCGAGGACGAAATTCGTTTCTACCAGGAACTGCGCCTGTCGAGTCTTGCTGAACGCAACATCGGCTGGGCGGCATCTCCGGTCGTGAGGTCGGCGCGTCGGCGGGTATCGGCGGTCTCGGCGCGCGAGGGGTCGGCAAGGGCGGCGGCGGGCTGTCGATGAACTCCGTCGGCCTGGGCGCGCTCGGCACCCGCGGTCGCGGCGGCGGTCTGGGCGGTGCGTCTTACGGCGAAGGCGCCGGGCGCCTGGGGGTCAAGAAGGAGCGCGACATCAACATCTCCGCGGGCACGGCGGTGATCCAGGGCTCGCTCGACAAGGAGCTCATTCGGCGGGTCATCAAGCGGCACATCGCGCAGATCCGGTACTGTTACGAGCGAGAGCTCCAGTCGTCGCCCGGTCTTTTTGGCAAGGTCGCGACCCGATTCGTGATCAGCGCCGCCGGCCGCGTTCAGCAGGCCAAGGTCGAGCAGACCACCCTCAAGAACGCCAAAGTCGAGCGGTGTGTGCTGTCGAAGATCCGGACCTGGCGGTTTCCCAAGCCGAAAGGTGGGGGAATCGTTATCGTCAAGTATCCCTTTATCTTCAAGACCTCGGGCTGAGCGTCTATTAAGCGGCACTATGTCCGTTCGTGAGCTGGTGGTCCTCGGGACCTCGGCCCAAGTGCCTACGGGGGATCGCAACCATCACGGGGCGCTGCTCCGTTGGGATGATGAGGGGCTGCTGGTCGACCCCGGCGAGGGCAGCCAGCGCCAATTGATCTTCACCGACCTCTCCGCGACGGGAATCACGCGGATCCTGATCAGCCACTTTCATCAGGACCACTGCCTGGGGTTTGCGGGGATCTGCCAGCGTATATCGCTCGATCGGGTCCCCCATACCGTCGACGTCTGTTATCCCGCGTCGGGGGCGCTGTTCTACGAGCGGCTGCGGAAGGCGTCGATCTACCATTCGGCGGCGAAGCTCAGAGGGTGCCCGGTCGCCGAGCCTGGTGTGGTCTTCGAGACCCCGCGTCTGTTCATCGAGGCGCGGTCCCTTCACCACACCGTCGACTGCGTCGGCTACCGGCTTCAGGAGAAGGACACCGTCACCATGCTGCCGGATCGGCTCGCCGCGTTGGGGGTGCGGGGTCCGCGCATCGGACAGCTGCAGCGGGCGGGTCACGTCGAGCTCGAGGACGGCCGCACGGTTCACCTCGATCAAGTCAGCGTCCCCAAACGCGGCCAGTCGGTGGCCTTCGTCATGGACACTCGCCCCTGTCGGGGGGCGCTCGAGCTCGCCGACCAAGCCGACCTTCTCGTATGTGAAGCGACCTACCATTCGGACCACATGAGCGAGGCGGAACAGCGCCGGAACATGACCGCGCGAGAGGCCGCGGTCCTCGCGAAGGAGGCGGGGGCCAAGAAGCTGGTGCTGACCCATTTTTCGCCGCGTTATGCCGACTTGACCCCGCTGTTCGATGAGGCGAGGGCGATATTCGAGAACACCGTGCTCGCCCACGATGGTCTACGGGTCCCGGTGGAGCGCGCTAAAAAGCCGAAGGGAGCGTCCGTCTGATCTACGATCTGCGATTGGGGCCGGTGACCGTGCGCATCGACCTGGCGGTGATCCTCGTGGTCATCGGCGTGGCCTACGAGCCGAGCGACGCTTTCGCGCTCGCGCTCGCGGTGTTTGCCCACGAGGTGGGGCACTTCGGTGTGGCCCGGGTGGTCGGAGGCCGCGGACCGCTCTTGCTGCAGGTGGGCAGTGGCCGGCCGTACTTGCGAGGGGTCGAGGGTCACCTGCCGACCCTCGCGGTTCTCGCCGCGGGCGGCATCGCGGCACTCGTGCCGTTCACCGCCAGTCTGTACATGGAGTACTTCGGGGCCAAGCTCCGGTCGGCGGTGGTGCTGTGGACGCTCTACCAGTGGCTGCCGTTTCCGACCCTCGACGGCGGGCAGCTGCTGACGCGCACGGTCCTGGTGGGGATCGAACGGAGCCTCTTTCGGTGGCGGATCTTGTGGGCCCTCGGGATGGTGACGGTCGTCGTCCTTGGGCTGGCGCTCCCGGAGCTCGCGCGGTGGCTGGTCTACTTCACGGCCATGGCTCTGCTGCTCGGCCGGAGCGAGGCTGCGGTGATGCGGTACCAAGATGCCTATGAGGCCTGGGAGGCGGGGGATCACCGCGCGGTGATCGCGCGCGCGGAGCAGGTGCCGACGTTCTTCACCGATGACGAGGTGGAGACGATCACCCTGTTGGGCCTGTCGTCCGCCCGCGCCGTCGACGACCCCGATGCGATGGACACCCTGGCGCTGGCGCTCGTGCCCCATCACCCGGAGCGGGTTCGCACCGCGGAGCAGCTGCTTCGGACCCGTCATCCGTCCGGACTGCCGCTGGCCGATGACGCGTTCGCGGCGCTGGATCAGGGCCGGGTTACGCCTCGCGACCTCGAACCGGAGCAGTGGGCAGATCTCGCATTTCACGCCGCGAGTGCGGAAGCGGCGGCGGGGCGAGTGGAGCGGGCGCTGGACCGGCTGGAGCGCGCGGCGACGTTCGGGTTCGATCAGCTAGACCGGCTGCAGGCGGATCCGGAGCTCGGCCCGCTCCTGACGATGCCGCGGTTCGCGGCGGTGGTGCGCCGGTTGGAAGCGGGTGGCGCCAGCGGCCCGGCCCCTGCGCCGAACGCGGTGACGGGCGGCTAACCTAGTACTCGGCGGGGGGTGTTCCGACGCAGCTCGGAACCCGGCGCGGAGTACGCAAGCGGAGCCTGCGGAGCGTCAAAGGCCGCGCTGGGCCCGTGGAGCGCGATTTCCGTGCAGGTGGAACCTGCTCGAAATCAGTGATCCACGGGACTAGCTCCGGCCTCCGCGACCTTGTCAGCGGGCGCGACGGCGAATGACGTCGAAGGCGGGCTTGCCGGCTTTGGTCGACGACTTGCCGTAGGGAGCGAGGCTTTCCAGGAATCCCAGGTAGTCCGATTCGCTGGACAGCAGCAGGACGGTGTCCTTGCCCAGGGTTCGCTTGAAGCTCTGCAGCGTCCGGTAGAAGGCGAAGAATTCCGGGTCGGCGCCGAACGCGTCGTTGTAGATCTTGGTTGCTTCGGCGTCGGCCTCGCCGCGAAGAACTTGCGCTTCGCGCTCGGCCTCCGACCGAATACGAGCCAGCATCTCCTGGGTCTCGCCTCGAATCCTGGCCGCCTCGCCTTCGCCCTCGGATCGGAACTGCTCGGCGATACGCTGACGCTCGGAGATCATCCGGTTGAAGACCTGTCGCTGGACGGAGGGAATGTAGTTGAGCCGCTTGATGCGGACATCGACGAGCTCGATGCCGTACTGGCTGACGCCTTTGCTCGCTTCTTCGAGGATGCTTCGAGTGAGGCCTTCCCGACCGACCTGGATCTTTCGCTGCAGGGACGCGTCGTCCCGAGCGTCGACCTCGCCGGCCTTGCTGACGTCCCACTCGGCGGAGCGCACGATCTCGACCAGGTCGGTGCTCGACAGCTTGTCCCGGACCACGGAGTCGATGATGTCGTCGAGACGCGACTGGGCGCCGGACGTGTCTCGGACGCTCTTGAGAAAAGCGAGCGGATCTTTGATCCGCCACCGGGCGGTGGTGTCCACGGAGATGAACTCTCGGCCTCGAGTCGGGACCTGGTTCGGGTCGCCGTCCCAGCTGATCAGGCGTTGATCGAAGCGTCGGACTTCCTGCACGAACGGGAGCTTGAAGTGCAGCCCGGCGTCGGTGACCGGTTCACCCACCGGCCGCCCGAATTGAACGATCACTGCCTGCTCGACTTCGTCGAGTCGATATAGGGAGCCGTAGGCGGCGATGCCGCCGCCGACAAGGACAACGACGATGAGAAATCCAATGATGCGCTGAAGGAGGCTCACTTTTTCGCGCCTTTCTGCCGAGCTTGGCCGTCGGCGAGGTTGAGCAAGGGGAGGGCGCCGGCTGCGCCATCGGGCATGACGTAGATCTTGCCCACGGACGGCAACACTTCATCGAGCGCCTCGAGGTACAGGCGCCGCCGGGTCACGTCGGGCGCTTGCTTGTACTCCTTGAGGATGGAGGTGAATCGGGCGCTGGTCCCTTTGGCCTCGTTGATTCGATTGGTCGAGTAGCCTTTCGCTTCCGCGACCGTCTGCTTGGCTTGTCCGCGAGCGGTGGGGATCAGGCGATTGCGTTCCCGCTCGGCCTCGTTGATCAAGCGCTCGCGCTCCTGGCGGGCTTCGTTGACCTTGTTGAAGGCCGGCTTGACCGCGTCGGGCGGCGTGACGTCCTGCAGCTCGATGGCTACGAGGTTTACGCCCATGTCATACTCGTTGAGGATCTTTTGCATCGACTGCAGCACCTCGTTGGCCACCGATACACGGGCGATGGTCAAGACGTCGGACCCGAGCCGATTGCCAACCACCCTTCGCATCACCGCCTCGGCGATGTCGCTGATGGTGCCCTGTTGATCGCGGACTCGGTGAAGCCACTTGTCGGGGTCGTTGATGCGATACTGCACCACCCACTGCACGTCGATGACGTTCAAGTCACCGCTCAACATCAACGACTGCTGCTTCATATCCGGCGAATCGCGCCGGTACAGCGTGCGTTGGCCGGGGATATCGGTTTGAAAGCCGAACTCTTGTTTGAGGATACGCTCCGTCGGGACGAACGTCGCGGTATCGATGCCCAGCGGAAGCTTGAAGTGAAGCCCGGGCCCGGCGACCTCGTGGACCTTACCGAACCGCTTGACGACGGCCTTACCGTCAGGCTCCACGGTGTACACGGAGGTCAGGACCAGCGCGGCGCCGACGATCAGGACGAGGGCCCAGATGAACGGGCCGCGACTCTTACGTAGATTTTCGATCAGCTCTTCGCTGTCGAACTCGATTCGTTCTGCCATGGCGGAAATCGGACTATACATCAGCGCCCAAAGCGCGGCGACTCGGCGTTCATCAACCTGGGCGTCGGTGGTGTCTTTTCGCGGTGGCTCGCGTATCGCTTGTCTTGCCTGGTTGCCGCACTACCTCCCGCCGGCGCCGAAACCCTCAGCGCGAGACGTGTCGAAGGCCCTCGACCGCATCCTGAGCCGGGCCGGGTATTCGGAGACAGGTGACTAGATGCGCTCGACGCCAATCTCGACGCACGTCGTGCATCGAGATTGGCGCAGGCCCATCAAGTCCAAATACCTGGGATCGCTTCGCTTACGCTCCGCTCGCGTACGCGTCGTCCTCGATATCGAGTGGA
>JANQQN010000181.1 GCA_028289325.1 Myxococcota bacterium | reverse complement strand
CCGTCCTGGTGGTCGCGCTGCGCTTGGCCGTCCTGGCGGAAGTGCTGCGCTTGGCCGTCCTGGCCAGCGCAGCACTTCCGCCGTCCTGGCGGTCGCTTTTGCTCCGGACAGGGTCCCCCGACACCGCCGGCATGCGTCGGAGTTGACTACGGACGGCGGTGACGTGTGTAGAGGCCGCCATCGCGCGTTGTAAGGCGCAAACGAGAAGGCCCGGGACGCCGACAATCGACGACGGAAGGCCGGGGTCGCCGGGGTCCGTGCTCCGGGGGAAATGTGGGGCCCTACACCGGTCTTTCGCAGCGGAAGCAGGCCTGGGCCCCCACCCTTAGGCTCTGAGGCAGCCTATCGAAGGCCAAGCGCTCCAGTCGCGCCGGTCCCCCGGGGGGCGGAACCCCGGCGGCCCAGGCCGTCACGAAGGCATCCACCCCCGGAGCCACCCGGAACTCCGGCGGCGGTCCTGGCCATCACGAAGGCTGCCCAAAGAACCGCACTCTCTTTTGAGTGGACACGCGACCGCGAGTGGACACGCGGCCGCGAGCGGACACGCGGCCACGAGCCCCCCGACCCACGACGTTGGCCCGAGGACCCCGAGAGGGACCGAGACGGGCCCGGTTGACCCGCGGCGTGACGCATACGCCCCGACACGGATTCCGATTTTGACCCGCGGCCCAATACCTCGCATGCTGCCCCTACACGTGGGCGCAGCGCGAAAACGCAGTAGAGGCGGTAAAGGGAGCGCTCCGCCGGCGGCGTACGAAACGGGCGGGAGGGGTCGCGAGATCGCGGGTCTCGCGATGCTGCTGTTCGCTCTCGGGCTCTGCTTCGCGCTGTTCTCCTTCCGGCCCGACGACGCCGACGGCCAGCATAACCTGGTCGGCCCGCTGGGCGCGGCGATCGCGTCCGCGGTGCTGAGGGCGGTGGGGCTCATCGGGTACCTCGCCGGGCTGGCCACCGTTCTGCTGGCCGGGGTGGTATTGTTCGGTCGATTCCGCTGGCCGTCGTTCGCTTCGGTGATCGCCATTGGCTCGATCGTCATCGGAGGGACGGTGCTGGCCCAGCTGTCCGCCCTGGAGACAGAAGTGACGCCCTATCCCCCCGGCGGTTTGCTGGGCCTGGTTGCGGAAAATCTTCTTCGTCGACAGGCGGGACCGGCGGGCGCGGTGCTGGCCGCGGTGGGGCTGGTGCTGCTGGGCTTTCTGGTCGCGTTTCGGTTCTCGATCCGGGCCGCGGTCGAGAGGGGCGTGGCCTGGTCCCGTCGCACCAGCAACGACCTGTGGATGCAGTACCGCATCGACCGAGACGCGCGGCGGGCGGCGCGGCGGCGCGAGCAGGATCTCCTGGATGCGGCCCAGGAGGAGCGGGCGGAGCAGGAGCGAAAGACCCGCCTGCAGGCCCAGGCGCGCAAGCAAGCGTTCGACGAGCGGGCGCGGGTGGCCGTCCTTCAGGCCACCCAGCGGGCCGAGGCGCGGGCGCTCGCCCAGATCGAGACCGAGCGCTCCGCGATGCAGTCCGTGCCGGCTGGTTTGCCGGCCACGTCGCCGATTCAGCTCGGGGTCCCCGGTCCCGCCGCCGAGCCGGACCTGGTCATCGACGAATCTCTCCCCAGCCACGAACTGATGCGCACCGACGTTCTGTCCGCCGAAGACGCGGCGGCATCGGAGCTCGAGGACGCCGCCGACGTGGTGGAACGGATCGACCGCGACGCGTCGACCTCCGACTCCGACCCACCGGTGGTCATCCGCCTCTCGGATCCCGCGTTGCTGTCACAGCTCAACTCGGACACCGTAGACGACCCATCGGATCTCGCCGTCGTCGATTCGGACGCGCCCGGGAGCGAGCCGCCCCCCGGCCCCACGTCGCCGTCGCTCGTCCCATCGGAGCCCGGTGCGGCAGCCTCGCAGCGCACCGGGCGCGGGGCGGACGGCGCCCCCGATTCGGCGGCGGCAGTCATCGACGAAGACCTGATCATCCACGAGCGAAAGGCGGTGGAAACGGACTTCGCGGAGGAGCGGCCTCGCGCGGCGGTGGTCCGAAGGCCAGAGAAGCGGAGCTACGTGCTGCCGCCGATCAACCTGCTCGATTACGAGGGTGAAGGGCCCGCGCCGGTCGACGAGCTCGAGCTCAAAAGCCGCGCCACCCGCCTCGAAGAGAAGCTGCGGACCTACGGCGTGGAGGGAAAGGTCACCGCCATCCGGCCCGGGCCGGTGGTCACCACCTACGAGTATCAACCGGCGCCAGGGGTGAAGGTCGCCAAGATCGCCAACCTCGCCGACGATATCGCGATGTCGATGGAGGCGGTCCGCGTGCGTATCGTGGCCCCGATTCCGGGTCGAGGTGTGGTGGGCATCGAGCTGCCCAACGGCAAGCGGGAGAATGTCTACCTGAAGGAGATCATCGCCCACGAGGCGTTCAAACACTCCAAGTCGTTGCTCACCCTCGCCCTCGGTAAAGATGCGGAGGGCGAGCCTCAGGTGCGGGACCTTCGCAAGATGCCCCACCTCATGATCGCGGGAACCACCGGATCCGGTAAGTCCGTGAGTATCAACACAATGGTCCTGTCGATGCTGTACAAGGCGACGCCAGACCAAGTGAAGTTCATCATGGTCGACCCGAAAATGCTGGAGCTGTCGCTGTACAACGACATCCCGCACCTCCTGCTGCCGGTGGTCACCGATCCCAAAAAAGCGTCGTTGGCCCTCGCATGGACCGTCGACGAGATGGAGCGCCGCTACAAGCTTCTGTCCGACGCCAAGGTTCGCGACATTCAGGGCTTCAACAAGAAGGTCACCCGGCTTCAAAAACAGCGCGAAGCCGATGAGGCGCGCGCGGCCGAGCAGGCTCGGCTTTCGGCGCCAGAGGCGGCGGCCAATGACGACGAGCCGTCGGATCACGACGCATCGACGGTCACCGACGAGCATCGGATGGCGGACCCTTGGCGGGCCGACGAGCTGCCCGAGGCGCTTCCATTCATCGTCGTGCTCATCGACGAGTTCGCAGACCTCATGATGGCCGCACCGCGCGACGTCGAGGCGTCGGTGCAGCGTCTGGCCCAGAAAGCCCGCGCGGCGGGGATCCACGTTCTTCTCGCCACCCAGCGGCCGTCGACCGACGTCATCACCGGCGTCATCAAGAACAACTTTCCGTCCCGGCTCGCGTTTCGGGTGGCCAGCCGGCACGACTCGGCGACGGTGTTGAATAATCCGGGCGCGGAGAACCTCCTCGGAATGGGCGACAGTCTGTTCCTGAGCGTGGCCTCCCCGAACCCGGTTCGCGTTCACGGCGCGTTCGTGTCCGAAGACGAGGTGGAGCGGGTGGTCGAGTTCTGGAAGGAACAGGCCAAGCCGACCTATGACCCCACGATCCTGAAGCCCAAGGAAGACGAAGCGGACGGGGGATTCAGTGAGGATGACGTCGATGAGTACTACGACCAAGCGGTTCGCTTCGTGACCGAGACCCGCAAGGCGTCGATCTCCGGGCTCCAGCGCAAGCTTCGCGTCGGCTACAACCGCGCGGCCCGGATGATCGAGATGATGGAGGCCCAGGGCATCGTGGGGCCGGTCCAGGGTCCCAAAGGGGAGCGAGAGATTCTCGTTTCGGCGATGGGGCCCGACGGGCCGGAGCGATCGTGACTCGGCGCTGTAGCTGGGCCGGCGACGACCCCGTCTACGTGGACTACCACGACACCGAGTGGGGCGTTCCAGAACGCGACGATCGCGCCCTGTTCGAGAAGCTCCTGCTCGATGGATTTCAGGCCGGGCTCAGCTGGATCGTCATTCTGAAGAAGCGGGACAACTTTCGACGCGCGTTCCATGGCTTCGACCCCGCGCGAATGGCCTCGTACGGCGACAAAGATATCCGTCGTTTACTGAATGACCGCGGGATTGTCCGCAATCGCGCCAAGTGCGAGGCGGCGATCACCAACGCTCAGGCCTACCTGAGGGTGATGGAGCGGCCGGGCGGGTTTACGGGCTTTCTGTGGGACTTCGTCGATGGCCAACCGATCATTCACCGCTTTCGGACGATGAAGGCCGTCCCCGCCGAGACCCCGCTGTCGAGGAAAGTCAGCCGGGCGCTGAAGCAAGAGGGGTTTCGATTCGTGGGGCCAACTATCGTTTATGCATTCATGCAGGCGGTGGGCATGGTGAACGACCACGTGACGACCTGCTTTCGCCACGAAGAGGTGGCCAGGCTGGCCTCAGGCGGCCACTGATCTTCGACAAAGCGTTCGGCGGGCAAGCGGACGCTCGACGGCGCCGGGCGTCCGCGCTATTTTGATTGAATAGTGACCTCGGGAGACGAGGGCCCGCCGACGATGACGGGCGCGCCGACGATCCGTCGGCCGGCAGCGGGGGGCAATCGGGCACGGCATCCGGTGCTGCGCGTCGTGCACTCGCCCGACGGGGAGCGTCTTGGCGAGACTTTTCTCCTCGACGACCACAGCTTCACCTTCGGCCGAAGCCGAGAGGTCTCTCACCGCATCCGAGACGACCGCATGTCCCGGGCCCACGCGCGTATCCGACGGGGCCGCGAGGGGTACTACGTCGAGGACCTCGACACCACGAACGGCACCTACCTCGACGGAAGCGCGGTCATCGGCCGGCAGCCGCTCATCGGTCAGGTCCTGTCGATGGGCGAGACCTTGTTCGTCATCGATAAGGCCCCCAAAGAAGGCGCGATACCGTACAAGGCCGACGCCGACCCGGCCACCGTGCGTCGGATTTACGGCAGCTCACAGACGACATCCGTGCTCCGCAAGAGCATCGCCACCATCGCCCCCAAACGGACGACCGTCCTTCTGCTCGGGGCGACGGGGGTCGGTAAAGAGGTCGCGGCGCGGGCCGTCCACGAGGCCAGCGGGCGCGACGGGGAGTTCGTGGCCGTCAACTGCGCCGCGGTTCCCATGCATCTCGCCGAGTCGCTGTTCTTCGGCCATCACAAGCAGGCGTTCACCGGGGCGGACCGCTACCAAGAAGGCCTTTTTCAGCGCGCCAACGGAGGCACCCTGTTCCTCGACGAGGTTGGGGAGCTGGCGGCGCCGCTGCAAGCAAAGCTGCTACGGGTCCTGGAAGAGCAATACGTGCAGCCCCTCGGGGCGGGGCCGGGTATGCCGGTCAATGTCCGGATTGTGGCCGCGACCAACGCTGACCTGGAGTCGAACGGCTTTCGAGACGACCTTCGTGCTCGCCTCAACGAATGGGTGATCAAGCTGCCCCCTCTCGCGGAACGCAAGGCCGATGTGCTCGACCTGTGGCGATACTTCTCGAGCGTAGAGTCGTCCGCCGGGGTGAGCCGGTCCTATACGCCGGAGTTCTGTGAGGCGCTGCTGCTGCACGACTGGCCGGAAAACGTCCGGGAGCTGAGGAATCTCGCGCGCCGGCTCGATGGGCTCGTCGGCGACGCGCCGCAGTTCACCCTCGAGCACCTCGACCGGAAGCTGCAAGCGCCTCTGCTTCCTAGGTTCGAAGATGGGGAGAGCGGCCGCCGGCGAATGCCGGAGCCGGACTACGAGGAAGACGACGAGATCTCGAACCCCGGCCGCCCGCCCAGCAAGAGCCAGCTCGAGGCCGAGCTGAGGCTGGTCCGAGGCAACGTGCAGCGGGTGGCGAACAAGAACCGCTGGCACCGAACCCAGGTCTACCGCTGGATCCGCCGCTACGAGATCTGCCTCGATGACTTCCGCTGACCCCGGATTCGCGGCGACCTGCGGGCGACTCAACGACGCCGACCTAAGCGACCTTCGCTGCCCCCGATGCCGGCGAACGCTCCGCCTTCAGGCCGCCGAACATCGACCGTCCCCCCGCGGCCCCGTCGTCGAACGCGGCCGACTGGTTTGTCCTGAGGGCCACGTGTGGCCCATAGAGCGGGGCCTCGCTCGGCTCTATGAGGAGCGCGAGGTTCGGGGCAACGATCGCTTACTGCGGGCCATCTATCACCACCTGGCGCCTCTGCATGACCCCGTGGTTGCGGTCGCCCTGCCGCTGTGCGGTTCGGGCCGGGAGACCGAACTTCGCCGGCGGGCCATCGCTCGGATGGCGCTGGGCGAGCTCGGGCCGGATCCGGTCCGCATCCTCGAGGTGGGCATCGGGAGCGGCTCGAACGTGGGATGGATCCGCGACCACCTGCCGGCCGGGGTGCGGTTCGAGCTTTGGGGGGTCGACCTGGCGGAGGGGATGATCCGGTTATGCGAGCGCCGGTGGAGCGAGCCGTTCCTTCGGCTGGCGATGGCCGACGCGCACGCCCTCCCGTTTCCCGATGGTTTCTTCGATCGCGTCGTTCACATCGGGGCCACCAACAACTACCGGGACCCCGAGCGCGCGCTGGCGGAGATGGGGCGAGTGGCGCGGGCGGGCACGCCGGTGGTCGTCGTCGACGAGCGGTTGGACCCCGGGGCCCGAAACTCGCTGTATCACCGAGCGATGTTTCGGCTGGTGACCTTCTACGACTGGGCGCCGCGGGCGCCGGCGAGCTTGGTGCCGCGAGACGCGGTCGAGGTTCGCGATGAACAGATCGCCCGCTTCTTCTACTGCCTCACCTTCAGGATGCCCGCCGGTGGGCCATCATCGGTCATCCGAGCGGCTGGCCCGTTCGAAGCGACCTGAGGATCGCGGTCATCTCGCACGCCTCGGCGCCCTCACCGGACGCCGTCTTGAGGGCGGAGAAGACGGCTTCCATCGCGCCGGTGGCCGCGGTCCACAGCCGGCCTCCGCGGTATAGCGCGACCAGGTACACCGCGTTGACCACCTCTTGGGGCGACAGGCCTTCCATCAGGCTCAAGTAGACGTGGGTCCGGAAGTTGACGTCGGCGAGATCCGCGAGCGTGGCCAGCATGACCAACTGGCGATCGCGAGGGGCGAGCTCGGGTGATGCGCCGTAGAAGGAGTCGGTGATCGCCGCCGCGAACCGCCGGGCAGGCGGGAACGCAGAGGCGAAGGTATTCTCGGCCGCGGCCGCAAGCCGGTCGCGCGCGTAGCCCGCCCTCAGGCGCGTTAGGTCGTCGTCGGTCAGGATCGCGGTCAGCTCCACCTTCATGTCCGCCTACCTCTCCGAAAAGATCAGAGCGTCGTACAGACTCTGAAACTCGCCGCCGGTGAAGTCGATGACCGCCCCGTTGAACCAGCCGCCTTTGGGCCCCGCGAGCACGGTCACGAAGTCCGCGACCTCTTCGATGTCCACCATTCGCCCCGCGGGGCTGATCCGGCGGGTCACGTCGTCGAGGCGTTGGACCATGCCGTCGAAGGTCTGGCGGACGGCGGGGGTGATGACCCCGCCGTATTTGAGGAGGTTGACCCGGTATCCCTGGGGTCCGAGCTCCCACGCCAGGTGTTTGACGTAGACCTCGAGCGCGGCCTTCGTCGCCGCGATCAGGGGGGCGTTGCGCAACAGTGACTCGGCCATCGGGTTGGATAGGCCGAGGATGCGGGCATCCGGGGCGAGCAGGTCTCGCGCCAGCAGGCCTCGGACCCAGTACACGAAGGAGTGGGCCATGGAGTTGAAGGTCTTTTCGACCTGTCGGACCTTCAAACCGTCGGGGCCGGTGAGCTGTCCGAGAGACGCGTTGGCGATCGCGTGGACGAACAGCCGCACCCGTCCGGGGCCGATCCGGTCGGCGACGGCGGCGACGCCGGCGTCGGCGGCCTCCGCGGTCCCGGCCTCCGCTTCTACGAGCACCGCTCGGCGCCCCGCCCGGGACACGTCGTCGGCGACGGCGCGGGCCTCGTCCGGCCAGCGTCCCCGGTGCAGGCCGATCACGTCGAGGCCGGGATCTTTGGCCACCGCTCTCGCGATCGCGCCCCCCGCGCTGCCGGAGATCCCGAGGATGAGGGCCCACTCTCGGGGGTCTTCGCGGCCGGCCGGATGGTTCATGCCCACTCCTCGGCCGCGGGTGCACCCTCGTCGAGGAGGCGCTGAACGGCGGCGGTGACCCGTCCGTGGGCGGCCATCAGGGCGTCGCGGTCGTCGGGCGCGGCGTCCACGGCCATCGGGGGCCCGATAAACGTGGTGATGGCGACGGGAAACGGCGGCGAGATGGGCCACAGCCCCGCGGGCCCCATCCCCAGCCACACCGGCAGCCCCGCCGGCGCGCCGAGCCGCTTGCCCCACGCGTATCCGTCGTTGAGGCCGATGTACGTGTCGTCGACCCCGTGGGCGGCGGTGGGAACGATCGGGAGGCGGTAACGCGCCGCGAGCCGCAGATAACCGAGTCGCTGGCCCCAGTCGACGCGATAACGATGGCGGCGGCTTCGGCAGCCTTCCCGGGTCCCGCCGGGCGTTACGATGATGTGGTCGCCGTTGGCGACGGCGGCGGCCATGGCCGGACCGTCGTCGAGAAGGAAGGCCATGCCTTCGACCAGGTGGCGGAACACCGGGATCGACGTCGCCGCGCGGTGCATGATGGCGCGAGGAAAACGTCCGTTCCCGGCCGCGAGCTCGGCCTGGAGCATACACAGGTCGTGGGCGATGGGACGACCGTGGTAGCCCACGACGAGGGCCGGGCGGCAGCCCAGAAGGTTGTCGAGCCCGACGACCCGGTATCGGTGGTACCGACGCATGAGATTCCAGTAGCCGAGCCAAGCTCGGCGAGCCGCGCTCGCTCTCATGCCCATGTCAGGCCCGATACACGAGGGCGCCCGCGACGGTGCCGGAGCCGACGCTGGCCATCAGGACGTGTTGCCCGGGCCGAAGTCGGCCGGACCGCCGGAGCCGATCGAGGCTGAGGGGCACGGCGGCCACGCCCACGCTTCCAAAGTCGTTGACGATCGGCACCATCCGGGCCGATTCGACGCCCAGACGTCGCGCGAAGTGGCCGAGCATTTCCCCGTTCGGTTGGTGGGGGAGGACCCAGTCGATGCGCCCGAGCTCGAGGTCGGCGCGCGCCACCGCGGTCTGGACGGCGTCGGTCAGCGCGCCCAACGCCTGTTCGGTGAGCGCGTCGCTGCTCAGATCCGCGAAATCGATGAACTCCCGACGCCCCGTACGGCCGCCGTGGGCGACCTCGATGCGCTCACCGGGGGCGGCCACGATCTTGAAGCCCCACCCGACCAAGGCCTCGTCACCCGGGCTGGGCGCGAGCACCGTGGCCACCGCGGCGTCCCCGAAGATCACGTAACACCGCGGCTCGTCCGGCCGAATGAATCGAGAGAACTGCTCGACGGCGACGATCGCGATGGGACCGGCCCGGGTGGCCACCGCGCGCGCGGCCATGTCGAACCCGGACATGAAGCCTGCGCACGAGTTGGCGACATCGAAGGTATCGATGGCCGCCTGGCCGAGGCCGAGGCGGTCGGCGACGTCGACCGACGCTCCGGGGATCAGCAGGTCGCCGCCGGTGGAGCAGGCGACGATGATCCGAGAGAGCGACGTGGCAGGAAGGCTTGCGTCGGCCAGCGCCGCTCGCACCGCGTCCGCGCCCATCTCCGCCACGGAGACCTCATCGGGGGCCCAGTAGCGGTGCTCGATCCCCAGGCGGTCGGCCATGCGCTGCGGGTCGCGATCCGGCATCGCGGTGGCGAGAACCTCGCGGCTGGTGACCTTCCGGCCGCCTTCCCATCGCCCGGTCCCTGCGATGGATGCCCGCACCGCCGCGAACCGGGGGCGATCCGATCCCGGTTCGTCCGACTGCTCCTTGGTCGGGCCTTCGGTCGAGGGCAGGGGGGGATCGTCGCCGGGCGGGCCGCCAGGATGGGCGCGGTTCGACAAGGCAGCTTCCTCTGTTATTCGCGTAGCATCGGGGGGGTCAGTGGGGCAACCACGCCCGCTGGACTTCCACCGCTCAACGCCGAGGTCCGCCGATCGGGCGGTGCGCAACGGGGGCAGAGGCGCGATGATCCGCGCAGGACATCCTGCGTCACGTTCCGGATGACCGAAGTCCTGGTCTGCCGTACAGTCCCCGCGCGTGCGTCTGACGGATCTGATCGACCTCGAAGCGCAGATGGTCGTCGATGAAGGCCCGGACTACGACGAGCTCAGCCGTCGTGACCGAGCGATCTATGCGTCGATCGATCCGGCGGTTCGCGCCCGTTCCGGTCGGGTCGGCCGCGCCGGGCTGCTCGCCGCGTGGCTCGACGCGCTTCGCCAGCAGCGAAACGGCATCGCGCTGGGCAGCGCGGTGGTCACCGGGCAACGGCTGCTGGGATACCTGCTGGTGGTGTTCGGGCTCGGCGCCGGCGCGGGGGCGGCGGCCGGGCTGTTGATGTACGACGGCCGAACCCCGGTCAACGTCAGCACATTCTTGCTTGCGGTGGTGGGGGTTCAGATCGTCCTGTTGGTGGTGCTGGTGCTGTCGGCGGTGGCCGCGTATCTCGTTCCCGACCTGCCGTTCGTGAACGATGTACGGGGACTGCTCCGCTTTTTGGCGCGGGCGCTCGAGCCGGGGCTGGGCCGGCTCGGCCGGTCGCTGTCCGACGAAGCGCGAACCCGGTGGCAGGTGGCCCGCAGTCGGTTGCGAACCCGGGCCAGTCTTTACGGCGGCATCGAACGCTGGCTGCTGCTCGAGCTCAGTCAGGTGTTCGCCATCGCGTTCAACGTCGGGGTGCTGGCGATGTGCCTGCGCCTGATCTATTTCAGCGACCTCGCGTTCGGGTGGAGCACGACCGCCGATGCGCTCGACGCCGCTACGATGTACGAGATCGTCAAGACCCTCGCCGCGCCGTGGGCCGGGGTGTTCCCCGACGCCGTGCCGACCTTCGAGCTGGTGAGTCAGAGCCGATTCGAACGCCTGCAGGGTGGCTTTACGGCGGGTGGTTCGGGTCAGTGGTGGCGGTTCTTGATCGCCGCCGTCGTCACCTACGGGCTGCTCCCGCGGATGGGGCTGTGGGCGGTGGCGCGGGGCCTGCGGGCGCGAGCTCTGGCCCGGGTGCCGCTCGATACCCCCGACGTGCGACGGATCGTGCAGCGGTTGGAGGGCCCGCGGGTCGAGACCCGCTCCCAGCAACCGCCGGCCCCCAACGCGGCGAGCGAGCGCCGCGACGTGGCGCCCATGCCCGCGCCCCGTCCGTCGCCCGAGGGGTCGACGATGTGTCTGGCCGTCCGGTGGCGGGAGGTCCCCGTCGGCGACGACGCGCTCGAAGCGAGCCTGCTCGCGACGTTCGGGTACCGGCTGAACGGGCGGGCGACGGCCGGAGGGCTCGACCAGGCGCTCGACGCCGAAGGACAGGCTCAGGCCGCGGCCTCCGACGATAACGTCGTGGTGGTCGCCGAAGGGTGGGAGGCCCCCGATAAGGGCATTCGGCGATACCTTCAGGCAATGCGGAATGCGGTCGGCCCGCGTCGGCCGATCTACGTCGCGCTGGTGGGCGACAGCGATACGCACACTTTTCGAGGGCCGGATCCGGACGACGTGGAGATCTGGCGCGACCGACTGACCCTCCTCGAAGACCCGTACCTCGGCGTCGAGGCCCTGGAGCCCGCGCCGTGACGGCACCGGTGTTCGCGGTCGTGGGCCGCGTGAACAAGGGGAAGTCGAGCGTCATCGCGACCCTCGCCGAGGATGAGCGGGTCGCGATCTCCCGGCTGCCGGGCACGACCCGCGAGGTCGAGGCTTATCCGGTGCGGGTCGATAACGAGACCTTGTTCGTGCTGGTCGATACGCCGGGCTTCGAGGACGCCCCGGCGGCGCTCGCGTGGCTCCGACAGACCGCGCCGTCCGCCGACCAGAGGCCGGATCGGATCCGGGCCTTCGTCGCGTACTTCAAGGCGCGTGACGAGTTCTACGAAGAGTGCGCGCTGCTCGAGCCGATCCTGGACGGCGCGGCGATCCTCTACGTCGTCGACGGCACGAAGCCGTATCGAGACAACTACAAAAGCGAGATGGAGATCCTCCGCTGGACGGGGCGGCCGAGCATGGCGCTCATCAACCGGATCGGCGAAGGTGACCATACCGAGGCGTGGAGAAACGCGCTCGACCAGTACTTCAAGGTCGTCCGAGACTTCGACGCCCACACCGCATCGTTCGAGGAGCGGATCCGTCTCCTGTCGACGTTCGAGGCCCTGAATCCCGCCGTCGAGGCGCCGCTGCGCCGCGCGGTCGCCGCCCTGCGCAAGGACCGTCAGCGGCGGGTCGACGAGGTGGTCCGGATCGTGACCAACCTCCTCATCGACGTCCTCACCTTCACCCTCGAGACCAAGGAAGGTGAGCAGAGCGACCGTCGCCGGCTCGAAGACGAGTTTCACACTCGCTTGCGGGACCTGGAGGCGGAGGCCCGCCGCAAGGTCGAGCGGCTCTACCACCACGCCAACGTGTCGTGGCAAGGCAAGGAGCTGGTGCGACCGGTGTTCGGCGACGATCTGTTCGCGGAGCGGACATGGTCGGTCCTCGGGCTGAGCCCCGGCCAGGTGGTCGCGCTGTACACCGTGAGCGGGGCGCTGACGGGGGGCATGGTCGACGCCGGCCTCGGCGCAGTGGCGTTTCCCACCGGGACCGTCGTCGGTTCGGTGGCTGGGGCGGGGGCTGGGTTGTGGCACCTCGGTCAACGCTTCGCCCGCGCGACCAGCGTCGACGGCATCATGGGCCGGATGCGGCGAGCGTTCTCCGGGGAGACCACCTATCGGGTGGGGCCCTTTCAGCACCCGAACTTCCCATTCATCGTGCTGGATCGGGCCCGACTGCATCACGACGCGGTGCGGACTCGGGCCCACGCCAAAAACGCCGTCGACGCCCAGATTGTGGGTGCCGATGCGCCCCTAGCCGTGGCCCTCTCTTCCGACGATCGCCAGGCGCTGCATCGTGTTTTTCGAAAAATACGACAGCGATCTGACGACGTGCCGATCGTCGTGAGGAGTGAGCTGGAGGCCCTCATTCGGCCACGGATAGAGGTAAACACGACATCAGACGACGCCGCCTGATCGCACGGAGACGGGTTGTACGGTCTTGCTCACCCCCGTTTGTCGCACTACGTTTCAACATCGTGGGCCCACCTGATCTACATCCCCGGGAAGTCGGCGACGACGCGACGGGGACGCCGAGGGCAGGGCCTCCGGGTCGCCCTCGCGTCGTACATTTCCACGGCATCATGGCCAGCTCGACGGTGATGCTCGAGCTGTTCGAGCTCATGAAACGGGTGGCCCGCACCGACGCCTCCATTCTGATTCGCGGCGAGACGGGGACCGGTAAGGAACTCGTGGCCCGGGCCCTCCACACCCTGAGTCCCCGAAGCGAGGGCCCGTTCCAGGCCGTCAACTGCGCGACCTTGACCCCCGAGCTGCTGGCCTCGGAGCTGTTCGGCCACGTGCGAGGGGCGTTTACGGGGGCGATCCGAGACCGCCAAGGCCTGTTTTCTCTCGCCCACGGCGGGACCCTGTTCCTCGATGAAGTCGCGGAGCTGCCCCTCGACCTACAGGCTCGTCTCCTGCGCGTTCTGCAGGAGCGAACGTTCGTGCCCGTAGGGGGAACCGACCCCAAAAACGTCGACGTGCGCATTCTCGCCGCCACCCATCGCTCGCTGCGGCGAGAGGTGGAGGCGCGGCGCTTCCGCGCAGATCTGCTGTATCGGATTCGGGTCGTCCCTTTGTATCTTCCGTCCCTCGCCGAGCGGGAAGGCGATGTGGAAGCACTGGCCTGGCACTTTGTCGACGAGCTCAATCAACAGGGCTTTCGCCACGTCGAGCGATTCAGCGCCGCGGCCCGCAACGCGCTGCTGGCCCACGACTGGCCGGGCAACGTGCGGGAGCTGCGCAACGTCCTCGAATATGGCTTCGCGGTCGGGCAGGGCCCGCTGTTCGACGTTGATGACCTGACCCCCGAGCTTCGGGGCGAGCCGCCGCCGCAGAGCCCCCACGACCTGCCGAAAGTCGCGAGCCCGGGCGTCGCCGAGCGCCGACGGCTGCTCGAAGCCCTCGACTCGAGCGGCGGACACCGAGGCAAGGCGGCGGAGCTGCTGGGCATGAGCCGGACGACGCTGTGGCGCAAGCTGCGTGAGTATCGGCTGCACAGCCACACAGATCTTTAGCGGCCCGGCCGCCCCCTCAGCGCGGCGTCCACCGGACGTCGAAGCCGAAGACCCTCGCCCCTTCGTTGGCGGTTCGCAGCTCGACGACCAGGGGGCCCTGTTCGATCGAGAAGCTGAGCGTGCGCAGGCCAGGGTGATTATCGGCGGTCGCTGCCCCGACGCGGGTCTTCGTTCCGTCGTGCAAGACTA
This sequence comes from Myxococcota bacterium, assembly GCA_028289325.1. Taxonomy (GTDB): domain Bacteria; phylum Myxococcota; class Kuafuiibacteriia; order Kuafuiibacteriales; family Kuafuiibacteriaceae; genus JANQQN01. The sequence continues at coordinate 3,575 of JANQQN010000181.1, read as the reverse complement.
CCTGCACCGGGGCGCGGTTTGTGCTCCGCACCGCGGCGTCGGACAGAGCGTAGCGCAGGATGCCGCCCTTGACCCCGAGGGGCACGGGAATGCGGGCTCGGACCACTCCACCTTCGATGGGGTGCAAGAACAACAAGGGAACCGGGCGACCCGCCACGGTCATGAGGGTCGGCTCGAGCTTCTGCCACGGCTGGTCGCCGTACCGGCACGGGGCATCCGTGCAGCTCCGTTGCGATCCGTCGGGGTGGGTGGCATCGACGACGATCGATCGCCACTCGACCTCGATCTGCGGGGCGGTGGCGCGTCCGCCGGGTGGCCCTCCGATCGGTGGTCGTCGAGTCATGAGCACGGGTCCGTGGAGCGTGCCGCCCTCGGGCACTGGACCTCGGTGGGGCGCGCGGTTGTCGACGACGTAGGTGACCGGGGCCCGGTCGTCGGCGGGCAGGCGACGGCCATGAAGCCCCTCGGCGACCCGATGCCAGGCGTACCCGTTGGCGAAGTAGAGAAAGCGGACGCGGACCGGGCCCGGCGCGGCCATGATCCGATCGACCATCGATACCGTCGCTCGAAGTCCGTTGAGGGCATCGACCTCACGGTAGTAGCGCGCGGTCCCCACAGCCATGGTCGCGGCGCTGACCCCGATCGCGGCCCATCCCGCGGCCCGCCATCGACCCGCCCCCGCGAGCGCCGCGTCGAGTCCGAACGCCACCGGCGCCAGGAGCATGGGCATCAGGATATTGGCGTAGTGTGGGAAGTACGTCTTGCGAGTCACGAGGAGAAGGACGGCCCCCACCGCGAGGCCGACGAGCATCGCCACCGTCAGCGCGGTCGACGGTTGCAGCGCGGATCGTCGGGCTCGGGCGGCGGCGAGGTTGCGAGCGGCGGCCCGGATCGCGATCGCCCACCCGGTGATCGCGACGCCGATCGACACCGCGTGACCGAGGCTCACGTAGGGTCCGTGCAGTCGCCACCACCGCGCGAGACCCGCGGCGGTAAAGTACGCGTCGGCTTCCGAGAAGCCGCCCCCCCAGTAGCCGCGGGCCCAGTGGTAGCCGATCTCGCTGCTGGCGTAGAGGACCGCGTACCCGAACACCTTGAACGGCGCCGTGAGCGCTTCGGACCAAGGCGCGGCGCCTCCGCCATGGGCCAGGATGCGACGGGTGTTTTCGAAGTGGGTGCCCACCTCGACGACGAGGGTCGGCGCGTACGCGAGGGCGGTGAGCGCGAGCCCGACGACGATCGGCCGGCGGGGCCAGCGGGCCGGACCTTGCAGTATGAGCACCGTCGCGCACGCGGCCCAAAGCACCGGTACCGACAGGTGCATCTGAGGCAACACGAGGCCCAAGAACACCAGCGGACCGAGCCACATCGGCGCCTCCCGCGCCCTCACCGCCGCGTATAGCGTTGCCGCCCCCCACACCGGGGCCACGCAACTCGCCCAGATCCGGTCTCCGTAAAGAACGTCCCACGGCGCAAAAGCGACCAGGACCACGGCGATGAGCCCCGCCCGAGGGCCCCCCGCGAGGCGAACGAGTCGATACAGAAGCGCGGCGGCGAGGAGGTGGAGCAGGACCACGAATCCGCTACCCCAGTATGGAGACGGCCCGAGCAGCTGCGGGACGGCCATCAGGTAGTACAGCGCCGGTCCCGGCAGATGCGCCGCGGAGCCGGTGATCTCGGGGCCGTAGACGGGGTGCTGCTGTCCGACCGCGACCTGCCGAGCCTTGAACCAGTGGTCGCTTTCGTCGCCGGTCAGCCGGGCCGAGGGGACCGCCCACAGCCGAAACGCGAGGCCGAGGGCCAAGAAGAGCAGGACGAGGGGACGGTAGCGCCGATCACCCACCTCGGCCCTGTACCGTTCCCGGTTGCAGGTGACAACGCAGGTCGGGCGGGCGGTGACGAGAACGGAGGGCGCTGCTTGGGTCCGGCGTCCACGAGGGCGTATGATCCCCCGGTCGAAGGACGTCGCGATGGACCGGCGAACCAATCCTCCTCCCCCGCCCAGCGGCGGCAAGGCCGCAACGGTCGAGGTCGGTCCACGGCGGACCACGTCGCCCGAGGCCCCGACGTTGGCGGGCGCGAAGGTTCGCGAGGCGCCGACGCCCCAGGTGCGGGCGCCGGTCAGCCAGGACCCTCGCATCGGCAAAACGTTGGCCGGACGCTATCGGCTCGACCGGCTGATCGGGCGGGGCGGAATGGGGCGCGTGTATCGGGCGACGCAGCTGCCGCTGCGCCGGCCGGTCGCAGTCAAGATCCTCAATCCTTCTTACCAACACAAAGACCCGCAGTTCGTCCGCCGGTTCTTTCTCGAGGCGGCGACCGCGGCCCGGCTGACCCACCCCAACACGATCACCGTCTTCGACTACGGGGAGGCCGAAACCGGCGAGCTGTTCATCGCCATGGAGTATCTTCGAGGCCGGCCGCTGTCGCGGGTGCTGGGCGCCCAAGGTCCGTTCGACACGGTTCGTACTCTCCATGTGGCTACTCAGATCTGCCGAGCCCTCCGAGCGGCGCACGCCAAGGGGATCATTCACCGCGATCTGAAACCTGGAAACATCCTGCTCATGGACGAGGGGGACGACGCGGACCTCGTCAAGGTTCTGGATTTCGGCCTCGTCAAGCTGTTCAACGGCCCCGAGGTCGATGCAGATCCGGTGGCGTCGGAGGCCGTCGACGAAGACCTGACCCGGGCCGGCACTTTCCTGGGCTCCCCGAAGTACATGTCCCCCGAACAGATTCAGGGCGCGGCGCTCGATCCGCGGACGGACATCTATTCGCTGGGGGTGCTGATGTATCAGATGGCCACCGGTCGCACGCCGTTCAGCGGCGCGACGTCCGTGGAGGTCATCTATAAACACGTCAACGAGCCGCCGCCGCCGCTCACCGCGCACGGGATGGACGTTCCGCCCGAGCTGCAGGCGATCATCCTGCGCTGCTTGGCCAAGCGTCGCGGCGACCGGTACGCCTCGATGCGAGCGCTCCTCGTTCATCTCAAAGACGCGCAGCGGCTGTTGGTTCCGAACCCCACCCGCGATGGCGACGGTGAGGTGGATATCGACCTCAGCGAGCTGACCAACAGCCTGGTGACCCGAACCGCAGGAGCGTCTTCGTCCGAACGCCCATTCTCGACGTTGGGGTCAAGGTCCGAGTCGGTCCCATCGCCGAACGACTCCGAGTACGTGTCCTTGGTCGAGCCGCGTCCAACGAGGGAGCCGGCGGCGTGGCCGTGGGCGGCGGCGGTAGCCGCGATCGCCGCTGCCGCGATCAGCGGCGGGATCTGGATTGGCGTGCTCCAGCACTCGCGGGGGACCCAGCCCCAACTCCGGAGCCCGCCCTCCGCGGCAGCGGCCAGGACGCCGGACCCGATGACGGCGAAGGCGCGGACCAACGCAGAGATCGGTATGGCCGTCGTGTACCTCGATACCGAGCCCCCCGGCGCCGAAGTGTTCGTCGCCGGCGCTCGGATCGGGCGCACGCCGCTGGCCCATCGAGTATCCGTCGCCCCCGATGCGCAGCCCGGTGAGCGGAGCCGAGCCTACCTGCTCATGCGGGCGGGCTTCGAACCGGTCGTCCGT
>JANQQN010000384.1 GCA_028289325.1 Myxococcota bacterium | reverse complement strand
CCTCAATCACGCCCGTACGGCGACCCTGCTCGTCCACCACAAGAAGCTGGGACTCTGGCTGCAGCCGGGCGGTCACTGCGACGGTGACCCCGACGTCCGTCAAGTCGCCCTGCGCGAGGCGATCGAGGAGACCGGGATCCCCGACGTGCGAGCGGTGAGCGACGAGATCTTCGACGTCGACATCCACGCGATTCCCGCCCGCAAGAACGAACCGGCGCACTTCCACTACGACGTGCGATTCTTGCTCGTGGCCCCCTCGGGCGCGGCGCCGGTGGTCAGCGAGGAGTCGCATGCCCTCGCCTGGGTGGCCCGGGACGAGGTAGCGAGCTACGACACCGATGAATCCGTGCTGCGAATGGTCAAGAAGTGGGACCTGATCGATTAGGTCTTTTCAGGCGGCGCGGCGGAAAGGCTCGGCCGCCGCGGTATCGTTGTGTCGGCGTGGAACGGGCGTCGGGGTCCGAGGGGTGGCCCTGGAATCGCGACATTGGCGTGTGTTTTGGCGCTTGTCCCGCATTTTCCGGGGCGCTACACAAACCGTCGGGGCAGCGCAAAATCGTTGTCGACCAAGGCCAAGCATGAAAGCCAGTCAGCTCCTGGAACCGCAAGACTCGTTCATTCGCCGGCACCTCGGATCGAGTGACGAGCAGATCAAATCCATGCTTTCGGTCCTCGGGGTCAAAGACCTCGATGCGCTGAGCAGCGAGGCCGTCCCGTCGGGCATCCGAACCCCGAGGCCGCTCGAGATTGGCGCCGCCGCCGGTGAGCAGACCGCGCTTGCCGAGCTCAAGTCGATCGCGGACGAGAACGAGGTCTACACCTCGCTGATCGGGATGGGGTACTCGGACACCATCGTACCGCCGGTCATTCAGCGGAACGTGCTCGAGAATCCTGGTTGGTATACCCAGTACACCGCCTACCAGGCCGAGATCGCCCAGGGTCGGATGGAGGCCTTGGTCAACTTTCAAACCATGGTCGCGGACCTTACGGGTCTGCCGATGGCCAACGCTTCGCTGCTCGACGAAGGCACGGCGGCCGCGGAAGCGATGAGCTTGTGCCACGCGATCGGCCGGGGAAAGCGCAACGGCTTCTTCGTGGCCGAGGGGGTTCATCCCCAGACCCTGGAGGTCGTGCGGACCCGCGCTGCCCCCGTCGGCTTCGACCTATTCACGGGGGCGCTCGACGCGGTGGACTTCGAGCAGCAGGACCTGTTCGGTGTGCTGCTGCAGTACCCGGCCACCGACGGATCCGTGGAGGACTACGAAGACCTCATCAAGCGGGCCCACGACGCGGGGGCGCTGGTGGTGGTGGCGACCGATCTGCTCGCGCTGACCTTGCTCACTCCGCCGGGCGAGATCGGCGCCGACGTGGCCATCGGTTCGGCCCAGCGATTCGGCGTCCCGCTCGGCGCCGGGGGGCCCCACGCTGCGTTCATGGCCACCCGAGAGGTGCATAAACGACACCTGCCGGGTCGGATTATCGGGGTTTCGAAGGACGTGCAGGGCCGGCCGGCGTACCGGCTTGCCCTGCAGACCCGCGAGCAACACATCCGCCGCGACAAAGCCACCAGCAACATCTGCACGGCGCAGGTGCTGCTGGCCATCATGTCCGCGATGTACGGGGTGTACCATGGTCCGCGGGGACTGGAGCGGATCGCCCGGCGCGTTCATGGCCTGACCAAGACCCTCGCCGCTGGGCTGCGTCGTCTCGGATTCGACCTCGGCGACCGCCCTTTTTTCGACACCCTTCGGGTACGGCTGGCGCCCGACGTCGGGGCGCGCCTGATGGCGGCCGCCCGCGCGCGGCGCATCAACCTGCGAGGTTACGCAAACGGCGATGTGGGCATCTCGCTCGACGAGCGCAGTGGCCCTGAGCTCGTCGACGAACTGTTCGCGGTGTTCAACGGCGGCGCGACCCCGGATTTCACGGCCGCCGCGCTGGCGGAAGACATCGACACCGACGCGCCGGAGGCGTTTCGCCGCCGCAGCCCCTACCTGACCCACCCCGTGTTCAACCGGTACCACGCGGAACACGAGATGCTCCGCTATCTGCAGCGACTGCAGAATCGCGACCTGTCGCTGACCCACACCATGATTCCGCTCGGGTCCTGCACCATGAAGCTCAATGCGACCGCGGAGATGGTGCCGGTAACGTGGACGTCTTTTGGCCGCATCCATCCGTTCGCGCCGTGGGACCAGCAGCAGGGATACGTGAAGCTCTTCCGGCAGCTCGAGGGTTGGCTGAAGGACATCACGGGGTTCGCAGCGGTCTCCCTGCAGCCCAACGCGGGATCTCAGGGCGAATACAGCGGCCTGCTCACCATTCGCGCGTACCACGCAGACCGAGGGGAGGAGCATCGCAACATCTGCCTGATCCCGACCTCCGCCCACGGAACCAATCCCGCCTCGGCGGTCATGGCGGGCATGAAGGTGGTCGCCGTAAAGTGCGACGACCTCGGCAACATCGACCTCGACGACCTGCGAGAAAAGGCCGCCAAACACAAAGCGGCCCTCGCGGCGCTGATGATCACCTATCCGTCAACCCATGGGGTGTTCGAGGCGACCATTCGAGAGGTCAATGCGATCGTCCATGAGCACGGCGGGCAGGTATACCTCGACGGGGCCAACATGAACGCTCAGGTGGGCTTGACCCGGCCCGGGGACTACGGGGCCGACGTGTGCCACCTGAATCTTCACAAGACCTTCTGCATCCCCCACGGTGGCGGCGGTCCGGGGATGGGGCCGATCGGGGTCGCCGAGCACCTCGCCCCGTTTCTTCCCGGTCACCCCCATATGGACCGCACGGCCGACAAGGCGATCGGCCCCGTCGCCTCGGCGCCCTACGGCAGCCCGAGCATTCTACCGATCTCGTGGATGTACATCCGCATGATGGGCAGCGAAGGCCTCACCCGCGCCACGCAGCTGGCCATTCTGAACGCCAACTACATGGCCCATCGGTTGGCGGGGCACTACAATATCCTCTACACCGGCAACAACGGACGGGTCGCCCACGAGTTCATCATCGACACTCGACCGTTCAAGCGATCGGCGGGGGTCGAGGTCGACGACATCGCCAAACGGCTGATGGACTTCGGCTTTCACGCGCCTACGATGTCCTGGCCGGTGGCCGGAACGATGATGATCGAGCCGACGGAGAGCGAGTCGATCGAAGAGCTCGATCGGTTCTGTGAGGCTATGATCGCGATCCGCGACGAAATTCGGGCGATCGAGGAGGGGCGCCTGGATGCCGCGAACAATCCCCTCAAGCACGCCCCGCATACCGCGGAAGACGTGTGTAGCGGCGACTGGGATCGCCCGTACTCAAGAGAGCAGGCCGCGTTTCCACGGCCCTGGGTCCGGGCGGCAAAGTTTTGGCCGTTCGTGGGCCGGGTCGACAACGCGTACGGCGATCGACACCTGATGTGTACGTGCCCGCCGATGGAAAGTTACGAGTAAGGAGCTTGAACCGATGTTGAGCCAAGAGGTCAAAGACCGAATCCAGTCCACCATCGACGGAGACGACGTCGTGCTGTTCATGAAGGGCCAGCGCCGGATGCCGCAGTGCGGGTTCTCGGCGCAGGTCGTCCAGATCCTCGACTCGATGCTGCCCGACTATCAGACCGTGAATGTGCTCGCGGATCCCGAAGTTCGGCAGGGCATCAAAGAGTTCTCCGAGTGGCCGACGATCCCTCAGCTCTACGTCAAGGGTAGCTTTGTCGGCGGCTGCGACATCGTCGTCCAGATGTACGAAAACGGAGAGCTGTTCCAGCTTCTGGGTGCCGAAAAGCCGAGCGTCGAGCCGCCGGCGATCACGGTGACCGACGTCGCGGCGGCAGCGCTCAAGGGGCCGCTGGCCGAGCAGCCCGGGGCGTCCGTTCGGCTGATGATCGACGCGAACTTCCGGCCGGGCATGGATCTCGACGCCAAAAAGCCCGTCGACGTCGAGATCGAGGCCAACGGGGTCAAGCTGGTGATGGACGCCGGGACCGCCCAGCGCGCCAACGGCTTGGTCATCGACTTCGTTCCCGGCGACGACGGGGGCTTCAAGCTCGACAACCCCAATGCGCCGGCAAGGGTCAGGCCGATCGCCCCCGAGGACGTACAGGCGAAGATCGCGGCCGGCGAGCAGCTGGAGCTCGTCGACGTCCGGACCGCGGAAGAAGCGTCCATCGGACGCATCGAAGCGGCTCACCTTCTCGACGAGGCGTATGAGAAGGCCCTGATGGCCATGGATAAGAACACGCCGCTGATCTTCCACTGTCACCACGGCGGGCGGAGCCAGGCGATGGCGGAACGCTTCGCTCAGCTAGGGTTCAAGAACGTTTACAACATGGTGGGAGGTATCGACGCCTGGGCGCTGCACGTCGACAACACCGTGCCTAGATACTGAGGTGACCATGTTTTTTGGCAGCAACAAGAAACGAGAGGTTCCCACCGCCGAAGAGGCACTTCCGGGCCGACCGGAGGCGATGCCCGTCCCCGACAAACACTTTGTCTCGGGAACGCCTCTGAAGCCACCGTATCCCGAGGGGTTTCAAATCGCGCTGTTCGGAATGGGATGCTTCTGGGGCGCCGAGCGTAAGTTCTGGGAGGCGCCGGGGGTCTATACCACTTCGGTGGGTTACGCCGCCGGCCACACCCCCAACCCGACGTATCGCGAGGTCTGTAGCGGCATGACTGGCCACAACGAAGTGGTGCAGGTGGTGTTCAACCCGGAGCAGACCAGCTACCTCGAGCTGCTCAAGATCTTCTGGGAGAACCACGATCCGACCCAAGGCATGCGCCAGGGCAACGACGTCGGGACCCAGTACCGCTCGGGGGTCTACGTCTACTCCCCGGAGCAGAAGAAGCAGGCCCTCGAGTCCAAGCAGATGTTCGCCCAGCAGCTCAAAGGCGCGGGCTACGGCGATATCACCACCGAGATCCTCGATGCGCCGCCGTACTATTTCGCCGAGGACTACCACCAGCAGTACCTGGCCAAGAATCCCGGGGGCTACTGTGGTCTGGGCGGCACGGGCGTGTCTTGCCCCGTGGGCGTCCTGACCAGCTAAGCCCGAAGCGGGTCGGCCGCTCGCCGCCGGATCGAGTCTGTGCTCATGACGGCGGCGCAGCGGCGCGTCGGCCCAAGTCGTTTTCTGACGAACACATCGCGGCGAGAGGTCTGCTTAGTGCTGGGTCACGGCTCGGTCGGCGCTGCCTTCACGATGAGAAGCCGCAAAGCTGAGGCCGGAGGAAAACGCTTCCAGGCTCGCCCGACGCAAGGGCACGAACAGCTTGCAGGACTCGGCGCATGACCGCTTGACGTGACCGACGGCCGAGTGGCCCACCTTGTTGATGGGACACAAGACGATGTCCGCCCTCGCGCACAAACGGGGAAGGGTTCGAATGTTGTCCTCGATGCCGCCGTCGTGGTGCAAAAGGCGCGCGTTGGCGGCCACCGTGACCCGCTTGAGGTGAGGCAAGAGTCTCTTTTCGCCGCCGACGTAGAGCACCGTGCATCCTTCCAGGTCGCACGCGCACGGTGGTGTTCCTTCATCGAGGACGTCGTCGGTCGGTGAAGGGGACGGGGTTCGAGTCGGCGCGGCGGTTACGTCGGCCGCGCCGTTTTCGGCCTCTTCGAGGGCGCGAAGCTGCGTTCGAAGCTGACCGATGGTGTCTTTGGCGTAGCGGAGGTGGCGCTCCGATCGGGCGAGGGCGCGAATGCGATGAAAGCGCTCTTCTTCGAGGGTTCTAACCCGCTCGATGTCTCCCGCTTCGGCCGCTGAACGCCAGGATTGGGTTTGTAGCTGCTGCTCGAGGAGTTCCTGCTCCTTGCTGACGAGCGCTTGTTCGAGCTGGCGGACCTTGGCTTGGTGCGCGCGCTCGGACCGCGCGAGTTGCGCGCGCACGTTGCGAAGCTCCGCTTCCATGTCGTCGAACTTCTTCAGTCGGTCGCGGCGGCTGCCGCCGACCTGATGAGAGAGCATGTGGACGACGCCAAAGCTGTCCTTGATGAGGGCTTCGTCGCTCGCGGGATGGTGAAGTACGGCCCAAAACCCGGCCGCGAGCTCGTTCGCTTCGACATCCGCCTGCCACTGGGCCCGGATTTCCTCGACGGTGGAGAGCCGCCGATAAACCGCCCACCGCCGCTGGTGAGCGCGCTCGAGCGCCTTGTCGAGGAGTCTGGCCGCGATTCCGTCGCGTTGGGCGAGATCGACGGCCGCGCAGTGCACCTCATAGTCGGAGGCACCGCCAAGGTGACGCACTCCGGCCTTGCGAAGGATCTTCTTCGTCGCCTTCAGCGAAAGGCACGTCCCGAGGATCGCGCAATGGTGGCCATGGTGAATTTCCCAGAGCCGGCGCCGAGACTTGCGGGGCCTCGAGACCGGGTGGCTGTCAGTAATGCACATCTCGATGGCTACGGTACCGAGAATCCCCGGTTGTTGACAATGATAATGATTCTCAATATCGATCCACGCCATGACGACGTGGGGGAGCGTGATGGTCGCGGCGTGGAGCACGGTCGGCGCGGTCGGTTCTTCGACGGTCAGCGCCCCTTTGCCCGCCTCCAGCTCCGGACTCGCCGGATCCACGGCCATCGAGGAGATCGTGGTCACCGGGGCTCGCCGCGAGGTGCAGGTCAGCGACGCGGTCGTCGGCGTAGAGGTCTTGTCTCGCGAAGCGATCGAGGCGTCGGGCGCCGAAGACCTGGCCGAGCTCCTCGAAGGGCAGCCCGGCCTACAAATCGAGCGCTCGTTTGCGGGCGCGGCGATCCGCATCCATGGCCTCGACCCCGAACACACCCTCGTCCTGATCGATGGGCAGCGGGTGAACGGGCGCATCAACGGCGTCATCGACCTGCAGCGCATCGCCGCCGAGCGCATCGAGCGGGTGGAGGTAGTGAAGGGCGCGGCGAGCGCGCTGTACGGCAGCGATGCGCTCGCGGGTGTGGTCAACATCATCACCTGGGCGGGACGAGAGCCCCTCAGCGCCACGGTTCACACGGCATTCGGCAGCCTATCTGCGACCTCGGAGCCCTTCGCCTCCGATCAGAGCAACACGCTCGATGCTTCGGCCCGAGTCGCAGCGCGCGGCAAGGGGTGGGAAGGCAGTCTCACCGGCGGTGTTCATCGACAGGACGCTTTCGATCTCAGCCCCCGAGATGCGGCGACGACCGGCAGTGAGCTGGCGTCTTACAACTTGGAGGCGAGGGGGGTGTTACGCCTGTCGGACCGCGTATCGGTGGCGACTCGGCTCGACTACTTCGAGCGGCGGCTGGCCGGGATCGACCTCGGTCCTACGCTTCCCGAGGTCGATGACAATCCGTTCGTCAGCGAATCCAGTCAGGCGGTTTACGACCGGCGGAATCGGCAGCGCACATACTCCGTATCCGTCCAGCCTCGGGTCGAGATCTCGCAGCAACACGACCTGCAGCTGGGGATTCAGTTCAGCCGCTACGATGACGAATTCGAGCTGGATCAGCGAGATCAAGACCGTCTGGACTCCCGGCAGGACACCACGGACGACCTCGTTCAGATCAACGCGCAGTACGTTGGGGAGATCTTCGATGACCATGTTTTCACCGCTGGCTTTGAGACCCAGTACGAGCGATTGACGACCGACCGCATCCTTAGCGGCGAGGCCGACCGCGGGCGCGTATCCCTCTATGTGCAGAACGAGTGGCGGCCGCTCGACGGGTTGGCCGTCGTGCCTGGCTTTCGGCTCGATGTCGACACCCAGTTCGGGACGTTTCCGACGCCGAAACTCGCGGTTCGTTACGACCTGACGTCGGACATCGTGCTGCGATCCAGCTACGGATTTGGTTTTCGTGCCCCCGACTTTCGTGACCTGTACCTGGACTTCGAGAACCAAGGTGCCGGCTACCGAGTTCTCGGCAACCCAAACCTCGAGCCGGAGACCAGTCGTAGCCTGACGGTGGCCTTCGAAGCATCGATGGTCGCCGATACCCTCTTTCGAGTCGAATTCTATCGAAACGATGTCACCAACCTGATCGCCTTTCTGTCCGAGCCCGAGATCGTCGCCGGGCAGCCGCAAGCGTTCACCAACGGCAACATCGAGTCGGCGGTGACCCAGGGGGTCGAGACCTCGCTCGTCGTGCAGTGGCTTTCGTTTCTTCGCACCGATGTCTCGTACACGTATCTGGACGCGAGGGACGACGACAACGACCGGTTTCTCGAGGCCCGGGCGCGTCACCGCCTAACGTTCAATCTGCGAGCCTTCAGCCGAAAGCTCGGTCTGCGCGGTTGGCTCCGGGGGACGTACGTCGGCTCGCGGCCTTTCTATGACCCGGATCCCAACGACTCCGCGGTCACGATCGAGACCCTCGCCGATCCCTACGTTTCGATCGACGCCCGGGTGTCGCAGGACATCGGCGACCACTTCACCGTCTTCGTCGGGGTCGACAACCTGCTCAACGCCGGTGACCCCCGTTTTCTGGCCATCGCTCCGTTTGGTCTGTACGGCGGGCTGAACGCTCGCCTCTAGCCGAGGTAACTCATGAGAGAACGCAAAACAAACATACTCGTCTTGACCCTGGTCGGTATGACCGGCGCGCTCGCGGCGTGTTCGGGCGCCGACGATTCCGGTTCGGATGACGGCCCCGGTCAGCCCTCGACCAGCAACATCACCACGATCGATGAGGGGTCGGGCGTCTTCGCCAGCCAGGTTGACGCCACCGCTGCGGACCAGTGGGTGTACATGGATCTTGCGGCCCGGGCGCAGGTCGAGCCCGGGCCGGATCCCGCCGACTCCACCGCGTGGGATATCGCCTTTCGTCGGTCGAACGTGAAGGTCAACGGAGGCTACAGCGGCACGGGCGGGGTCGAGGTCACGGTCATCGCCACCGACGACTGGTCGTCCATCGCCGCCGCGCCGGTCACGACCTACGAGACGGACCAGCTGCTGGAGGATGCCGATCCGGAACAGCCGGACTTCATTCAGGATGACAACACTGATTTCGCTTTTGGTCGCCAACACCCGGTATCTGCGACCGGGTGGTTCAACTACGACTTCACAAACCACGTGTTGTCGGCGGCCGACGTGGTATACGCCGTTCGCGCTCGCGACGGTCAGTACTACAAAGTCCGTTTCCTCGACTATTACGACCAAGCGGGGACCAGCGGCTTTCCCACCCTTCGCTACGCCAGGATTGACCCTCCGGACCCCGCGACGTCGGGATTCGTGCTCGATGCGTCGGATCGACAGACGCCCGTCTACTTCGACCTCGCCACCCGCTCGGTGGTCACCGTCGCGGACCCGGCCCTGTCCACCGAATGGGACCTACGAATCCTCCGCACGTCATTCGCCACGAACTCCGGCGAAAGCGGGCCCGGTCTCGGCGGCGCTCAGTGGGGCACCGAAGCGACGTTCTTTTCCGAGGTCGACGCTTCGCGGATCGGTTTCGCTCGTGATGAGCGAGTGCCTCCGCCGGGACCTCCTGTTCCCCCCGAGCAGTGGATTGCCGGCAACGTCACGTTGGGCGAGTGGTTCGACTACGACGAAGCGACGATGACCGTCAGCCCCAAGGCCGGGTTCTTCGTCCTTCGCGGCGCCGACGGCGAGTCGTTCTACAGCCTCAAGATCTTCGTTTATGACGACGGCGTCTATCGAATCGACGTCGGTGACCTGGGCGTGGATCCCGCGCCGCGAACGTTTACTGTCGACGCCAAGGAAGGGGAGGTCTGGACCTACGTCGACCTGCGGCGAGGCGAGGTCGTGGCCGAAACGGCCTCCACCACCGCGGGCTGGGATGTCGCGTTTAGCCGGACTCGGGTCCGAACCAACTCCGGTACCAGCGGTCCGGGACAAGGGGGCGCGGTGGACGCCGGAGTCGTCGATTTCGACGCCGTCCGTGAAGCGCCGACCGCGGGTTACCAAGCCGATGAGATGGTGAGCCAAGGGCGGCCGGGGGAGACGCCGTACTCGGGCAACGATGTTCTCGGCGCCTGGTTCGACTATGACCCGAGCACCAACACGGTGACGCCGAGAGCGACGGTGTTCTCGGTTCGCCTCGCCGACGGTACCTACGCGAAACTGAGATTCGACGACTACGACGACGGCATCTACACCCTGACCTATGCGTACGCGGGCGTGGTTGGAGTGAGCTTCCCATGAGGCGCCTCGGTCTACAGACCTTGGTGTGGGCGACGGTCACGCTGTCCGTCGGGTTCGTAGCCCGCGCCTCGGAGGCGAAGACGCCGTCGCCGGAGCGGATCGTGAGCATCGGGGCCGCGGTCACCGAGACGGTGGCCGCGCTGGGGGCCGGCGATCGGTTGGTAGGGATCGACGCGACATCGCAGGGGATCATCGATCGGGACGACGTGAAGCGGCTGGGCTTCTATAAACGCATCACCGCCGAGGGCGTGCTTTCTCTTCGCGCGGATCTCGTCCTTGCCGCCCACGATGCGGGCTTTCCGGCCACGTTCGCGCAGCTGAAACAGGCGGGTGTTCGAGTCGTTCGATTGCCCAAGCTCGACGCCCCGGCCGCGGCCATCGCGCAGGTCGAGATCGTCGCGCAGGCGCTCGGCGTCGTCGACCGAGGCCGACGAATGGTCGCGCAGATCCGTGAGACCCTGGCTCGGCTGGCGTCGGCTCGCGAGGCGAACCCGGCCGCGCCCAAGATG
>JANQQN010000383.1 GCA_028289325.1 Myxococcota bacterium | reverse complement strand
CCCCACCGGTGACGGGCCTGCAGACGTGCCCCGGCGGCCGACCGGCGGCCCACCGACCCACGACGCGTCCCGGCGACCGACCCGCGACCTGCCTACCGGTCACGTCGGCCGCCCACTGACAGGCGACCTGCCCACCGGCGACGTCGGCCGCCCACCGACGGGCGACCTGCCCACCGGCGCCCGGAGAATGCCGGCCCATCATTCAACGCGCAGCGTTGTTCCCGACCGCCCTCTCGGTCGCGCCGGGAGCCTGACCAGCGACCTTGGGCCACCGGCGACGGGCGATCTTCCACGTCGTAGGGTGAGCGACCAAGCCACCGGACCGTCCTCCCCTTCGGCCGGTCGTGCCGCCCCTCGGCGGCGCTCGGCGTCGGTCCACCGGGCCAGCAGTGGCGCCCCGACGGGCGACCTTTCGTCGGCCGCAAACGTGACCTCGGACGTCGAACGACCGACACGTTCGCCCTCCCGGGCACGCCCCGTCGCCGCTCCACAGGTTCTCGTGTCGCTCCTCGACGGTACCTCAGCTCGCGGTTTCCTGCCCCGCTTCGACCCTTCCGGCGCGACCTTCGTCTTGCAGGAGAGCCCAGGCCGAAGCCGGACGTACGAGACAGATCAGATCCTCGCGATCTTCTTTCGGGTCGAGGCAGGGGCGGCACCGACGCCCGCACGCGGGACGCCGGTCACCGTTCGACTCGTGAACGGCCGTGAAGTAACGGGGGTTACGCCGGACTATGCGCCAGGTGGGATGGCGCTCACTGTCGTTCCCGAGCGTCGACACCGAGGGACGGACCGCGTGTGGATACCTGCCGCCGCCGTGAGTGCCATCGAGATGGACGAGGTCGACGAGTGACGCTCAGAACGTCACCCACCTCGTCCACTCGATCGACGACGACCTAAGGCATCACGAGGCCGGTGCGGATCGCCAGCAAGACGGCGTCGGCGACGTTCGAAGCTCCAAGCTTCTTGAACAGCCGAGCCCGGTGAGCTTCGACGGTTTTGACGCTGATCGACAGCTTCTCCCCGATCGACTGGTTGCTGTGGCCGTTGGCCATCAGCTCCAAGACCTCTCGCTCACGGGCGGTGATCTGGACGGCCGCGCGCTCGCGCTCGGTCGCCTTGCCCGAAACGTAGGTTCGGCCCTCTTGCGCCGCCTGCAGCGCAAAGACGAGGTCTGCGACGTACGGCTGCTTGACCACGACGCCGCTGGCGCCGGACTCGGTCAGGCTGCGGACGAAAGCCTCGTCGCCGCGAGCGGTGATGGCCAGGATCTTCGTCTCCGGCACCTGGGCTCGGAGATTGCGAATCAGGTCGGCCGAATCCACCGCCAGCGCGTCTACGTCGATGAGTACGAACCGCGCGTTCATCGCGCGGATCTCACTGGGGTCGACGGTCATGGTGTCGACCACGTGCAGGCGCATCGAGCGCTTGCGCAGCCAGTGCTCCATTTGAGGTGGAACCTTGGCCGCGTAAACCAGGACCAGGTCCTGGGCGGTGGCATCGTGGAGGCCGGTAACGACCCCGGAGTGAACGGTGTTGCTCGGATTCATCATGGCAGGACTACCCTCAGTCATAGCGGTCTCCTTCAGCGGTCCCCAACGTCGGCGAAGCCCGGAATAACCCCCAAAGTTTACAGATGACCTACTAATCGTTTCGCCCCCTGCTTGCACGCTAAAAAAGTGGAACGGTATGGATTTTATGCGCGAAAGCGGCGTGGCATGCCTTCCTTGGCAGGGTTTCTGTGTGTTTTGGGCCCGGACGACCCCCTGTCCGATCCGGACATCCACGCCCGGCGCAAAACGAGCCGCGCCGCGTCGTAACCAACCCGGGACTCCGCGAGAGCCCGACCGCGCAACGACCCTAGTTCGGGTGAAAACGAGACGAGCACGGGCAAGTCTTCGGCCAATCCTCCGCAAAGCTGTCCCTTACGGATTTGGCCGAGAGCCCGACTAGCCAATGACCGATGTCGGGAAATCAGATGCAGGACCTTGGGCGCCGCGACCTCGACGCCCGCCGCCATCGCGTCAGCGCTGAGGTGCTGAGAGGCCGGGAGAATGAACGCGTCGTCCTCGTCGGCGACGACCTGAGGCAGCACCGGTTGGCTTGCTGTGACCCGAGTAGAGAATACGCCAGCGAACCCCGCCACCGGACCCTTCAGCCAGCGGGCGACCATCTGTGCCCGAAGGGCCCTCGGTCCACCGGCGACGATCAGAGCCGTTCCTTGCGCCCCCGAAGGAACCGCGTACGGATCCGGGGCCGCGAGCCGCTCGACCTCCGCGTGACCGGCTTGGGCACCGAACCGATCCTCCAAGTAGAGGCCCTGCGTCCGTTCGTTCGCTCGCCGTTCGTCGCGCAGCGTGGGCACCGCCTTGAAGAGGTCGGCGACCACCATCGCCACCAGGTCGTCGTCGGCGTTGGTCGCGAGCGCTTCGACCAAGCCCGGGTGGGCGACCAGGGTCGGATTCTCGATGGCCCACTGCGCGAGGGCCGCGGTGAGGTCCCGCGCGTATGGCGACAGCAGCTCGACGACCTCCGGCCCGTCACTGGTCACCACCCACGGACGATCGACAGGGCACGCGGCGGCCAGCTCGTCGGCCCACGCCGTCCCCGCGTCTCGCAGCCAGCCCGGCCGCACGTGAGGGTGGAGGTGAATCGGTGCTTCGAATCGCCGACGCAACATCGCTTGCACATCGAATCGAAGCCCCGGCACCGTGGAATCCACCCGCTGCCAGTCGTCGGCCGAAGCCCCCAGGACCGCGAGAAGTCGAAGAACGACGCCGTCGGACGGGTCCTTTTGCACCGCCGCTTCCTTGAGTTCAGGGTCGACGGCGCCCGCAGCCGCGAGCCGTCCCGACAGCCCCGCGTAGTCGATGAGGTCGTCGAGCAGCGCCTCGAGCGCACCGTCCCGCGTGGTGTCGACCACCACCGCCAGCTCCCGATCCAGGCTGAACCACGGGCTCGACGGCGACAGTGGCTCGCGATCGGGAGGGCGCTCGGCGAGAACGTGAACCGCGTCGGCGAGGATCAGCCCCTGCGGCAGGCGAGCGCAAAGCGAGGTCAACGACTGCAATAAGTCTTGCGCCGGCGGTGGATCCACCAACGCCGCGAGTCCTTGGGGATCGAGCCGAGCGAGATCCGCCCAGTCTTCCAGGCGCCGAGCGCTCACGACGGGTCCAAGGCGGCTTCGATATCGCGACGAAGTCGGCTGGCGGAGGCCGGTCCGCGATACACTTCTCGGATCATCCCGTCTCGTCCGATGAGGAACGAGGTGGGGTACGTATACACGCCCCACGCGCGCGACAGGCCCCCGGGGTCGATCAAGGTCGGAAAGCTGAGGCCGCGCCGTTCCATAAAGCGTCGGACCCGCTCTGTCTGACCCGGCTCTTGGTTGACACCGAGCACTGCGAACCCGCGATCTCCGTAGTCCCGATGCAGACGCTCGAGGGTGGGCATCGCGGCGACGCACGGCGGGCACCACGTCGCCCAGAAGTCGACCAGGACCACCTTGTCCGCACGATCGGTGAGCCCAGCCAGGTCGAGCGGTTCCCCGTCGAGGGTCGAGGCGGCCAGGGCCGGCGCCGGCACCCCCGGCCCCGGGGGTCGGGGCCCCGTCGCTACGTCCAGTACCCGTTGGCCGACGAGGGCGGCGGCGGCGAGCATCAGGGCCACGAGGGCGATACCCGACCAGCGGTCCTTACGCGCCGCCTCGGCCCGGATGTCCGGCAACGGCGACGGTCCGGCGGCGTCGATAGGCTTCGCGTCCAACATGCCCTCCTTGTACGGTGACCCATCGCCTACGTTTCGCAAAGTTGATGTTTTCATGATCCGCCTCACGTACGCCCATCGATGGACCGCGCTCACCGACGCCCTCGCGGAGCGTATTCACACCGCGCGCAAGATCCAGAGCCCGTTGGACCCATTGACGATCGTGATTCCCCATCCGATCGCCGGCGCGTTCCTCAAGCTCGCTCTCGCCGACCGGATCGGCATCTCGGGCAACCTCCGGATGACGTACTTGCGACCGCTGGTCGTGCAGGCCTACGAGCGCGGCGGCGACCGACGATTGTTCACCCCCGCTCGCCTTCAGCACCTGTTGCTCGCCGTGCTCCAGCGGGTCGAGGGCGAGTCGTTAGCGCCCATCCGGCGGTACCTCGAGCAGGACGGTCCCATCGATCGACGCCGGGCCCAGCTCGCATCCGCCCTCGCTTGCCTGTTCGACGAATATCTGCTGACGCGGCCCGAAATGCTCGCCGGGTGGATGGCCCAGGATTCGGCGCCCTCGGACGAAACGAGCGCCTGGCAGGCCGCGCTGTGGCGTCAGCTGCGCACCGAGGCCGACCAGCTCGAAGGGCCGCCCCTGTCCACCCTCGACGAAGTGATGGCGGCGCCGGC
This sequence comes from Myxococcota bacterium, assembly GCA_028289325.1. GTDB lineage: Bacteria > Myxococcota > Kuafuiibacteriia > Kuafuiibacteriales > Kuafuiibacteriaceae > JANQQN01. The sequence goes on along the minus strand of JANQQN010000383.1, from coordinate 7,096 downwards.
CGACGTGCCCCCGATCTTGCTCGTATTCGACGTCCAGCTCGGAGCGCCGGTCCTGCAGGGGGTGCTGGCCCGATGGGCGTCGACCGTAGACATCGAGGTGTACGCAACGAACCCGTGCATGGAGTTTTGGGAAGACCTTCCCGCCGGCGGCTCCGCGGCCCGCGACCTGCGGGCCCGCCTCGCCCCCCGCACTCGCGGCGGGTGGAGCGATCTCGCGGACGCGGACGATCCGCTGGCACTCATCTTATGGGGCCGACCGGGTCGCGAGAACGTCCGTTATCTAAACCAGCTGACCGACTGCGACTTCGACGGTCGGTTCGGGCCCCTCGCCGATGAGCCGACGACGGTGCTCGCTCGTCTTCAGCGCGACATCCTCCACCGGGTCCCGCCGCGCCCCGCCGATGGTTCGGCGACCGACGACAGCATCCAGTTCGTCGCCTGCCCCGGCGCGCGCCGCGAAGCGGAGGTCATCGTCGAGTCGATCTGGGCCCAGGTCTCGAACTCAGTCGGCAGCGGGGCGCCGCTGGGCTTCAGCGACATCGGCATCATCCTCGCCGGACGCGACGCCGACGCGTACCGTTCTCATTTCGCGGCGGTGTTCGAGGAGTACCATCAGGTGCCTCACCACTTCCTCGAGGTGCCCGTGGCCCGAGGGAGCCGGGTCGTCGAAGCGTTCGAACTATTGCTCGACCTGCCCACCTCCCGCTTCACCCGACAAGACATGTTGCGACTGGTGACTCACCCCAACGTCATCCCCGACGACCCCGAGATCAGCGCGACGGAGTGGAGCGGGTGGTGCGAAGACCTGGCCATCGTGCACGGCGCGGACCGAGCCGACCACGCGGACACCTACATCGACAACGACCTGCTCAACTGGAACCAGGGCCTCTTCCGGTTGACCCTCGGCCAGTTCATGGCCAGCGACGATGACGGGCCCGTCTTCTATCGCGGCGCACAGAGCGCCTATCTCCCCCACGACATCGCCCTCGACCGCGGCGACAGTGCGGCTCGGTTCGTCACCCTGGTTCGCTCCGTGATCAACGACGCACGATTCCTTGCCGGCGCGACGCTCAGCGTTCGGGAATGGGTGGCTTTGCTGCGCGTCGCCGTCGCGGCCTACATTTCACCCCGTGACGACGGCGACGAACGGGATCTTTTGCGAGTGCTGAGCCTGCTCGACGACCTGGAGCTCGACGATCTGACCCAGGTCCCCGTTCGGTTCCCGGTGATGCAAGAGGTATTGCGTTCGGCCCTCAACGACCTGACCGAAAATGTCGGCCAGCCGCTCGCGGACGGAGTGGTCGTCGCCCCGCTCCGGCTCGCGGCATCGCTGCCGCTACGGGTCGTGTATCTGCCCGGGCTGCACGAGGGTGCGTTTCCGGTTCCCGAGCTGAACAGCAGCCTCGACGTTCGCCGGTTCGAACGCCGTCCGGGGGAGATCGCCCCCCGGGAGCGAGATCAATACAACTTCCTGTCTCGGCTATTGGCCACCGAAGATCGCGTCTGCCTGTCGTACGTCGCCCGCGACGCGGCGACCGGAGAAGCGCGAGCGCCCGCCCCCACCCTCGTCGAACTGACTCGGATCATCGCCCCCTACTTTGGAGGCCACCCCGAACGATTGATCGCTCGACCCGCCCTTCGCCGGTACGCCGACGCCAGCCCGCGATTCGCGTCGCCAGCGGCGGCTCGGGAAGCCGAAACGTGGCGAGTGCGGCGCGCGCTCGCCGCCCGCGTGGGCGCCGACGTCCTCGACCCTGAAACAGTGCGGCGAATGCTCGGCCCCAGCGCCTGGCGTCGACTCGAAGCGCAGATCCGGATCGCCGAACTACCATCGGACCCCGTCGAGCTTCCCACCACGGTGACCCTGCGCGCGCTTCGCGTGTTCCTCGAGGATCCCTTGCAGGGCTGGGCGCACCACGCGCTCGGCCTGAGGAGCGACGAAGATGACGACCGGTCGATGTCGGTAACCGACGAGCGCTTCCAGACCGAGCGTCTGCCCGCGTTCATGCTCCTGCGAACGGTCCTGCTCGAGTCGGTGCGAGACCGCGCGGCCATCGAGGACGTCTACGCTCGTCACGCGGACCGCCTCGAAGTGTTCGGCGTGGTTCCCACCGGGGTATTCAAACGTTCGGATCGGGATCGCCATCTGAAGGTTCTCGAGGGCTGGTCGCGAGGCTTGCGCCGGGTGTTCATGAACCGCCCCCGGGCCTTCGACCCGATCCGCTTCGGTCGGGGCGCGGCCCCCGTCGAGGGCGCAGTGAGCGCCCCCGCGTTCCCTATTCCGCTGTCGACCGGGGCCGTCGAGCTGCGAGGAACGACCCAGCCGGCGATCGAATCTCCGCCGGGGGCCGTGGTGCTGAAGGTCGAGGGCCGACCGATGAGCGGACCTCCGACCCATGAGCTGGCGGGGTTCATCGACCAGGTGGCCCGCTCCGCAGCCGGACAGATCGCCGGTCAGCCGTTCACGGTGTGGACGGTGTACGGCGACGGCCAAACGGTTCGCACCCGGTTCGAACCGTTCGGGCAGCAGGAAGCCGAAGCGTATCTCACCCACCTCACCACCGAACTGCAGACCGAGGCCCACGACTACCTGCTTCCGTTCTCCGCCGTCGACCGGGCTTTTCTCAAGGGCGACGGTTCCGAAGAGGGGTGGGCGCCGATCCTGGACGCGGTTCGGCCGGCCGAATACGGCCCGCTGCACGGCGTGGCGGCACCGGTCTGCAACCCCGTTCGCGCCCAGCGAATCCTCACCGATCGCTTCGGCCCCTTCTACCGGCGTCGGCGGGAGGACTTGGGCGCATGACTGGGCACTGGCCACGGCCCCCCGTGCTCGACCGGATCCCTCGCCGCGGCGACGTGGTCATCGAAGCGTCGGCGGGAACCGGCAAGACATACACCCTCGAGCATCTGGTCATCGATCTCATCCTCACCGAAGGGTTGCGACTCGAAGAGATCCTGGTGGTGACGTTCACCGAAAAGGCGGCGGGGGAACTGTCGGCTCGGCTACGGGCCGCGATGGCCCGGATCCAGACCGGTCCGTTCGAAGCCTCGGAAGGGTGGCGCATCGACGAGTCGGCCCGCCTTCGATTGAATCGCGCGCTAACCTCGTTCGACGGCGCCTCCATCTCCACCATCCACGCGTTCTGCAAGCGAATGCTCACCGAACACGCCTTCGTCAACGGGCGGCTGTTCCGCGAGGAGCTGGTCGACGGGCGAGCGCTGTTCCACGAGACGTTCCTCGATGTCGTCCGCCGCACGCTCGCCACCGACCCCGAGCTTCGGACGTACTTGACCGCGTGGCTGCAGCGCTCGTCGCTCGAGGCCCTGATCGACCGCCTGTTCGAGGCCCATACCCGCGGGGGGCGCATCGAACCTGCTTTCGACCCGACGGCGTTTCGCCGCGCACTGCGCGACCTTCGCCGGATGGAGCTCACCCCGGCGGTGATGAAACCCACCTTGCAGCGGGCGGACCTCCGCGGCTCGAAACAAAAGGCCGTTCTGAGCCGACTGTCGTCGTTACGCGCCATCCTTGCCAACGACGATCCGGACGCGGTTCCCGCCACCCTCGACGCTCTGGGGCAACGCGAGGAACGGGGTCCGCACGCCTTCGTGGACTACCTGGTCGACGCGCTCACCCCGGTGTCGAACGATAGCCCTCGTCTCGCCGAGCTGGTGATCGCGCTGCGCGCGCTGGCGCAAACGTGGGTCCCTCTCGACTCCGCGATCGTGCAGGTTACGTTGCCCGTGGTACAGTCTCGGCTCCGGGAAAACAAGCGTGCCACCGGCCGCTTCGATTTCGACGACATGCTGACCCTGGTCGACGAAGCGCTCGCCGGCCCGGCTCGAGACGAGCTGCTATCGACCCTTCGCCGACGGTTCAAAGTCGCGCTGATCGATGAGTTTCAAGACACCGATCGAGTGCAGTGGTCGATCTTCCGCCAGGTCTTCGCCGACAGCCCTGACCACCGCCTGGTGGTCATCGGCGACCCCAAACAGGCGATCTACGGATTTCGGGGGGCCGACGTGCAGACGTACCTGCAGGCGCGCGCTCACCTCACCCGTCACGGCTCTGCGGTCGTCCACCTCACCGAAACGTACCGAGCGACCCCCGCCTTGGCCACGACCGTCAACCGGCTGCTCGACCAAACGCGGTCGCTCCCCTTCTTCACCGGCGAGATCCGCTACGATCACCCGGTGCGGGCCGCCGGCGCTCCCCCGATTCTAGAACTCGACGACCGGCCCGCCTCCGCGGTCCACGTGTTCTCGGTGAGGCCCAAGAAAGAAACGATAACCCCGTCCGCGGCCGCTCGAACGCTAAACGCACGTATCGCGGAGGAGGTCGCGCATCTCCTCGCGAGCGGCCGGCTGATAGACGCCGACATGGAACGGCCGGTCGTCGCCTCGGACATCTTCGTCCTCACCCGGACCGCGAGGGAGGGCCGCTCGACCGCACAGGCCTTACGCGCGGCGGGGCTTCCGTACGCCTTCTATCGACAAGACGGGCTGTTTCAGACCGACGAAGCCCGGGACATCCGCCACCTGCTCGCGGCCATCGACGCCCCGCAGGATCGCGACCGCCGCCTGCGCGCCTGGCTCGGTCCGTTCTTCACCGTTCCCCTCGACGAGCTGCCGCGGTGCTTGTCGCTGCCCGGCAGCCACCCGCTGCTCACCACACTGTTCGAGCTCAAAGCGATGGCCGAAGAGAAGCGATGGGCGCGGTTCTTCTCCGCTTCACTGGCCAAGACCGGAATCATTCAGCGGGAGCTCCTTCTCGCGGACTCCGAGCGCGAGCTCACGAACTACCTGCACATCTTCGAAATCCTGCTCGACGAGGCGATCCGATCCAAGGGCACGCTCAGCGATGTTCTTCGGACCCTGGTCGAGTTCATCGATGGACGTCGGCTGCCCGAGCAAGAAGACGGCGACGTGCAGCGGCTAGAATCCGAGGACGCCGCAGTCCAGATCATGACCAATCACAAGGCGAAGGGTCTGGAGGCGCCGGTAGTGTTTCTGGCCGGAGGGCTCGGTCGCCATCCCGGCTTCGCTCACGTCTACCATCGCGACCACACCCGACACCTGCACCTCGGCGACCACCCACCGCCGGAAGTCACCGCGGAACACCACGAAGAAGACCAGCGGCTGGGTTACGTGGCCCTCACTCGAGCCCAAAGCCGCCTGTACCTCCCGTTCTTCGGCGGAATCGCCCACCCTGTCCTGCGCAACCTCAACGGGACCTACGCCCCGATCGATAGGGCGGTGGAGACGGTCATCGCCGCCCCCGACGGGGCCGATATCTCCATCGAGGACCTGCCCGAACGAAGCTTCCGGCCCCGGCCCAAGGACCGTCCGTCGGCGGTCCCGGCGCCCGTCGTCGACGGCCACGACATCGGGACGGGCGGCGTCGAACCCGCGCCCGCCGAGGCCGTCGCCGCTCTCCGCCGCACCCATCGCGGCGCGTTCATCACCTCGTACTCCCGGCTCAAAGACGCCCAAGGCGGCTATCACCCCGCGCCGCCCTCGAACGGAACCGACGCCGAAGACCGGGTGACCGCCCCCGAGACCCCGCCCGACCAGCTGCCCGGAGGCACGGCATCGGGCCGCTTCATTCACGAAATGCTCGAGCTGGTCGACCTCGACGTCGTGCGCCGGCAGGTCGGCTGGCGGTTCTGGGCCGCCGATGAGGACGTGTTAGCTCTATTTCGGCGCGGGATGCGGCGGTACGACCGCCGTCCGATCCACCTGGAGCACAGCTACAAAATGGTGTTCGCGGCCCTCACGACCCCGATGCGACTGGGGCCCATCGTGCTCGGGGAAGGGATCGCCGGCGCGGACCGGGTCGTGCGGGAGATGGAGTTTCTGTACTCCGTGGCCGAGACCACACGCCGCGACGGCGCCAATCGTACGTACGTCAAAGGGTTTATCGACGTCGTGCTGGAGCACGAGGGTCAGGTGGTGGTGCTCGATTGGAAGACCGACCTTCTGCCCGCCTACGACCCCAAAACGCTGACCCGACACGTCGACGCCAACTACGCGCTGCAGGCCGATCTGTACACCCTGGCCATCGTGCGCCTGCTCGGCATTCGAGACGAGGACACCTATCGGGCCCGATTCGCGGGCACCGCGTATTGCTTCGTGCGGGGGCTCGACGCCGCCGGGGCCGGGGTCTACTTCGCCCGCCCGACCTGGTCTCAGGTCACCGCGGCCCACGAACGGGTACAGATCGACGACAAGAAGGGCGACCGATGAGCAACGCTCGCCTCGACCGACTGACGGCCGCCGACCCGCTCGAGCCGGCGCCCCGTCTCGAGCCGGAGGGCACCGCCAAGCTCGCCTTCCTGCGCGCGCGCCGACAGCTGGGCCCGAGCCCGGCCGCCGACGTATATGCCCGCGGGGCGGCGGCCGACCTCCCGCCGGCTTCGATCGACGCCGCGCGTTTCGTGGCCGGCCTCGCCCCCGACGACCTCGAGCCCGCGGATCGCGCCGCGCTGTTTCACTTGCTCCTCGCGGTCACCCACGACGCGCGCCTCGGTTCGACCCGCACCCCCGCCCTCGGCGAGAAGGGGCGCCAACATCTGAGGGCCCGGCTCACCCCGTTGATCGGGTTCGAGGCCGCAGAGCAGGCCCCGGACCGGATCGCCTCGCTGGTGCAGCGCGGAGTGCCCGGCGTTCTCCCGTCTTCCTCGACCGCGACCGCCGTCCCGCCTCTTCCTGTCGTGGTCGACGGCGACCATGTCGCGCCTCACCGTCTGTTCGTCATCGAGCAACGGGTGTTGCGGGCGACGGTCGCGCGGGTCGACGCGAACGCCGCGTTTGCGGACGACGCGATCCAGGCCGCCCTCGCCGACGTGCAGGCGCGGCCGGTCCGCCGGGGGTCGTCACCGGCGCCTCTCAGCCGCGAGCAGGCGCACGCTGTCGCCCGCGCCGCCGGCCGGCGACTGACCGTCGTCTCCGGCGGGCCGGGTACCGGCAAGACGTCGATCGTCGTCGGTTTGGTCCGGACCTTGGCCCGACTAGGCCTGCCGCCGGCCCGCATCCTGGTCGCCGCGCCGACCGGCAAAGCCGCCCATCGCGCCACGGAAGCGGTGCGCCAAGGCTT
>JANQQN010000371.1 GCA_028289325.1 Myxococcota bacterium | reverse complement strand
ATCGCCGCCGACCAACGTCGACGCGATCCCCACCCGGCGACGTTGACCGTGGGACAGCTGGCCGACCTTCCGATCTTGGAGCTCGCCGAGCCCGACCCGGTCCAGCGCGGAGGCCGCCCCGGCTTCGGCGGCGTCGCGGGTCAAACCACCCAACCGACCGAGCTGAACGAGACATCCTCGCACGTCGCGATGGCCGGGCAAGCTGGCGTCCTGGGGCAACGCGAGCACCTGACCGACCGGCGGTCGGCCCGGGCTGAGGCGTTCGCCGCGCACGAGCACCTCTCCTTCCGTGGGCCGGATGAAACCGGACAGGAGCCCAAAAGTGGTCGTCTTTCCCGCCCCGTTGGGTCCGATGAGCCCGAACAGCGCGCCTTCGGGCACCTGCAGGGACAACGACTTGACCGCTTCCACGCGCCCGTACCGCTTTGTTACGGCACGCAGCTCCACCGCGGGATCGCTCACAGGTCCACCTTTCGCAGGATCGAGTTGGCGACAAGCATGAACATCGCGGTGTAGCCGACGAACACCGCCACCCCGATCGGATCGAGGCGGTACAGCGCAGGGTACCAGCTGCTCAGCCACACCCGGCCCAGCGGCGCCCATCCGAACGAAGCGATGTTGAACGCGAACCACACGCCGAACAGAACGAGGGTCCCGAGGAGAAGGGCCAGCACCGACCGCGCGAACGCCGTCGACACCAGCATCGTGTAGGCGGAGTACGCGAGGACAAACACGACCATCGCCGGCCAGATCCGGATCGTCGCGCCCCACATCCGGTCCGCCCCGTACATCTCGAGGGCGGACGCGATTCCCATCCACAGCAGCTGGACGACGATGACCGCGACCGTGCACACCGCGGCGTGGCCGACGATCTTGCCGCCCAGGTAGGCGTCGCGGTGCACCCGCTGCATGACGTAGCGGGTGTATCGGCTCTCGAGGTCGTCGGCGATCCGGTTGTAGCCGACGAGAAGAATGAGCAGCGGGAGCAGCCAGCTCGACGTGTGCAGAACCAGCATCGCCACCGGCGGCAATACGGGATCGAACACCAGCCCCCCCATCAGCTCCGCGAACGGCCCGCCCTGTTGGGCCAGCTCGGCCAGGCGGTCGGCGCGCTCCTCGGGGGTCAGGCTCGCCGCGCGCTCCGCGAACGCTCGCAGCTGTCCTTCACTTTGCGCGTCGAGCGACCGCCACCCGTATCCTACGAGCAGCCCGACACTGGCGTAGCCGAAGACCAAGAACAGAAGGCGGATGGACCGCACCATCTCCACGGCTTCCATGCCGGCCACGGTCAGGATTTCGGCCCCGCGGGAACGCGACGCGCGATGGGAGGCGTGCACGGCCCGGGCTTACCTGAACCGAAACGGGGAGTAAATCATGCGGGGGCCGTCACCCCGCCGACGGCGGGGCCCTCGACCCGAGCCGGGGAGCCTTCGATGTCCGCGCGATCGCTGCGCCCGGTCTCGACGTCGCAACCCTCATTGCGACTGGAGGGTCAATCGTCGGCCGGAGGATTGTAGAACAGGACGATGGTCACGCAGTGAAACTCGTTGTCGCTGGACTGCGTGACGATCTTGTCGGCGATCTGTACGCCTGGGTTGTTCTGAATCCACCGCGTGATGGTCTCGCCGAGCTCTTCTCGCTCCCGAGCCTTCGTCGCCGAGAACACCTTGACTGCACTGAATTCGGACATCCGCCAACCTTTCCACCGAAGTCCCCAGTCCTCGGTCTTCGCGCGTGGCCGACCGCCGCCCCTCGTGCCGACGGACCAGCGGTCTCGTCAGCGAAAGGGACGGCCGGGCGCCTCGGCCGGACGGGGCATCTCGACCTCGTCGTCAACCAACTCGCGTGAAATCAACTTGTACCGCCGAAAGGTGGCATCGAGAAACACGCGACGAGTCACGGCGGGCGGCTGGTGGGTAAACTCTATCTTCTGAGGCGTAAACGTCCCAAAGATGGCGGAACCGTCCGCGGATAAGGTCATTCGGAGCTTGGCCGTCACCGTACCGTCGATCTCGGGAATAACGGCATCCGGGAAGCCTTGAGACTTCAGGAGCTCCTGCCCGTGGTCCCGTCGGGTCATGAAGATCGTGCGACCCCTGAGAAGACCTGTGTACTCCTGAAAGCCACCCTTCATCAGACGTCGCCCCCGCACGAAGGGCCCGAACTGGACTAAAGTGAGGAGCTCGACCGTCCCGTGCGGCGCGCCTTCATCGACTCGCTGCCAGGTTCCCGAGACCCGGACCATGAACCCCCGCGCGATCCAGACCGCGAACGCCACCACCGTGAGGAGGACAAAAACGTGCCAGACCTCAATCTGGATAGGCCCGAGCCTCATCGCCTCACCCAATCCTCGACTTCGGACATCGCTTGCCCCAAAGTCCGGAGCCCATGGCCCGACCCGCCAAGCCATCCAAGATGGCGCGCATCCGCAACATCGGCATTGCCGCCCACATCGACGCCGGCAAGACCACGGTTTCCGAGCGCATCCTGTTCTACACGGGCCGGATTCACAAGACGGGAGAGGTCCACGACGGTGCGGCGACGATGGACTGGATGGTCCAAGAGCAGGAGCG
>JANQQN010000369.1 GCA_028289325.1 Myxococcota bacterium | reverse complement strand
CGTTTTGCCGACACCGGGGTCGCCGACGAAGATCGGGTTGTTCTTCCTTCGTCGACACAGCACCTGGAGGGTCCGTTCGATCTCCGATTCGCGACCGATGAGGGGGTCGATCCGGCCCGAGTTCGCCTCTTCGTTGAGGTTCGTGGCGTAGGCTTCGAGAGGATTCTTGCTCTCTTGGCCACCCGCGGCCGGATTCCCGTTGGGCGCGGTCTCCTCGAAGCCTTGGCCCTCGCCGTCCTTTTCCGGCTGAACCTTGGCGATGCCGTGCGAGATGTAGCGCACGACGTCGAGGCGGCTGATGCCCTGCTTCTGCAGCAGATAGACGGCGTACGAGTCGTGCTCGCGGAAAAACGCGACGAGCAGATTGCTCGAGTCCATCTGCTGCTTGCCGGACGACTGGACATGCATGACCGCCCGCTGAAACACCCGCTGAAAAGCGAGGGTTTGCTGGGGGTCTTGCTCCACGCCCTCCGGAAGCGCCTGCATGTTGTTCTCGAAAAAGCTATCGAGATCTGCCTTGAGGGCCTTCAGGTCACCGCCACACGCCTTCAAGATCTTGGCGGCATTCGGGTCGTCAGCCATGGCATAGAGGACGTGCTCGAGAGTCACGAACTCGTGCTTGCGGTTGAGCGCTTCGTTGAAGGCCGTCGCGAGAGTGTTTTTGAGCTCCTGGCTATACTCCATTGGGATGCGCCTGCTTCATGAGTCGACCGGCTCGATTGTGACTTCGAGCGGATAATCGTTCTTCCGAGCGAGTTGGGTGGTTTGCGCGACCTTCGTTTCGGCCACTTCTTTTGTGTAAACACCGGCGACGCCTACGCCATTCGTATGAACGTGCATCATGATCTTGAACGCCGACGCCTCAGAGTGGTGGAAGATGGTCATCAACACCGACACCACGAACTCCATGGTCGTGTAGTCGTCGTTGTGAAACATCACCTTGTACATCTTGGGCTTGTCGGTCTTCTCGCGCACCTTCTCCAGCACTTGCGTGCCGGTGCCGGTTGCGCCGCCTCCTGTTCCACCCTCGTCTTGCTTTGCCATCTTGGGTAATCCCGACGAACGCTCGTTTGTTTCTAAACCACCGGGCCGGCGGCGTCACTGGCAAGGATCTATGCACCGCGCGAACGACGGCAAAATCTGACCGGCCGGCTCAACTCTGGAGCAGCACCGTCCGTCCGAGCCGAACGTCGACCGACCACAATCAACAGGCCAGGAGGCCGGAAAATGCCGGGCGGCAACGGACCAGCCGGGCGGTCCTTACCGGATTCCGCAGGCCCTCAGCGCACGTTCGAGGACCCCTCGCGCGACATTTCGGGCCCGCTCGGCCCCCGCGGCCAGCAGTCGATCCAGGTGTCCCTGGTCGTCCATCAGTCGGTGGTACTCCGCACGCGCGTCACCGAAGCGCTCCACCAGGACGCCGTGGAGCGCTTTTTTGGCGTCGCCCCACCCGAAGTAGTTACGCTCATCGTCGACGTTTTCATCAGGGTTTTTTCGGCCTGTCTCGTACTGTCGACGCAGTCGGGTCGTTTGGGCCTCGGTCGCAAACAGCTTGTACAGTTCGAAGACCGTGTCGCCGGCGGCCGTGAGGGGCGCGCCGTACTCGGTCGAGTCGGTCTTGATCTGCTTGATGCGCTTGAGCAGCGGTTTGTCCTCGAGGAACACGTGGATCGTGTTGTCGTAGCTCTTGGACATCTTACGACCGTCGAGTCCGGGAACGGTCATGACCGCCTCGTCGATCTTGGCTTCAGGAACCTTCAGGATCGCTTCTCCGCCGCCGTAGACATGGTTGAACTTGCGCGCCAGCTCTTGGGTGATCTCGAGGTGCTGCTTTTGGTCTTTTCCGACCGGGACCACGTCGGCGTCGAAGGCCAGGATGTCGGCGGCCATGAGCACCGGGTAGGAGTAGATCCCGTGGCGGACGTCTTCTCCCGGCATGCCTTTGTTGTCCGTGAGCTCCTTGAAGGTGTGCGCTCGATTGAGCATCCCCAAGGGACACTGACAGCTCAGGAGCCAGGCGAGAATCGGCACTTCGGGCACGTCGCTCTGCCGGTAGAAGACCGTCTGGTCCGGGTTCAACCCCAAAGCGAGCCACGCCGCGGCCACGCTGTGGATCTGTGCCTGCAGCTGCTTGGGCTCGGGTTGTTTCGTGAGGGCGTGCAGGTCGGCAATGAACAGGAAGCCGTCGTGGTTTTGGGCCAGGCGCAGCGACGGCTCGATGGCGCCCAGAATGTTACCGATGTGAGGGATCCCGCTCGGCTGGATGCCGGTCAGGACGCGCTTTTTAGCAGCCATGTCCGGGCCGGAGTCTACTGCTTAGAGAGCGCAGCGAGCACCTTATCGATCTCGTCGAGGGCCCGTTCTGTCGAAGTTGGATACGGTTCCAGCAGGGCCGGGCGCGGTGTCACCGGCGGCGCAGGAATCACCGGGAGCGAGGCGTTCGTGAGCGGACGCAGGGCGGAGGCCGCGCCGTCGACGGTCAGGCCGAGGTTGGCGGCGACCGAGCGGATCAGCGGCGCGTCGATGATTTCGAGTCGATTGAGCATGCCCTCCAGGAGGGCGTTGTCGCAGATGGTGTTGATGACCCGGGGGACCCCACCGGTGACCCGATGAAGCTCGTCGACGGCTTCCGGCGCGAACAGCTGACGGTTGCCGCCGGCGATGCGGAGTCGGTGTCGGACGTAGGCGTCGGTCGAGGGGCGATCGAATGGGTCGAGGCGAACGCGCAGGGCCACGCGCTGGGCCAAGGGCGGATCCTTGGCGAGGTTGGTTTCGATCTCTGGCAGCCCGAAGAATACGAACGACAGCAGCTTGCGTTCGGGGACCTCGAGGTTCAGGAGCCCGCGAAACTCCTCCATCAACGCCCTCGTATCGAGCATCTGGGCCTCGTCGATGATGACCACGGCCTTCTTTCCTGCCTCGTAGATCTCCACCAGGCGCCGGTAGAGCTGGGACAGAAGCAGCAGCTTGTCTTGGTCGGGACGGTCGACCCCGAGCTGCAGGGCGATCCGACGCAGCAGCCAGTCGGAGGTGATATCGCGATGAATGATCACCAGTAGAGCGGCTTCATACTCGCGCTCGTCGAGCGCGTCGAGAAGCCGGCGGGCGAGGGTCGTCTTGCCAGCCCCGATGTCCCCGACGAGAACCGCGAGGCCCTTCATCGCGTTCAGCGCGTACATCAGGCGGACCAAGGCCTGACTGTGCTGCGAGGAGTCGTAATAGAAGCGACTCACCGGGGCGTTGGAAAACGGCTCTTGCTCGAGCTGGTAGTATTCCAGGTAGTCCAAGGCGTTGGAGCCGAACTCTTTGCCAGGAAGCTTGCGCCTGTCAAACGGCGGTTGATCGACGGATCGAGACGCGGCCCGGGTCGAGAATCGGCGGCCCGCGGTTACAGATATGAGATCTTGTTTCGCTGGTCGGAGGCGACGACGAGGTCGTCGCTATGGGCGGCGCCGTAGACGGCGAGGGCCACCCGCTTCACCTGTTCTTGCACATCTTGATGGGTGGGATCGTCGGCCGCACACGACTCGTACCACTCGAGGGCGTGGCTGAGGTCGTTGATCCGTTCGAAGGAGGCGGCGATCAGATACTTGAGGTGAGTCGCGGCCGCGTCCGCGACGCCGTGCGACTCGGCGTCTCGAAAGTGCGCCACCGCCTGCGCCGGCTGGTCCATCTTCGCGTAACAGCGGACGAGCATCTCGCGCGCGGTGGCGGCCATGGAAGGCCATGCGGCCGCTTGTTCGAACTTCTCGATGGCCTGAGCGAAGCGCTCGATGCCCATCAGCGCGACGCCCTCGTCGTAGGCGTTCTGAACCTCGGAGGGGTCCGCATCCGGCGAGGACTCGTCGAGGGCCATATCGAAAGCGGCCTGAACGTCGGCGCTCGTGACCTGGTTCGTCGGCGGCTTCTCGCCTCGCGTCGTTTCGAGGTCCAGAGCCATGGCCAGCGCGAGCACTTCAGGGTGTTCTGGGTGTTGGTCGATCAGCTCCCGCAGGGCGTCGCGGGCGCCGTCCTCATCCCCGACGTCCAAGAAGAACTGCACCTCGTCGAGCTCGTCGGTCAGATCTTCGAGATCCCGCGGCTCGAGCGCCTGGGCGGTGACCGGCTCCGCCTCGCCGTCGACCTCGGGCGCGGGGAGGGCAGCGGGGCTTCCGAGCGCCTCGGCTGAGGGCTGGTCGGGCAGCTCGGGCAATGCGTAGCCCATCGAGTGACCGTTGGCGCCGAACGGCTCGTCGGTCTCCGGCTGCAGGGGCACCGGTTCGCCGAGCGTCGTCGGGTCTTCCTCGTCCTCGACGCCGGTGGCCACGACCCCTGAATGGTCGTAGGGGTCCGTGAACACGTCGGACACCGCCCCGTTGGCGAAGGCGGAGGGGTCGTCGTCGGCATGATAACCGTTCGCCTCGGCCTCTTTGCCCAGCCCCGGGGACGAAAACGGGGTCAGAGGCTCGTCATCCTCGACTTCGGGCAAGGGGCCAGTGACGAATTCGGGCTCCGGCAGCTGGGCCGATGGCGCCCCATCGGGCTCATCGGCGATCGCATCGGGAACGTCGACCGCAGGCACGGATCCGCTGTCCGAGACATCGACGATCTCGAAGGAGCCGCTGTCCTCGGTGATCACGAAAGAAAGGCTGTCTTCCCGGGCGTCGTGGGTGACCATCGCCGGCATCTGGTCGGCCATGGCGTCGACGGCCAGCGGGTGGTTCGGCGCCAGCTGGGCGATCTGGCGGCGGGCCTGCTCGGCCGCGTCGCGATCACCGTTGCGGAAGTGAACCCGTACCAGCTCGCTGACCACATCCGCGGCCCGGGCGGGGTCGCCCTCGGTCATGTAGAGGTCGCGCATCTGCGCGAGGACGTCGACGTTGTCGGGGTCGAGCTCCAAGGCCCGCTGCAGCTGCTCGAGCGCACCGGCAGGGAGGTTGTAGCGCTGGTAGACCCGAGCGTCGCGAACCAGGTTGGCGATCTGCTGTTCTACGGTGGTCTCCG
>JANQQN010000345.1 GCA_028289325.1 Myxococcota bacterium | reverse complement strand
CGACCGAGGCTACCGGGCGGCATGAGCAAACTGACAGATCGAGTTCGCCGTACGCGTGATGAATGGGCGGGGCTGGTCGGCGCCTGGGAGGCCAGTGGCCTTTCTGGCGAGGCCTTCGCCCGAGACAAGGACTTCTCCGCCTCGAGCTTATACGTCTGGCGCAAGCGCCTCTCGAGCGCGGAACCGCCTGAAGTGCGCGACCTGAGCTTCGTGCCCGTCGTGGTAGACGAGGCGGATACATCGCGGGATGCAATCGGATGGCGCATCGAAACGCGGGCGGGCGTTGTCGTCGCGATGAGCGGCCGGGAGCCAAGGATGGGCTGGAGGTGGCGATTCGGGCACTCGGGGAGCAGGGGGCGCTGCTGTGAGATTGCCGCCGGTGATCTTCGTGGCCACTCAGCCCGTAAACCTGCGACTGTCGTTCGACCGGCTGGCGGGCCTCGTACGTGAGCAGCTGAAACGGGACCCTCGCAGTGACGCCCTTTTCGTCTTCCACAACAAGCGAAAGACGCTTATGTTCCTATCGGTCATCCTGGCAAGCCGCAAGCTGCTCCATCGTTGTCGAGTCCAGACGATCGCGACCTGTCTTCCGAAGCTGAGCCCGCCAACCGGATTGGGCGTGGATATGGTCTCGTATTCGCTGAAGCTATCGCCGGGTCCGCGCGAGTAGAGCACGACCTCTCCGGCGTTGGCGACCACGAGTATACTCCCGTCAATGTCTAGCTCGACGATGTCGCCCGCGTGCCCCGGAGCTTAGGAGAGAAGAGAAGGCGGGCGTCGTTCTCCGGCTAGCGGAGGAAGCTACCATCTCTCTTGAATCTCGAAGTGGTCTTCTTCGAGACGCCAGGCACCATCGCTCTGCCGGACCCAGAGCTCCTTCGTAATGACTCCGCGCCCAACGTTCATACGCCAGTTGGCGGCAAGGCGCACGCGGGTTGGCGCATCGACCTCGAGCCGAACGTTGTCGTACACCAGGTCGGTGGCGCTGGTTTCACTCACGAAGTCGCGCCAGAACGCCTCGACCCGATCGCAGCCCTGGACCGTCCCGACCGGCTTTGCGGACAACTTTGCGTCTTTCGTATAGCCGCCAACGCAGGCGTCGATATCCCCCGCGTTGAAGCTGGCGATCCAGCGGCGACTCGTGTGCAACACCTCCGCCCGTGCCATGTGCTCGAGGAGATAGCTCGTCAGCTCGTCGTCCTCGGTAGGGAGTCGCTCGATCAGGTCGAGGTGGTCGCGGTCAGCGACGACGTGCAGGCGGCACTCTTGACCGGCACGCAGCAGCACTTCCTGGTACGCCTTCGTCTGCCGGAAGAACTCCGGCGTATCAAACTCTGGCAAGATGAGATGCAGCGGGCAGCGCTCGGCGCCCTCCGATACCGGGAGTAGGAACGGGCTGACGCGGTCCGCCGATATTGGAGACATGCCGATGGCGTCGTTCACATAGGACCGAACGAGCGGGCGAAT
The DNA here is from genome assembly GCA_028289325.1 of Myxococcota bacterium. GTDB lineage: Bacteria > Myxococcota > Kuafuiibacteriia > Kuafuiibacteriales > Kuafuiibacteriaceae > JANQQN01. Next base: position 8,599 of record JANQQN010000345.1, on the reverse strand, counting down.
ATCGAACAAGCCCGCGAGCGAAAAGACACTTCGGAGCTTGTCCTGCGCGGCTGCGGAGACCCCGAGCGCGGCCCAGTCCGTGCGGTGAAGCATCGCGACGAGGTGACCTCCGGCGGAGTGTCCGATCAGATGCACCGCGGGTGCGCCGCGCTCGACGGCGTCCTCCAGGACCGCGGCGACGGCGCTTTCCATCTGGGCCAAGATCGACTCCATGGGGGCGCCATTGTCCCACTCCTGAGCGAGTCGGTAACCAGGCATGACGACCGCATAGCCTTGCTCGTTGAACGGCTTCGCGAGGCACCCAAACTGCTCCTTCGAGAACCACTGCCACCACCCGCCATGGATGTAGACGACGATGGGCGCATCGTCTGAGACGTTCGCCGGCCGATAGACATCCATCGTCCCCGCCGTGTCCCCCTCGCCAAAGGGCGCCGAGCTCAGGTGATCGCCAAGGCTGCGGCGATAGGTTTCGCTGCCGAGCCGCGTGAATTCGATGTGAGCGGGAAGCAGGTCGTCCTTCGGAAGCCGTCGTGTCCAGAGGATTGGGTTGTACTGCTCGTCCGCTTGCTCCCGACTGAAGTGGAAGACGTCGGTGATGTGGTTGCTGTCCATGGCCCGAGTCTGGAGGCCGAGCTCGGCTTTCGGCAAGATGGCAAAAAAGCCAAATATGGGACTATTCTTGCCGCGATGCTCATCCAGATCCTCGTGCTCCCAAAGGTCTTCGACTCGGCGTTCTTCATCGTGCGCGACACGCTCGTCTCGGCGAACCGGATCGCACCGCTCAAGGCGAATGTGGTCGAGACGGTCACCCTCGATGGGCGCGCCGTGCGCTCCTCGGGCGACCAACTCATCAAGCCCGACCGCGCCGCGAAGCGGACCCGCCCCGATCTCATCGTCCTTCCCGGCTTCTACGTGGGTGATGCCGCGAGTTCCGTCACTCGATACGTCGAGGGTCCTTCGGCGCAACGGGTCGCCGCCTGGCTTGCGCGGCAGTACGCCCGCGGTGCCTCGCTCGCGACCGGATGCACCGGAGCATGGATCCTGGCCGAAGCCGGCGTGCTGGATGGACGGGAGGCGACGACCACCTGGTACCTCGCCTCGGCCTTTCGGCAGCGCTATCCCTCCGTCCACCTCGTCGAGGACAAGATGCTGACCGTGGCCGAGGGCGTTCGGTGCGCCGGCGCCGCCATGGCCCACATGGACTTGGCGCTTTCGGTTGTCGGGTCGGCCTTCGATGCGGAGACGAGTAGCCGAGTCGCGGCGACGTTGCTCCTGGATACCCGCCCCTCACAGTCCCACTTCATGGTCACCGACTTCCTGGCCGAGCGGAGCGACGATCTTCGCCGCGCCGATGCGTGGATTCGAAAGAACTTGAGCGAATCGCTCCGCATCGACGATGTCGCCAAAGCCCTCCACGTGTCGCCCCGGACGCTCGCTCGGCGGGTCAAAGAGGCGTCGGGTTATTCGCCCGGTCAGTATCTCCAGCGGGTCCGTGTCGAGGAGGCCGCCCGTCTGTTGAAGACGACCGATCTGCCCGCATCGGAGGTCGCGCGCCGCGTGGGATACCGGGACACGGCCACATTGCGCCGCCTCATGAAGCGGCTGCTGAACCGGATCCCCTCCGAGTTCCGGTGAGCTCGAACCGAAAGGCACCCGCTGATCGCGGAACGAGGACGCGCAACGGCATAACGAGCTTGTCTTCACCCTTCCGTGACGAGAGTAGGGACGCCACGGCCCTTCGAGTCAAGGTGACGAAGCTGGAACGGCGCGTGGCCACCCTCGGCGTCGTGGTTCGGCTGCTGATGATCTTGGTGCGGACCACGGGCGTCAATCTCGCCAAAGTGCGTGTGTCTTCCGCTGCGGGCAAGTCAAAGATCCTTCGCGGGCTTGGACGCGCGGCACCCATTATCGGACGGCAGGCAGCTCTTCGAGTGCTCGGCCTTCGACCGGCCCGACTCCGCGAATGGAGGAACGCCGAGCGCGAGTGCGAGCTCGATGACTCCCCGCCGTGCCCACGATCGGTCCAGACTCGGCTGACGCTGGACGAACGACATGCGATCCGAGAGATGGTCGAGTCGGATATGTACAAGCATCTGTCCATTCGGTCTCTATCCCTCTTGGCGCAACGGATGGGGCGGGTCCTTGCGGCCTACGGCACCTGGTGTCGGCTGACCCGCGCCCACGGATGGCAACGGCCCCGTCGCCGCCTCTATCCGGCCAAGCCGAAGATTGGTGTTCGCGCTCAGCGGCCAGGTGAATGGCTTCACATCGATACGACGGTGATCAAGCTGCTCGACGGCACGGCTCGTCGAGACGTCCATACCCAGCCCGCGGGCGGTCTCTTCCTCAATCTCGATCAGCCGACGCGCAACGTCCTCGGGGCTCATCGGACGACAGCATCGCTCGTCGCCGCGTCAGCGTCCACCTCGCCCGCGGCGGACCGGCAACCACGCCAGGCGTCGCTGTCAAGCCGGCCACCGACACGGGCGGCGCCGGACAGTTACCCAGGTTCGGTGGGGTTCCGTTTCTCGGGGCGAAACCGGCCGGCATCGAAGTCTCCTACGCAGAAGCGGGTTCAAGATCGGAAGTCACTCGTAGACGGTAACGTGCAATGCGGCCCCGTCGTGCTGAAACGCTAACCGGCACCTTTCGGACGCGCCGTCGACGGTGAACTGGCCGGCGGCGGCCAGCTGGGGCAAGCCGAGCTCGGTGGGCTGCTCGACCAGGCACTTCACGTTGCCTCCGACCATGTTCGCCAGCTCTCGGGCCGTATCGTCCATCTCGGCGGAGGTCACGGCATCATTCGGAGTTCCGAACATCGTCGCCGCCGCGGCACGCACCAGTCCGTCGTCGAGGTGAAGGGCGATCGTGCCGTTGTACGCGCCATTGAGTCGAATGAACGCCACCTTGGACCCAGCGTCAGGGGAGAGCACGGACGCATCGGCCCGTACGATCGCACTCTCCATCATCAGCTCCCACACGGAAGTCGTCACTTGCTCGAGCTCGTCTACGTCGATGGTCATTGAAACTCCGATCAGTCTTTGAGGCGATAGCAGCTTGCGTTGGGGTAGGGGACTCGCTCGAAGCTTTCGTCGACCCCAAGCGTGGTTTCGGCTCCGCCGAGGAACAAGAAGCCGCCGGGTCGAAGCGCCTTCTTCATCTTGACGAGAATCTCTTTTTTCGTCGTGATGTTGAAATAGATCATCACGTTTCGAATGAAGACGATGTCCAGGGGAGGCATCGGGGGCCACGGCTGGACGAGGTTCACTTCCCTCACGTTCAGCAGCTTGCGGAGGTCATCCTTGACCTGCCATTTCATGCCTCGCCGAGAGAAGTGTTTGACCAGCATCTTGGCCGGCAGTCCCCGGTTGACTTCCAGTTGGCTGTACACGCCTTTGCGAGTCCTCTCGCACATCTCCGACGAGATGTCGGTGGCATGAAAGGTAATCTGCCAGTCGGCAAGAGCGGGGAACTCTTCACGGATGGACATCAAGACGCTGTAGGGCTCTTGACCACTGGAGCAGGCCGCACACCACAGGTTCAACGCCCGTCGGTTGGCGTTGGCCTTGATGATGGTCGGCAAGACCTCGTTCTTGAGCGCATCGAACGGCGCTATATCTCTGAAGAAGCTGGTCTCGTTGGTGGTCATGGCCTCGACCACGCTCTTGACCAAAGGGCTGTACGAGGGCTGCGTGCGCAGCATCTCCACCAGCTCGCGCAGCGATTTGTACCCCTCGCGCTCGGCGAGGGGGGTCAGGCGAGCGGTGACCAGGTAGCTCTTCGAGTCCTCGAGGACGATCGCCGCTCGCTCGTGGACCAAGCGGCGGATGTACTCAAAATCCGGTTCGTGGCGCTCTACGACCATGGTGAGGCCCCCGCGCGTCGCACCACCGACGGATCGACCCGAAGGCGTTTGATGATCTGATCCCCGATCCCCGAAAGGGCTACGACGTCATCGGCGAGATTGGCTCTCGCGACGTAACCGGGCATGCCCCAGACGACGCTCGATGCCTCGTCCTGACAGATAATCTGGCCGCCGGCATCGTACAGGCGGCGGCATCCTTCGAGGCCATCGCGACCCATGCCCGTAAGGACAACGGCGAGCGTGCGGGCCCCGTACACCTCAGCCGCGGAGCGAAACAGGACATCCACCGCGGGGCGGCAGGAGTTCTCTTGCGGCCCCTGATTCAACGCGGCGACGACGTGGCCGTCGCGCCGAACGACGGCGAGATGGTAGTCGCCGGGCGCGATGTACATCGTTCCTCGCTGGATGGTGTCGCCGTTTCGGGCTTCGGTGACCGACATCTCGGTCAGCCGGTCCAGGCGTTCGGCGAGCAGGCGGGTGAATATCGCGGGCATGTGCTGGACGACCAGCACCGGGACCGGAAACAGTCGAGGCAATCCGGCCACGATTTCCGCGAGGGCGTTGGGCCCCCCCGTCGAGGAGCCGATCACCAGCGCCTCGGGAGGTTCGTTTCGCCTCGGTACGGACTTGTTCCGCGCTACGGCGGGCTCGATATCGATGCTGAACGGCGCACCCTTGGCCCTACATAGGGCCCGGATCTTTGGGAACAGCTCGACGTTGAGCTGGTCCTCCATGGATCCTTTCGCCGATGTCGGCTTGGTCGCGTAGTCGTTGGCCCCGAGCGCGAGCGCCTCCAGCGTGATCTGAGCGCCTCGGCCGGTCAAGGCGCTGAACATGATCACCGGTAGATGCGGATATTCGGCGCGGATGGCGGCGAGGGTTTCGAGGCCGTCCATCTCCGGCATCTCGACGTCGAGAAGAACGACGTCGGGCTTGACGCGCTCGAGCTTGGCGAGCCCGATACGGCCGTTGGCCGCCGACGCCGCCACCTCAATATCATCTGTGGCCATGATCGCGTTCGATATCGCGCGTCGCGCGACCACCGAGTCGTCGATAATCATCACGCGTCGCTTCAGCATCAGTCAGTCCGCTTGAGCCCGAGCAATCCGAGCTTGGATATGAGCTCGGTGCGAGTGAACGGCTTCATGACGTACTCGTCGGCGCCAGCGTTGAGCGCTTGCTCCATATGTTCGGCGCCGGTCTCGGTGGTCACCATCATCAGGCGTAGGCTGTCGTGTTCCGGCTTCGACCTGACGACCTGCACGAACTCGAACCCGTTCATGACCGGCATGTTCCAGTCGACGAGCGCCACGTCCATCGGACCGGGAGATCCTGCCAGGACTTCGAGGCCCACCGACCCGTTCTCGGCCTCGGCGACTTCGAAGCCGACGTCCTTGAGAATTCGTCCTATCAGGCGCCGCATGGCGCTTGAGTCGTCGATAACGAGGGCTCGCACAGTGGTACCTTTCCAGTGGCAGAGTGAACGCGACTCAACCGCCGATGTCGTGAATCAGCCGCTCGAGCTCGCCGCGCGCTCGCGCGATGTCCGACACCGTGGTCCGCGCCTTCGCTGTGGCTTTCGACGTACTTTCCGCCGCCTGGGCGACGGCGATGATGTTCTGGGCGATCTCGTTCGAGCCCTTCGCTGCCTCGCCGACGCTGCGAGAGATCTCATTGGTCGTCGCGGTCTGCTCTTCGACCGCGCTGGCAATGGAGTTCTGAAAGTCGTTGATCTGGTCGATGATGTTCTTGATCTCTTGGATCGCACTCACCGCGCTGCGGGTATCGTTCTGGATGGCTTCGATCTTCCGAGAGATGTCTTCGGTCGCCTTCGCCGTCTCTTTTGCGAGCTCCTTGACCTCGTTCGCGACCACCGCGAATCCCTTGCCGGCCTCGCCGGCCCGAGCGGCCTCGATGGTGGCATTGAGGGCGAGCAGATTGGTCTGCTGGGCGATGCTGGTGATGACCTTGATGACCTTGCCGATCTCCGTGCTGCTGTCGCCGAGCTTGTCGATCGTGTCGTTCGTGCTCTTGGCCATCGTGACCGCGTTCGTGGCCACTCGAGCCGCTTCCGACGCGTTCTTGGCGATCTCTCGAACGCCGATCGCCATCTCTTCGGCGGCGGTGGCTACCGTCTGTACATTCTTGGAGACCTGATCCGCGGCGGCCGCGACCACGCTGGCCTGGGCCGAAGTCTCTTCCGCGTTCGCACCCATCTCTTGGGTCGAGGCGTCCAAACCGTCGCCGCACGACCCGAGGGTTTCGTTGACGGAGCGGAGGCTGGAAGCGGAGGTGCGCTGGCCACCCGCGAAATCCTGGATCGCCGCCGCGAGACGAGCGATGGTATCCGAGCCGCTGGTATCGAGATGATGGCCGAGGTCTCCGGCGCTAAACGCGTAGACCGCGTTCATCAACTGCTTGAGTCGTTCCTCGGCGGCTGGGCCGACCTCGGAACCGCCAAAGGCAGCCTGGCTGGTTTCGGCTTGATTTGAGTTGCCGTTTTCGGTGGCAGGCATGGTCATTTCCCTCTTGCTTAGCTATTCGTTCGAATGACCCTCGACTAGAGCGAGGGTCAGTGAATCGGTTCCTCGACCCACTTTACACCTTCGATATCGAGGGTCCGTTCGGTGTCGAGCACCAAAAGGAGGCTCCCTTCGAACTTGTAGACGCCGAGGAAGAGATCCCTGGCCGGCCCGACCAGGGTTTGCGGCGGCCGTTCGAACCTTTCCGCCGTCGTCTCCATTACGTCTCCAATCTCGTCGACGAGCAGGCTCACTGCGCCGTCATCGGACCGCACGACGACGTTCATCGGTTGCTTGTCCGACGGCCGGGGCGGCATCCCCAGTCGTTTGCGTAGATCGATCGCGGTGACGATCTGGCCGCGCAGGTTGATCAGGCCGCTAACCGTGTCGTTCGCGAGCGGGACTCGAGTCATCGATTGGTAGCGCAATACTTCTTGCACCTTGAGGACCTCGATGCCCAGATGAATTCCGTTCACGTAGAACGTGCAATACTGCTGCGCTTCCGCCATCGATCAGGTCCTCACGTCAAGGGTTTGGGTTTCGGAGTACAAGTCGATGCACGCCGCATCGAGCGCGGCGCCCACGTCCAGCAGGTCGGTGACTCGGTCCTGGATGACCGCGGAGCCCAGGATTCCATCTCGACTGCGCCGCTTTTGGACCCTGACGTTATCTTCGATAATGTCGAGAATCTGGTCGACGACCAGGCCGACGGTGCTACCGTCCTTCGAGTAGACGATGACCTGGATGGGTCCGCTGCCGTCGGAGGTGCTCGATCCTGCGCCGAGCAAACGGCTGAGGTTGATGAGGGGGAGGATACGACCTCGGTATTGGACGACCTCCATCTCGCCCGCGGTCTCGACGAGGTCGCGGTCGAACTCCTCGAGGCGAGCGACCATCGACAGTGGGATCGCGACTCGCCGATTGTTGCCCACGCTGAACAGGAGCATCGTCTGATACTCGGACCCGGACTCGCTACCAGACCCGTCGCTGCTTCCGGTCAGCCGCGCTCGAGCTTCGCCGATGACGCCGGATTTTGCAGCCAGTCCGGTCACGTCGAGGATCAAGGCAACGCTGCCGTCGCCCATGATGGTCGCGCCCGCGTAGGTCTTTAGGCCCTTGAGCTGCTTCGAGAGCGGCTTCACCACGATCTCTTCGGTATCCGTAATCTCGTCGACCACCAGCCCAAAGCTTTGGTCGTCGGCCTGAAGAATGACGATGTTGAGCGTCGGTTCGTCGTCTTCGTCGTCTTCCTGATTGTGGGAGATCGGCAGCTGCAGCTCGCGGTCGAGATACACCAGGGGGAGTAGATTGCCCCGAAGCCGGTATACGGGAACCCCGTGCACCTGCTCGATGCCGCTGGTCGCGGTCTCGCCTTCGAGTCGAACGAGCTCGAGCAAACTCACTTGCGGTAGGGCGTATCGGTCCTCGCCGGCCCGAATGATCAGGGCGGGAATGATGGCCAAGGTGAGCGGGATTTTTATCCGCAGCAGCGTCCCCATGCCCATACTGCTGCTGACGTCGACGGTGCCTCCGATCTTGTCGATGTTGGACCGTACGACGTCCATGCCCACGCCGCGGCCGGAGATGTTGGTGACTTTCTCCGCCGTCGAGAATCCGGGCATGAAGATGAGATTCAGAATCTCGCGGTCGCTCATCCGACTCGCCTGCTCCCCGGTCAGCAGGCCCCGACTCATGGCTTTGTCGAGGATTCGCGAGGGGTCGATGCCCTTGCCGTCGTCGCTGATCTCGATGTTGACCTGACCGCCCTCATGGTAGGCGCGCAGGGTCAGCAAGCCCGTGTCATCTTTGCCCGACGCCAGTCGATCCTGAGGATTCTCGAGCCCATGATCGATCGCGTTGCGGACGATGTGGGTCAGTGGATCCTTGATCGCCTCGATGAGGGTCTTGTCGAGCTCGGTCTCCTTGCCTTCCATCTCGATGCGAACCTTCTTTCCGCAGGCGCGGGCGAGGTCGCGGACGACGCGGGGAAATTTGCTCCAGACGTTTCCGATGGGCTGCATCCGGGTCTTCATGACCCCCTCCTGCAGCTCGCTGGTGATCAGGTTTAGCCGCTGGGAGGTGGAATTCAGGACCGAACTGCTCTCGTTGGCGCTGTATTGCAGGACCTGGTTACGAGCCAAGACCAGCTCGCCGACCAAGTTCATCAACTGGTCCAACAGCTCGACATCGACTCGAATCGAGCGATCCGAAA
>JANQQN010000344.1 GCA_028289325.1 Myxococcota bacterium | reverse complement strand
GTTGGCCATCCTCCGGATCAGTTGACGGATTTCGAGATCAACTCGAGGACGGCCCGGCGAGCGTCTTCGAGACTTCCAGGCCCAGAAGATACGGAAGCCCTGGCGATGCCACCGGACGACCGTGTCCGCCTGAACGATGACCAGGGCATTGCGCCAGTTCGGCCAAACGCGATGAAGAAGGACCCAGAAAAGGCGGTCGCCCGCCGAAAGCGATGGGCGCGGTCGCTTATGCTTGAATACAGCGAGCTGCTGTCGCAACGCGGCGTTTTCGACCGCGAGATACGCCGGGCCGCGGAAGCCGGCGATGGCAGCGCCGAGCAGCGCGAAGAGGGCGCGAATCACGCGAGAAGGCTCGGCCAACCGACGACACGGACAAAGCGAATCATCAGTAATAGCGGTATGTTCGGCGTTATGGCGAGCCACAAGATCTTTCTTCGAGCCCGAAGAAGGCTTCGTCCAACAACAACGGATGGGGCGTACCGCGAATCCATGGCGAGCTCTTGAAGTTCGGGTTCGACTTGTCCGAGCGAACCGTCTTTCGCTACATGCCCCGGCGACCCAGAACGCCCGACCAAATCTACCGTTGGAAGGCGAGAACTGCTGGACCATGTCGTCCCTTTCGGTGAAGACCACCTCCGTAAGCTCCTCCGATCATACATTGAATACCATCATAAGGACCGCGCACCTTGGATTGAACAAGGATTATCCGATCCCAAGAGCTATCGAGTCGCCACCGGGAAGGGGTGCGGAGGTTGTCGCTTTGCCACGCTTCGGCGGCCTCCACCATCGCTACGAGTGGCGGAAAGCAGCGTGAAGGGATAGTGACGACCCAGGGGTATGCAGGCACGGGTTCGCAAATGCGCACCGGATTGACGGAGAGGAGCTGCCACGGCGCTCTGCTGGTCGGCATCAGCCACAGCGCGGTCACCGCCGAGCCGGTCGCCACCCCGTAGGGCGAGGCTCTGCGACGACGGTCAACAACGCGACTGTCGCCTGTCCTTCGGGGCATGTAATACGGCTTCCAGCCGCTGGCGGGGTACAGCGAAACGGATACGGTGATGATTGTTCCACGCGATAGTTGACGGTTCGCGCGATATTGCCTTCACGACCACTCCATCAAGGGTGCAACCCGTGCGAGGGCCGCGATAGTTTCGTTCCGGTCGGGGACTTCGCTCTCGATGCCGTAACCCGTGTAATCGTCCGGCCCCACATACTGGACCACCACTCCGTCGCGCCGGGAGATGACGGTGACTTCGTTGTGGTAGACGCCGTACAGACGGTCCGTCTGCGGCGCGAGCCAGCCGATCTGGCCGCGGATCGGCACGAGGCTCTCATCCCCGAACAGCGCTCGGGCCCCGTACCCCGTGCAATTGATGATCACGCGAGAGGGAAGGGCCGCGATCTCTGCCGGCTTGTCGAAACTGGCCCGGAGCAGTCGCCCGCCCATCGTCAAGAAATCCGTCATCAGCTGACGGCTGTACTCCGCGACATTAAACGTCATCACGAGGCCGCCTCGGACCTCCACTTTCGCGTCGAAAGGAATCGCGGTAACCGGCCCCCAGGCCGGAGCGACATCGCGGATCTGGTGGTTAAGGTGCAGGAACGAGGCCTCCCCGCGGCGATAGGGCCGGCCACCCACGGGGTAGGGCGCCGGTAACGGGGTGTCGGCCGCGCGGGGAATGAAGTAATGCTGAATGAATTCGATCGGGTGCCCGGCTCGGCCGACGTAGCGGAGGTTGGCAGCGTAGGCCTGTCTCGCCTGGCGTTCCCACGTCGCCGGAAAATCGGGGCTCACCGCATCGGCGAGAGCGATGCGACTGTCCGGCGACCAAACGCCCGCGGCCCGCGCCGAACGGCTTTCGGCCGGAAACTCTCGTGCGTGGATCGTCGTCGCGATGCCCGCCTGCTGAAGGCGCAACGCCGTGCTTAAGCCGATGGCGCCAGCCCCGATCACGGCGGCTGAATCGGTGGGCTCTGCGAGGACGAGGGCCGCAACGTCTTCCGCCGCTCCCCATGCGAGCGACCACCCGGAACCGCCATGCCCGTACGAATGGATGATTCGCTTGCCTGACACGCTTTCTGTTTCCAGGCGTGGACCCGACGGCCGGAACGGCCGGGTACACACCGTCAGCTTGACGATGCGATCCTCCGAAAGCTGAATGGGTTTCAGCCACGGCGGACGTGGGGCCCGCTTCTGCGCCGTGGGGACTCGGCGGTGGTTGGTGGTACATCCTGCAAGTGACAGCCCGGCTGCCGCCCCGAGTAGGGCGCGTCGGCTGATCTGAGTAGCGCCTGGCCAGGCCGGGCCTGGACTCGATGACGGTTGCGGCCGCGAATGCGGCTGTCGTTTCGTTGGCTTCGGGGTTCCCACGGAATCGACTATAGCGGCTACGACAAGGGCGTGTACGACGAACTGCGAACGAAAAGTAGTTGTCGGTCGCCACTATCCCGTTCAAGCCGCTTCGCTCCATCGTGGCGATGATGGAGACCTCCGACGCGCGGCGACGCGACAACTGTCCCTCTCTCGTCCGACCGCGACTCAATGGCTCTCGGGACGGCCAGTCATTGTTCAACCCAAGGTGTGTCCGATCGTGATGGTGATATTCAATGTACGAGCGGAGAAGCCTACGAATGCGGTCTTCCCCAAACGTTACGACATGGTCCACGAGCTTGATTCCATCGAGGACGCGGAACGACGGTCGTGTAGAGGTGCTAAGCATCGTCTGGCCTTTTCGCGCGTAACGGTCGGGATAGAGGCGAGTCCGTGGTCGGCGCCATCGGCGCTCGCGAACCAGCCTCGACCAGGTAGTCGCCGACGCATAAGTCCTGCCCATGCCTCGTCCTTTTCCTGTTCCGGTACCGGGCCAAGTGTGCAAAGCTCTGAGCTCACCTAAGGTGGCCATGATTCGCGTGTACCTCACTGCCGTTCCCGAGGACGAGACGCCAGCCCAGGAGTTGGCGGACTATCTCAAACGTTGGGGCTTTTGGGTCCGGATGGAGACGGGCCGATTCGGCTTTCCTCCTGCGCATCACGGAGAGTTGACCCTCGCCTTGTGGTCGCGTTCGGCCCTGATGTCTTCGCGTCGCATGATGCTGGTCAATCGGGCGATAGACGCTTGGGAGGGTGGCCGCTTGGTGATGGCGAAGCTCGACCACGGATTGCCTCCGCACGGCCTCGGCGATCTCGAGATGGTCGACCTCGCCTTCGAGGCAGCGCGGAAACACCGCTACCGAGAAGTTGCCGACGCCTTGCGCGCTATCGCGGCCGAGGCGGACAAGGCGAAGAGGTCGTCGTCGGCGCCCGACGGGGGAGGCAGCCCCGGTGAACCCGAAGACGATGATGGGCGCGGCGGAATCCCCGCAGGGGGCTCAAGCCCCGATGCTGAACCTGGCCAGCTCCATTTCTTCGTATCCTACGCACATGCGGACGGGGCTCGTGTGTTCCCCATCGTGGCGGAGGTTGAGGAGCTGGGTCACGACGTGTGGATCGACCGCGAGCAGCTGCATGGCGGCGTTAACTGGGCGGGTCGGATCGTCAGGGCTATCAAGAGGGCTCGCGGGTTGTGCCTGATGTGCTCGGAGCGGTCGTTTGCATCTGACCACGTGCGTCGCGAGGTCTATCTCGCCGACAAGTATAAGAAGCCCCTTTTGCCGATTCGCCTCGACGACGCCGAGATGCCGGAAGACATCGAGTACTTTCTCATTGACCGCCAATGGATCGACGCTACAGCGCTTTCGGGCAAATCCCGGGCCCAGGCGTTGCAAGCCGCGTTGTCGGAGGCCGTGGGCAAGGAGGGCTAGCGGGTCCCCCGGTTTCTTCGTGGTCAGGTGGTGTTGCGGGGCGACGTTACGTCGCGGTGGCAAGAGGCGTCTCACCTGCGACATCGGACGGCGTTCGTCCATGGAGGCCTGTGGCTAGCCTGAAGTTCGACAGCCCGAAACGCGCAAGCACCCGGGATGTCTCCGGATCGTCGAAAAACAGGGTGAAAAAC
>JANQQN010000335.1 GCA_028289325.1 Myxococcota bacterium | reverse complement strand
CAGAACTCGAGCGCGGTGGACATTCACCGGTTGAGGTAGCCCATCGCCGCCGCCGCCGGCAAGCGAGCTCGAGGCGGGCTCGGCCCGGGTGAAGAGGAGCGGCGGTGAAGAAGGGTCGGAGGGTCGGGGGCTCAGCGGTTGCCGTACTGCTGCTCGTAGTAGTCGCGATAGGCCCCGCTGCGGACCCGCTCCCACCATGACGCGTTGGCCATGAACCATTCGATGGTCTCGCCGAGGGCGGTGCTGGGGTCTTTGGCCGGCCTCCAACCCAGCTCGGACTCGATCTTCTGAGGCTCGATCGCGTAGCGCCGATCATGGCCGGGACGGTCCTTGACGTGTTCGATCAACGACTCGGGTTTACCGAGGTGGGTCAGGATCTGCTTCACGATGTCGATGTTGTACCGCTCGTTGCGGGCGCCGATGTTGTACACCTCGCCGGGCCGCCCCTTTTCGAGGACGGCGTCGACAGCGGCGTTGTGATCCTCGACGTGGATCCAATCTCGGACCTGCATACCATCGCCGTAAACGGGCAGCTTCTTGCCCTCGAGCGCATTGATGATCATCAGGGGGATGAGCTTCTCGGGGAACTGGAGCGGGCCGTAGTTGTTGCTACAGCGAGTCACAACCACATCGAGGCCAAACGTATGGTTGTAGGCGAGCGCGAGAAGGTCGGCGGCGGCCTTCGACGCGCTGTATGGGCTGCTCGGCTGCAGCGGCGAAGCCTCGGTGAACGCGCCGGTGGGGCCCAACGAACCGTACACCTCGTCGGTGGAGACCATGACGAAGCGTTTGACGCCCACCTCGCGCGCGGCGTCCAGGAGCACCTGTGTTCCCAAGACGTTGGTCTCCGTGAACACGCGAGGCCCGAGAATGCTCCGGTCGACGTGGGACTCGGCGGCGAAGTGAACCACCGCGTCGGGCTTCGTCGACTCGAACACCGCCTTCACTGCATCGGCATCGCGAATGTCGATGCGCTCGAACGCGAAAGCAGGGTTGTCCTTGAGTTCCGCCAGGCTCTCGAGGTTGCCGGCGTAGGTGAGCGCATCGACAACCACGACCCGCTCTTGGGAACGCTCGAGGCGACGCAAAACATAATTGGCGCCGATGAATCCGGCGCCTCCGGTCACGAGGATGGTCACGGTTCACTCCCTGTGGTCATAAGGTAAAAGGCAACAGACGGCCTCAGAATAGCGCTTCCTGCACGAAGATGATGTCCCCCGGCTGGAGCTGAATGTTCCGGGCCGTCCCCCGGCGGATGTCGCCGACCGGCACCTGGAACCGCTCCTCTTGGCCCGAGGTCACCCGGGTGAGCTGGACTCCGTTCTTGGACGCGAGCTGGGTGAAGCCACCGGCGGTGGTCACCGCCTGGATGACGGTCATGCCCGCCTCGAACCGGAACGAGCCGGGCCTGTTCACCTGGCCGAGAACATGAACCTTCTGCGAGTTTCGCTCGGCGACGAACACCCGAACCTTGGGGTCGACGAGGTAACCGTCGGCGAGCCGGCGCTGGATCTCCGCTTCGACCTCCTTCGGACGGCGCGCGAACAGCCGCACCGACCCGATCAGCGGAAAGTCTATCGGGTCGTCGACGCTGACCCGATAAACCGCGTCGAGATCCGCCTCTCGGTAGACCTTGATCTCCACGACGTCGCCCGAACCGAGCGCGTGAGCGGGTGGAGGCACGACCGCGGGGGCGATCGGCGGCAAAGGAGAACTCGCGCAAGCGACGAGCGCGCCGACGGCGAGGACGGCCAGGCCTGAGCGCACCCCTCGAGGCCCTTGGGCCCGGACGGTCAGGGATCGGGGCGCGGAGGGCTCGAGGCGCAACGAGGCCGAGATGAACGAAGGAAGCGACCGGGTCGTCGCAAACGTTCGATCGTGTCGGAAACGCCGGCCACGCATAGGGTGTCGTTAGCCCAGGCTCTTCGCGCAGGCCACTGATTCGGCGCCACCGCGCTCGACACGAGACGCCGGGGCGGATTTCAGCGAAATCTGGGTCACACGCTCGAAGGCGGGGACAGCGCCCCGGCCACGGGCGCCATCGACAGCGCACCCCGCCGACCACACCCCCTCGCCCCCAACGCCTCTCGGGCCAAGCCCGCCGCCGGCCCCTGACCGTCACGGATCCGCGTCAGCCCCGCCACCGCGGCCGGATCCGCGCTCGACCGGAGCGCCTCCACCGCGACCCGCCCCAGCGCCGAGGGGCCATCGCAGGCCACCTTGACCATCGTTGACACCAGCGCCGGGTCGCGAAAGCGCGACCACAAGAACAGCAGCGCACGGTGTCGACGATCGATGTCCAAGCCGTCGTCCAGGACCAGGCGCTCCAATGCCGGGCGTCCCAGCGCGCCCACCTGCATCGCGCCGGCGAGTTGAACCCGAGGGTCCGGGTCGACCAGGGCCCTGATCGCCGCCCGCCGTCGTTGCTCGGGCGTCTCCGCTCGTTGAAGCAGTAAGGTGACGCTTCGGCGCCGAACCGCAGGGTCCGAGGCACCACCGGCGAGCGCCGCCAGCGCGTCGTCGACCATGGGACTCGCCCGCAGCTGGGACAACACCTCGACCGCGGCCCGGAGCAGCCGCGGCAACCACCGGGCCGCGCGGGCGAGGTGCGCGGTCTCGTAGATCACCATATTGGGCGACGCCCAACACCGGTCGGTCGACCCAGCGCAGGCATGAAGGGGGCCCGCCACCCAAGCGATCCCTTCCGGCTCGCTCCCTCGAACCACGGTCAGCGACGCGGGCATAATCTCCCATTGGGGTTCAGGAGGGATGGGCGGTCGAGGGTCGGCCATCGGCGGCTGAACGCAGGCTCGGATCCGCAGCCGCAGTCGAGGGCCGCGCTGGTCAACGACGAGCCGGAGCCGGACTGTGCACGACCCCCAGGCTCCTTCGAGCGACCACCGCGTGCCGTGCGCGGCGCACCATCGCCGCGCGGCTCGAAAGACCCGTCGACTTCGCCACCGCCCGTACCAACCCCACAGCCGCCAGCGCAGCCGAGCCGGAGCATCGTCGTCCGCCAACGACACCCGCACGGTCTCACCCATGGGACCACGATGCCGCGTCCGTCGTGGTCTCGCCAAGCCTGGCCGCGCCGCGAGCCTTATCCCGCGCGGCGTGGCGGTGGGGAACACCTGTCGAAAGGCGCCAGGTTCAGGTAGGTCTGCCCACATGCGCCACGGGATCTTCGCGCTGCACGTGACGATCTGCGTATCGGCCCAGATATGGCCAGCCTACGCCTGGCTCGGGGCCCGCGTGGAGCCCTACGTCTTGGGGTTGCCGTTCGCCCTCGCCTGGAACGTGGGGTGGATCCTGGCCATGTTCGCGGGACTGCTGGTCTATCACCTCACCGCGCCACCGGAAGAGCGCGGCGACGACGAATGACGCGCGGCGTCGAACCCGGCCTCGGCGTCGCTAAGACTCTGCGGCGAGATCCGACGTGGACATGTTTCCGGTGCGGGCGAGAACCATTCGCTCCACCATGGTCCGGGTCTCTTCTTCGCCCGGTCGGAAGTCGAACTCGCACCCCATCCACGTTCCGTCTTTGCGTTTTTTGACCACCCGGCTCCAAGCGCGCGCCTTGTAGAGCGTGTTGTCGCCGGGCAGTCGAAAATAGAGCGTCATCCGCATGCCTTTATCGAGCCCTTCGACCTCGGGTCCGAAGACCAGCCCGCAGCCGGAGATCGATATGTCGCGGGTCTCTGCGTTCAGTTGCGACGCATCGTTGCCGGCGCGGACAAGGGTCGGCAGGGTCACGCGGACCCGTTCGTGGCGACGCAGCGCGAGGTGGTCGACCCGACTGGGATAGCTGAGAAACAGGAGCCGCTCCGGCTCGAACTGGACCTTCTTCGACTTGCTCGAGAAGCCGAGCAGATGGCCGTCGATCATATACCGAACCCGCACCTCGGTGTTCGGGGTGATGACCATGGCGTGGGCGCCGACCTTGGGCAGCTCGACGAGAAGGAATCGCCCGGCCCGATACCCCAATAAGACCGAGTACTCCTGCTGTACCTGACCTTTTTCGTTAACGGTGAGCTGCAGGGGGGTACCGACGCGAAAGTACTCGGTGCTGACGGGGATCTTCTCGGCATTGTGCAAGGGATCCTGCGCACCGGCGATCATCGCGTCGAGCTCGAACGAGTTCTGCGGTAACGTGGTCATGGCCTACGACAGAAACATCGTCGCTCACGACGCCACTTGAATTCCGCCGCGTCAATTCGTTACATCGCGGGTAGGTGGCCCCGCACATCACCGTTCTCGGCGTCGTCATCGTGTACCTCGGGGTCTGCCTCATCCTCGGCCTGCGGGCGGGTCGAGGGGCCAGCGAGTCGGCGTTGGGGTACGTCGCCGGCGACCGGACCCTTGGCTTCGTCCTGATGTACTTCATCACCGGGGCCACGATCTTCAGCGCCTTTGCGTTCTTGGGCGCCCCCGGCCGCGCCTACGCCCAAGGGGGAGCCGCGTTCTACATCCTGGGTTACGCCGCGGTGGGCATCGTCCCCCTGTACTTTCTAGGCCCTCGCGCGGCTCGCGTTGGCCGGCGCTACGGCTTCGTCACCCAGGGAGAGATGGTTGCGTATCGCTACCGCTCTCCGCAGCTCGCCCTCATCATGGCCGCGGTCAGCGTCGTCGCGTTCGTCCCGTATCTGGCCCTGCAGATGAAGGGCGCTGGTTACGTCCTCGAGCGCTGCTCCAACGGCGCTGTCCCTCCGTGGCTAGGCGCGCTCGTGGTGTACGCTATCGTCGCCGTCTACGTCCTCAAGAGCGGGGTCCTCGGTGTCGGCTGGACCAACACCTTTCAAGGCGTGTTCATGATGGTCATCGCGTGGGGGCTCGGTCTGTACCTGCCCTACGCGCTGCATGGGGGCGTCCAGCCGATGTTCGAAGCCCTCGCCCGATCGATGCCCGAACACCTTCTGCCCCCGGGTGGCGACGGAAGAGGCGAGCCGTGGAGCTGGAACGCGTACTCCTCGGCGGTCATCGTGTCGGGGGTCGGTTTCTGCCTGTGGCCACATATCTTCATGCGGGCCTTCAGCGCCCGCGACGAACGAACGATCCGCCGCACGGTCCTCGTCTGGCCCCTGTTTCAGCTGTTCCTGGTGCCTCTGTTCCTGATCGGCTTTGCGGGCGTCGGGTTTTCTCCACCACCGCCCGAGCCGGATCAGATCCTGCCTCACCTCCTGATGCACCTGAGCATTCCGACCCCGGTGGTTGGGCTCTTCTGCGCGGGCGCCCTCGCCGCGTCGATGTCTTCCGGCGATGCGATGGCTCACGCCGCGGCGTCGATCGCGGTCCGAGACGGCGCGGTGACCGGGTTGCGCCTGTCGCTGTCTCCGCCCCGGGAGAGAACGGCGATCCGAGGGATGGTGCTCGTGGTCCTCGTCGCCGCGTACGCCCTGGCCCTCGTCTATCAAGGCACCTTGGTGTACCTGCTCCTGACCACCTTCGGGGCGGTCGTGCAGTTTGCCCCCGCCGTGCTCCTCGCGCTGTACGACCCCAGGTCCACCAGCGCGGAGGTGACCCTCGGGCTCGTCCTCGGCACCGCGGTGACCGTCGTGCTCATCGCGTGGCCGGCGCTGCAGCCTGGCCACCTTCACCCGGGCCTGGTGGGCCTCGCGGTCAATGTAGCCTGCATCACGTTGATCCGGCTCGTCCGCCCCACCCCCGCGAGCCCGGTCGCCCTCGCGTTCATCCAGGTCGCGGCGCAGCGCCGTCCGACCCGCCACGCGGATCCCGACCGCCCCCAGCGCCGGTAAAAAGATGCCCTCCCCGGGGCCTGCGCCCCCACCGCGGACCGGAACATCCGAGCGGAGGGCCGCCGGCCGCACTAAGGGATCCGCGTGATGCCCGGCCCCCGAATCGAGACCGCCCGGCGTACGCTGATGGCGTCCGCCCTATGCTTGACCTTCGCGTGTGGCGGCGAAGACGCCGCCCCCCGACCCCCCACGTCGGACGACGGTCCGGTCGAAGGCCCGCCCCCGACCCCCACGCCCACGCCCGAACCTCCTCCCCCTCCGCCGCCGACGACGACCTCCGCGTTTGAGATCACCCTCGCCATGGGCGATGGCATCACCCCCCGCCAAGCGGCGGCGTTGGAGGCGGCCCGAGACCGCTGGCAGGAGGTGGTGATCGGCGACCTGTCCGATCTGACCGTCGACGCCGCGCTTCTCGAAGACGCGTGTGGGATGACCGCGGCGACGGACCCGGTCACCATCGACGACCTCCTCATCGTGGCTCGGGCGGAGCCCGTCGACGGGCCGGGAAACGTGGTCGGGCGCGCGGGGCCCTGCCTCACCCGCGGACGAGACGGGGCCCCGCTGGTGGGGATCATCGAGCTCGATACGGACGACCTCGAGGTCTTGGAGTCCGCGGGCGTGCTCCAGGCCGTGCTCACCCATGAGTTGGGCCACATCCTGGGCATCGGGACGCTCTGGGGGCGGGCGGGTCTGATCGAGAATCCTTCCCTTCCCGACGATCCGGACGCCGACACCCGATTCATCGGCGCCGAGGCCTCGCAGATCGCCACCACCCTCATCGGAAGCCAGGGCGGGGTCCCGGTCGAAAACGGGGCGGTCGCCGGCTCCTCCGACGGCCATTGGCGGGAGCGCGTGTTCGCCAACGAGCTCATGACGCCGGCCTTAGGGGGGCTGAACGGGCCGCCCCCGCCCCTCAGCCTCCTCACCATCGCTTCCCTGGAAGACCTGGGCTTCTACGAAATCAACCGCGATGCCGCCGACCCCTACGAGCCGCCCGCGAGCCCAGCTTCTGCATCGAGGTCGTCGACCCACTCCTGCGAGCTCATCCGCCCTTCGGCGTATGTGGCCGAGTGACCGGCGCGCCCCTTCGCGCGACCAGCGACATCACCGCATCGACATGTGGTCGACCAGCTGATCGAGGCTGGTCGACCAGCCCTCGGCGAAGCCCATCTGTTCGTGTTTGGCGCGCCCGGCGGGCGTGCCGTGGCGGGCGATGGCCGTGTACAGCGTCCCGCCGTCCTTCGGCTCGAAGAGGATGATCGCGGTGAAGAATGGCTCCGTCGTCGGTCGGAAACCGGGGCCCAGCGCGTCGGTGAACACGAACCGACGGTTCTCGACCACCTCCAGGACGCAACCCGGCATGTCGTAACGCTCGCCGTTCGGACCGGCCATGACCGTTCGAAAGATACCTCCGGGCTGCAGTTCCACTTCGCACTCCGCCACCGTCCACGGCTTCGGCGCAAACCAATGCTTGAGGTGGTGGGGCTTCGTCCACGCCTGAAAGACCTTCTCCGGCGGCACCGGAACCGATCGCTCCAGGACCAGGTCGAGCTGCGGATCAACGTTCATCTTCATTCCCCTTTTTCGCTGAGCAGATATTCGTCGAGCTGATCGAGGCGCCGCTCCCAGACCTGGCGCTGCCGACCGAGCCAGCGTTCGGCCTGCTTAAGGCGCTTCGGCGCCAACTCACACATCCGAGTCCGACCGACCTTGCGAGAGCTGACCAGGCCGCCTCGCTCCAGCACCCGCAGGTGCTGCATGAACGACGGCAAAGCCATGTCGAACGGCGCCGCCAGCTCACTGACCGCGGCCGGCCCCCGGCTCAACCGCTCGAGGACGGCCAGCCGGGTCGAATCGGACAGCGCATGAAACACATCCCGGAGCTCGACACTTTGGTTAGGCACTTGGCTAAGTGTTGCCTCCGAGAACACTTAGGTCAATGGCTAAGTTTTTCGAAGCCGGCGACGCCGCACTTCGCTCCGATTGACCATCAAGCAAGGTTGCCCGAGGGCCGTGCCCGGCTCGCGGGGCGACGGGGCGACCACCGGAACGGCGCCCGCTTAGCTGGGGTGAGCGGCAGCTCGGTCGCGGGGACACCCCCTCGAACACGGGCGGTGGAGATTTTGGATGTATCCAAATCTGGCACGACAGCCGCATTTTGAAAGCAACGTGAATCGGCAAGTCCTCACGGTACTCATGATTTCGTCCTCCGTCATGAAACTCACAGCACCTGGCAGTTCGCGTACTCACAGAGTCTAGGTGGGCAGACGATGGGTGCAGGCTGGGCCGGCGGTGCGGTTCTTACAGCACCACCGCCTCAGCATGACCAAGGCGGATGCTTCCTCTGGAAGCCTGCCAAGCGGGTCAAGCAAGCTTAGCTCTATTTGCCATGGAACTCTTTCACTCGATTCAGCACGTCGTGCCACGAGTAGATAAGCATGACCCTCGTCATCGCCCCTTCCAAAGTGAACGGCTCCGAACCCTCCTCAAAGGTCTGCATATGACTGATGAGCAGATTAATCTCGTCGTTGACCTCAAATCCCACGGTTAAGCCCAACATTTGCGTGTTTAGCCCTTCGCCCTCGGATGTCACCAAGCCCGTATCGTTGTCGGTGAGCGTCGGCGCGCCTCCATACAGCCACGTGAAGTCGAGAGAAATGAACGTCCGCTTGGTGAGATCGCGCGTGAGGTGAGCCTCGATCGCGAATACAGGATCCTGACTGAGCGTCTGGCCATTGGTATCCCCATTGTCGGTCAAGAACGTCACGGACGGAATCACCTCCAGGGTGGTCCGCTGACCGGGCGCCCACGGCGCTTCGGGCAACATGAACGACAAGTTTTGGATCATCGGCAGGTGAATTCGCGTCTTGAACTGGTTGCTACCGACATTTACTCGCTTGTTAGATCCGTACTCGCCGAGTGGGAATGTCTGCATCACTCCCAGGTTCACGACCGTCCCGAGGTCGTACCGGATGTACTCTTTCGCCTTTAGCCCGGGTGCACCAAATATGTTCATGGTGACACTGAGGGAAGGATCCGCAAATCCCTGCGATGACGTTGAACCCGTGAAGCCGACCGGTTGAGCGTCCAGCTCGGCACGCGCCGCCGGGACAACCAGGGTGAAGTAGGTCGTGCGGCCAAATATGGGCTGACTGCGCGTGTAGCTCAGCGAAAGAAGATCCGTATCGAAGTCGACCGACGGGTCGACGCGGGTGAAGTTGGAGAACGAGGCATTGAGATCACCACGTATGATCGTCGTACTTAACAAGTTGGTATTCTTGGGCAAGGGCCAGTAGATCCGAGGACCGTCGAACTGCGCCTTCGCCTCAGAAGCGAAGACACTGCAAGCGAGGATCAGAGCGAACGTGAGCTTAGCTTTCGAGGCGACCATATCAGTTATCCTCAGCCTTCGGCTCGTAGTTGCGCTCGTTTCGCGGTGACCATTCGACGAGGCTGTCAGGCCGCGGCGGGAATCGATCTTCGAGCCCATCAAAGCTCGTGCGATTCGGGATGATCACGTTGTTGTCTCGAACATAGTCGTCCCAATGCGCCAGCAACTCGCGAAGCTTCTCCGGGTACCTCTCGCTCAAGTCCGTCTGCTCAACCGGGTCATCATCAATGTTGAAGAGCTGCCACCGCTCCAACCCAAGTGGCTTATGTATCCACGTGATCTTCCACGGCCCTTTACGGACCGCACGCATCCCCATGATCTCCCACGCGAGCCAGTCTTCTTCGCTGCGCGGCGACGTTACGGTGCCCTCCAGCATCTGGCGCCACGAAACGCCCTGCATGGGGTAGACGCCATCACGAACAGGTGGTTCCTGCACCCCGGCCAGCTCGAGAAGCGTCGGGGCAATATCCTTCACGTGCAGGAGCGCGTCTCGATTGATGGAGCCTGCGCCCTTCTTCTTGGGGCTCGCAACGATCAGCGGCGACCGGATGCCGCCTTCGGCCGTCGTGACCTTGTACAGCCAAAATGGCGTGTTTGATACCTGGGCCCAAGGGGGACCGTAGGTCAGGAAGGCGTCTCTCCGCCCCCAAGACGCGAAGTCTGTCCGATATTTGTTGGCGATATGATTCGCCTGCGCCGAGGCGCGTCGACCTCGGAACGAGCCCTCGATATCCTGTGCCTCGGCCCCATTGTCGGAAAGGAATACAATGTACGTGTTTTCGCGCAGCCCGGTCTTCTCAAGATAGTCGACGATTCGACCGACCTCCATGTCGAGGTACTCGACCATGGACGCGTAAATTTCATACTTTCGTGCAGCCATCACCTGCGCGATGCCCGTCAACCTATCCCACTCAGGAACGAACCAGATCCGGGGAGCGAGCTTGGCGTCTTCGTCGATCAGCCCTAGCCGCTTCATGTTCTTCAGGCGTGTACGGCGAATACTATCCCAGCCCTCATCAAACTTACCCTTGTATCGTCGAAGCCAACTGTCGGGCACTTGAAGGGGATCATGGGGTGCTTGGTACGCCACGTAGGCCAGAAAGGGCTTGCCGTCCCCACGATTCGACTCGATGTACTCGATCGCTTTGCTGGTGATCGTCTTGGTCGAGTAGTGGTCACGTGGCAGATCTTCTATATACTCTCCGTCTTCGGTGTACTGCGCGTGGTCGTTGGTGTCCTGGACCGGATCCATATTGAAATGACTCGCCGAACCGGGCAGGACGGAGAAGTCGCGTTCGAAGCCACGCGCCCGAGGAATGTTGCCGGGCTCTTTGCCCAAGTGCCATTTGCCGGCCATGTACGTGTGATAGCCTGCGGTCTTCAGAAGCTCAGGAAGATGGTGAACACGGTCGTTCATGACTCCTTCGTAACCTGGCTTGCCGAGCTGATTCGGGGCCATCTTCTCGTACATATTGCCCATGCCTGCGAGGTGATTGTCGGTTCCCGACAGGAGCATCGATCGGGTCGGGGAGCAGGTGGGCGCTACGTAGAAGCTCGTGTACCGAACCCCTTCGCTGGCCAGACGATCGAGGTTGGGCGTGTGAATGATCTCACCGCCAAACATGCCGATGTCCGAAAATCCGAGGTCATCCGCAACGATGATCACGAAGTTCGGTCGGCTTGTCTCTTGTGCGACGGCCGGCCGAATCCCAACCGTTGCTCCAAGCGCTGTAAGTACTATTAGATAGTGCGGGATCATGCACACTCGACTCTCTTGCCCCGATCTCCCCGTCCTTGACGGACGCGGTAACAAACGAAGCGGACTCTGCAACATCATGCTCTCTCTCCTTGTTATGAACCCTGGACCGCACCGCGGTCGGGACGAGCCGATATCCAAAAGGCTCGCCTTAGGACTGTGCAAAGCCTGTTCCAAGCAGTCTCGTTCATCCGAAAGTGCGTCCGTACACCGTTTCCATCGCGGGTTCCTTTCGCTAGTTGAAGCGTTCGCTCGCCGGTAAAGGCCCTGAGGGCTTCAAACCGGCTTCTGAGAAGAGGTGCGCTCTCAGCCTCCATCCAACGTCGGGATGGCGGCCGCTGCTGATTGGATGCAAATGGATATAGCCTCAGGTGGCATGGATGATGCTCCCGAGCCACCCATGAACCGAATCGTGAACTCGCCGATTCTGTGGATGATCGCGACAGCGAGCTCGTCGAGTCTGCTGCTCTGTATGGGAACAGGCGTTCGGTCGGAACACGCATACGCAGGAGCTCCAGCCAATGAGAAGTCGTGCCGAACCGTGGGCCGCCTTGCTCGAGAGGTACGTATCCCTGGCGGCGTGTTCAAAATGGGCGATCACCACGCCTACGCTGAGGAACGGCCGCGATCCGAAGTCGAGGTCGCATCGTTTTGGATGGACACTCACGAGGTGACCAATCGCCAGTTTGATGCCTTCGTCGCCGAAACCGGCCACGTTACTCGGGCCGAGCGTGGTCTTGACCGAGGGGTCGCTCCCGAGCTGGACGACGCTGCACGTCGTCCGGGTTCGCTCGTCTTCACTCCACCGGTACGCCTACTGGGCTCGGCTCCGTCTCAGTGGTGGCGCTTCGTGGCCGGAGCCAGCTGGCGACACCCCCAGGGCCCCGGCAGCACCGTCAAAGGTCGAGAGGACGAACCCGTGGTCCATGTGACCTACGAAGACGCGGCCGCTTATGCCAAATGGGCGGGACGGAGGCTGCCCACAGAGGCAGAATGGGAATATGCCGCTCGACGCGGGCAGAGGATGCTCGATCACAATGTGCATGAAGCCCCCAGACCTGGAACCGCCAATACATGGCAGGGCGACTTCCCGACCACCAACCGTGGGCTGGATGGATTTGTCGGACGAGCACCGGTCGCCTGCTTTCCTCCCGACGCGCAGGGCCTGTTCGATGTGGTCGGCAACGTTTGGGAGCTCACCTCGTCGGTTTATTACCCCGGCCACCGCCGGCCCACCGCACGTGCACACCCCACCGCGGGGTTCGATCCGAAGCAGCCCGGCGTCCCCGTGCATGTCATCAAGGGCGGCTCGTATCTTTGCGCTGAGAACTATTGTGCTCGATATCGTCCATCGGCACGACAAGGACAGGACGCCCTGTTGGGCACGTCTCACATTGGCTTTCGAACCGTTCGATCAGATTCCAGGCCCAGGTGATGGGGGCCTAGTATTCGAGGGGTTGGCGAGAACGCGACCGCGCGCTCGAGTGTGTTTCGAAGCTCTCGGACGTTGCCGGGCCAAGCGTGGCGACAAAGAGCGTCCTGTGCGGCGGGAGACAGCGTGGGCGGTTCATCGCCCGACACAAGCTGCTCGAGAAATCGACGTGCTAACGCCAGTACGTCCTCCGGCCGGTCTCTCAACGGAGGGATCGACATGAGCACAACGTTCAGCCGGTAGAAGAGATCTTCCCGAAAGTCGCCTTGCCGAACACAGGCTTCAAGGTCCCGGTTGGTGGCCGCGACGAGCCGCACATCTACCTGAGCCGGGCGCGTGGCCCCCACCGGAAACACCTCGCCGTTTTCAATGAACCGCAGGAGCTTGGGCTGAATATCGAGGGGCAACTCGCCGACCTCGTCCAGGAACAACGTCCCTCCGTTGGCCGCGCGGATCACGCCGTCGTGGTGGTCGGTGGCGCCGGTGAAGGCGCCCTTGACGTAGCCGAACAACTGCCCCTCGAAGAGGTCCTTACTCACCGCCGCGCAATTGAACGCGACGTAGGCCTCTTTCGACCGCGTCGACGCGTCGTGGACCGCTCGCGCGATGACCTCCTTGCCCACGCCGGATTCGCCGGTGACGAGCACCGTCGCCCTCGATGCCGATAGGCGCAGCACGTCATCCCGCACCGCGCGCATCGCCGGCGACACCGCCACGAGGTTGGGGAGCTCATCGCTCAAAACGTCCATATCCAGGATCTCGACCCGGCTGAACCCGTGAAGCCGACTCAGCTCGAGCCCCATCGATGCCGTGTGGCAGAGAATCTCGAGACCAGCTCGCGTCTCGGCGTCTATTCGACTGGTGGTTTCAGCGACCAACCGAAGGCCACCGCCATCATTCACTGGGATGCGTACGACTCGTCGAGCCTTGGGGTCCACCTCGTCTTGGGACTTGATCACCAACCGCGCCTTCGGGAAGACCTCTCGCAGCACCGCGTCGAATTCGCTCCGTAGCGCGTCCTGGGCGACGCCGTGAACCGACAAGCGGCGCAGGTGGGGCAGCAGTCGGGCGAGTGGCCCCACCGGGGCGGACGCGCGCGGCCTTGCCTTTCGCAGATAACGCTCGACCTGGTCTTGCTCCAGAATTCGAGGAAGCTTCACGCCTAATGCCGATAGCTCCGCCCGCGCTCGTTCGACGCTCGCCGCCCCGTCGGGCGCCCCGCGTACGAGCGCAGAGGCGGCCAGCACCCCTCGCGCGAGGGCCGACTGCACGCGGTCGCCCACCAACTGAAACGTCGACAGCGAGGTCTCGAGCAAAGTCTGGCCGTCGGTATCACGACCCTCGTCGACGGCAAGGATGCCCTCATGGCGCGCCGCCATCGCGCCATGCCACGGGGATGGTCGGCGTTCGAGCGCCGCGTCGAGCCGGGCCCGGGCGTCGTCGACTCCGGTCTTCGACCGGGCGAGGATCAGGCTTCGGTAAAGATCCAGCGCCGCACCAAGGGCCAAGGACGGCGGAGCAAAGGATAGGGTGTCGAGATAGTCCACCGCGACTCGGGCCGCTTCGACAGCACGCATAGGGTCCGTCGCCGTCCTTTCTCGTACCCGAACCGCGGCCGCCACCACCCGGTCGATCGCGGCGCCGTCGGCCGAGCGCGAGGTGAGTCGCTCGGCTAACGCAGCGAGATCGTCTGCTTCCCCGCGATGGACCAGCACGTCGGCCCAAACCACTTGAACCCCGTGTACCGGACATCCCAGCCCCTCCGCCTCCCGCTCTGCCGCCTCGAAGGTCCGTTTGACCTCGTCGAAGTTCGCTTGCCGACGATGGGCCTCGGCTTCGATGGCAAAGAGCTCCAAGGAGGACGAATCCGAGAGACTTCGGAGCGACGCCATCGAATCGCGCGCCGCCTGGACCCGCGCCATTAGCCCATCAGGCTGCTCCGCCTCGAATGGACCCCGGCCGGCAACCTCGACGGCGAGCCTCATCGAAACCGCGCCCAACCCGGACGCCTCCGCCGCCGCCAAAGCCTGCGCCTCGAGCCGAAGCGCCTCGGCGCGCCGGCCGTACCGCCACGCCATTTCGGCGGAGGCTTCATCGGCTAAGCAACGCGCGGTGACGGCGGTCGCTGCCGACAGTGCGTCCTCCGTCCTGTGAGCCACCCGCTCTAGGACCGCGAGGTCCGCGCCTCGCGCCGCCGCCAACCTTTCCGACGCGGCAGCGAACGCATCGCTTTGCGGACCGAGATGCCCGCGCGCACGTCCGGCGTGAGCGTTGACCTTTCCCACGTCGAGCTGCGGTGCATTCACCCTCGCGGACAGCAGGGCCGCGCACAACTCGACATCGGCCACGACATCCGGGGCCAGGAAGCCCGCCTCCGTCGCGGCCAACAAGGGCATCAGCGCCGCCAACGACTCGGGGCCGGTCTCACCGGACAGGACCCGTGCCTGCAGCAGCATAGCCCCCGCGGCTGTCCGACCCGGTCCGCTCTGGAACTGTCCCTTCGAAAGAGCGCCGGTCAGCGCCTGGATCGCGGCCGGGATCGAGCCCGCTTCGAGGGTCTGACGCGCCCGGGCGAGCCTCGTCATGTCTTCGGCGGGAAGACCAGCTTCGAGCCGCGACGCGGGCGCTGCAAGCGGGGGCTCGGGGGGAACTGACGACGAGGCCGGCGGGGCGCGCCTTCCTTGCGCCGGCGGCTGATCGGTTCCGGCCGCAAATCGCTCGAGCGCAGCCAGCTTCCTCCCCCGAGGACGACGAGACTCTTTGGCTTCTGTCGGCAGCTCCCATCGGTAGACGGTGAGAGGGGTGACGCCAAGGGCCGCCGCAAAGTCAGCTCGCGTGCGCTCCCCGCGGAGCTTCCGAATCTCGTCCGGAGTCACGAGAGGAGTCTATCCATTTTTGGATGCATCCGAAAGTGGTACGGCGGATGCACTGCCTCTAGGCATGATCAAAACCGGATACATGGCTGTTGCCTTCACTCTTCTGCCTGCCTTCGCCGCCGCTCAAACCGACTCGAACGCGACGGTCCTTGATCTTCGGTCGACGCCCGAATCTCCGCTTAGCGCGGCCTACGAGGGCAGCTACGGGGCCGAAATCGGCCCTCTCGACTTGGGTTACCAGGGACTACGCCTCCGGGGTGCGGTCCCCTTTCACGACGGTCGATCGTTCCGACTCGGCTTGGCGTTTGGCTACCATCTCCGCCAATACGAGCTATCGACCCCGGCCGTGGTCGTCGAAGGCCCGTCGCTGCATCGGTTCGAGCTGACCCTCGGCGGCGCCTACGCGTTGAGCGACCGATGGGCGCTCCGCGTCGGCCTCGGCATCATTCACGCGAGCAACCTGCAGGGGGCCACCGTCGATGCGCTGCAGCCGAACGTGATCGCTTCCATCGCCTGGGCGCCGCGCCGCGACCTGTCCTTCTCCCTCGGGGTTCGCGTCTCCCGCCAGTTCTTCGAAGTTCTCCCTACGCCCGTGCTCGGCGTGACGTGGCGCGCCTCGGACTCCGTCACGATGGAAGCCATGCTGCCCCGCTTTGCCCGAATCCGCTGGCGGCTGCTGAATGAGGTCGAGCTGATCCTCCGCGGCGATCTCGAAGGTCTGGTGTGGGCGATCGAGAGTGACGGCCCGGCCGATGACACCCAGGTCAAGCATTTGGAGGGCTCAGCAACCCTCGGGGTCAATGTTCGCGTTTTTGGGCCGGTCTCGCTGTTCGCCCGCGGTGGCGTTGGTTTTGCCAACGAGGTGGAGTTGGCCACCGACGAAGGGGCCAACATCGACGACGGTGTGGGTCGTTCATTCGTCGCCCAGGCCGGCCTCACGGCAGAGCTCTGAGCATCCTTTCCCGAAAGGCGCAGCCATGCGTGGTCGACAAGTGGTTAGACGGTATTCGCGATCCGAAGCGGTGCCTTCACGCGAACGCACGAAGCATGGCGCCTCGCAGATCCGCGAGGTTCTCGTTGGCCTCCGACAGTTCGTCGGCGGTCTCCATCAACAGTCGCATGAGATGCCGCTGCTGGAGAGCACCGATGACCGTCGCGCGCAGTCTCGCCGACTCCCAAGGCTTCTCGAGGTACTGATAGAGCCGAACGGTGTTGATCGCTTCGATCGCGTTCTCTTTGTCGGCGTATCCAGTCAAGAGAATACGGGGGACGTGAGGCCGGAGCGCCTTGATCTGCCGCAGCAGCTCGATGCCCGACATGTCGGGCATAAGGTAGTCGCTGACGACGAGGTCGATCTCCTCCGACTCGACGTACGCGATCACGTCGGCGGGTCGTTCGAACACCTTGGCGTCGATGCCGAGCTCTATGTCGAAGAAGTTCGCGAGGCTATCCAGAATGACGGGCTCGTCGTCGACCACCACGACGCGCGCAGCCGCGATCTCCGCATCGGAAAGCTCGGCTCGAAGATCCACGCCCACGCTAGGTTTGGTGTTACTGCATCGCCGTCAACGGGTAAAGAAGTCCCCCCGCTTCCCCTACGCCCCGTATCGAGGATGAAATGCGGAAGATGAAGCTTCCGGGCTACTCGGATGTACAGTCGCTCTACGTAGGCACGACAACGCATGTCGTCCGCGCCCGGCCCGTCGGTGCACATGCGACGGTGGTCCTCAAGCTGCTCCGTGAACGTTATCCGCCCCCGCGAAGCCTCGCCGCGCTTCAGCGAGAACACACCATACTCAGCGCAATCGATGTCGCCGGCGTGGTACGCGTGCAGGGATTCTCTTCGGTCGATGGACGACCGACTCTGACGCTGCACGACGATCAAGCGGTCGCGCTCCCCGACTGGCGTGTCGAGCGCAAACCATCGCCGGATGCCTGTATTCGGCTCATGGTCGAGCTCGCCCGAATCGTGGGGCGGGTCCATGCCTCCGGCGTCATTCATCGCGACGTCACACCCGCGAACATCATCGTTACCCCCGACGACCATCCGGTGTTGATCGACTTCGGTCTCGCTACTCGGCTTGCCACCGAGCGCTCCGCGCCGCGCATTCGCCATCTGCACGGTACTCTGTCGTTTCTGTCCCCCGAACAGACCGGCCGCACCAATCGAGGGGTCGATTACCGAACCGACCTGTACTCCCTCGGCGCCACGCTGTTCGCGTTGCTCGCAGGCCGACCGCCCTTCGAAGAGACAGACGCCATCGCCATGATCCATGCGCACCTCGCCCGGCGCCCGCCATCGCTGTCGACGATGCGGGACGACCTGCCCCCCGCGGTGCCGGCCATCGTAGCGCGACTGTTGGAAAAGGCGCCCGAGCGAAGATACCAGTCCGCATTCGGCCTCGCCGACGATCTTGAGCGCGCTCTTGCCGAAGAGACCGACTTCGAGCTGGGCCGCACCGACTTTGCGGCCCGATTCGAAGTGTCGACAACGCTCTACGGCCGCGACCGAGAACGGGCTACTATCAACGAGGCGGTCGAGCGGCTCCCTGAAGGCGGCAACGAGGTCCTTCTCGTTCGTGGATATTCGGGGATCGGAAAGTCTTCGCTCGTGGCGGAGGTCCACACCCCACTGCTCGCCCGCAGCGGCTACTACGCGATCGGAAAGTTCGATCAGCTGGAACGGGATCGGCCTTACTCGGGAATCGTCGACGCGCTGCGAAGTCTGCTGACTCAGATTCTCGCGGAGTCCGAGGGTTCCCTGGAGATGTTGAGAGCGCGGGTCACGAAGCGACTGCCCGGTCTCACGGGGCTCCTCGCCGAAGACCTGCCGGAGCTCGAAGCCCTGATCGGCCCCCAGCCGCCCGCACCCCAGCTGCCGCCATCGCAAACACAGAACCGTCTGCTCGGGGCCTTCGCTCGCTTGCTCGAAGCGCTCTGTCGAGCCGAACGCCCCGTCGCGCTATTCTTCGATGACCTTCAGTGGGCGGATCAGGCTGCACTTCGACTTTTCGAGACCGTCGTCAGCGACGCGCAGATCGCGCACCTGCTGGTCATCGGCGCCTACCGAGACAACGAGGTCCACGGCGCGCATCCTCTGCACCACACGCTGGAGGCGCTGAAGCTCGCCCAGGTCTCGCTGGGTGTCGTCGAGCTCGGCCCCCTGAACGAGCGGGATGTTGAAGCCATCATAAGGGCTACGTTGGTCCCGGCGGCCCAGCGCGCCCCGGAGCTCGCTTCCATCGTCTATCGCAAAACGGGTGGCAACCCGTTCTACACTCAACAGATCCTGCGCAGTCTTCACGCCCAAGGCGCGCTGCGGTTCGACGTAGAGTCTCGAACCTGGACGTGGGCGCGGATCGATGTCGAGTCCGTAACGCCCAGCGAGAACGTCGTCGAGCTGATGACCGCGCGCATCGAGGCCCTGCCCGACGCCACGCGAGAAGCCATGGCCACCGCCGCCTGCGTGGGGGGCAACTTCGAACTAACGACCGTCGCGACGGCGATGAAGCTCGACATCGCGACCCTCGCGGACCACCTGTGGCCAGCGATAGAGGCGGGTCTTCTGCTCCCTCTATCCGACGCCAATGACGGCGTGCCTTCGACGACCCACGCCGAGATGACACCGGTGCTGGAGTTCCTTCATGACCGGGTACAGCAGGCGGCCTATGGCCGCGTGTCAGAAGATGCTCGTCCCGCGCTGCATTTGAAGATCGGACGTCAGCTCAGAAATCGAGCTTCGGATCTCGCTGTGCTCAGCGTCGTTCAGCACTTGAACAAGGGGCGCGCGTTGATTTCGAGCCCGGAAGAACGGCTCGATCTGGCCGATCTGAACCTGCAAGCGGCCCGTAAGGCTCGAGCCTCTGCGGCATGGGAAGAGACGTTTGGCTTCGCCGACACCGCCGTCGAGCTCATCGACAGCCGCGCCGGACCGCTCCGCAACGACGCGGATACGTTGCTCGCGGAGGCCGCTTTTCTTAGCGGACGACCACAACGCGCGGAAGCGGTATTCGAAGCGCTCGTGCCTCGACTGTCGGATCCCGTCGAAAAAGCGGCCCTACAGGCAACCCGCATATCGCTGTACGAGAACGCTGGCCAATACGAGCGGTGCTTGTCGATCGGGAGGACCGCCTTGCGCGAGCTCGGCGTCGACATCCCGACGGATCCGAGCGCACTGACCCGAGAGGTCGAACGCCTGCGCCACCAGTTTCGCGACCACCGAGCCCGCACCGACGTCTCGACGCTCATCGACCATCCGGAGAAGACGGAGCCCAAATGGCGCGTCGTGCAGGAGCTGCTGATGCACATGTCGGCCCCTGCATACTTCTTGAGCGAGGCGCTGTGCGAGGCCGTCGTTCTTCGGGGCGCGACCGTATCGTTGGAACACGGACACTGCCCTGCGTCGGCCATCGCATACGGATGGCTCGGCGTCGTGCTGACCACCGGCTGGGACGAGTACGCGCTCGCCTACCAGTTCGGCGAGCTATCCTTCGCCCTCAACGAGCGCTATCCGTCGCCAGAACTGAAGAGCAAGCTGCACGTCCTGTTCGGGCTGTTCGTCAAACACTGGCGGCAGCCCATCGCCCACTGCATCCCGGAGATGAAGAGCGCGGTGAGCTTTGGCCTAGAGTCCGGCGACCTGGCGTTTGCCGGTTATGCCGCGGCCATCCTCTCCCGTAAGCTCTTGTCGGCCGGTCGACCGCTGTCCGAGGTCCACGCGCAGCTGTCGTCCACGATCCCTCTGTTCATCAAGGCGCGCAGTGCGCCTGTGCTCGAACACCAGCGTATCATCTCGGCGGCGGTCGACGTCTTGCGTACCCCCGGCCGCGATCCGCTCGTTCTCAGCCATGGAGACTATGATGAAGCGGAGAGCCTGCGCGTGGTCACCGAGGCGCAGTTTGGCGTGGGCATCGCCGTCTACGACTTCTACCGGCTCCTCGTCGCGGTGATCTTCGAGCGCTTCGAGGCCGCGCAGGGGCTGTACGGGGCACTCCGCGATAAGCTCGTGTGGCTGGGCGGCATGTGCCACGTACCGGAAGCCGAGATGCTCGGAGCCCTGTCGATTTCGCGCCGACCAGCGCCCGATCTGAAGGCAGCGCAAGAAACCCAAAGGGAGCTTGAAGCCGCGCTGCAGCGCCTCTTGATATGGGCGGATAGCAGCCCGGACAACTACGGAGACAAGGCAGCGCTGGTGCAAGCAGAGCTGCACCGACTTCGGGGTGAAGTCGCGCCGGCGATTCGGTCCTACGAGCGCTCGATTCAAATCGCGGGCCGCCAAGGCTTGGCGTGGAACGAGGCGCTGGCGTGCGAGGCGGCAGCGCGCTTTCAGGATGACCTCGGCGCTTTGAGACCGGCGCGCGCGTACCGCGAGCGCGCGTACATCCTGTACCGCCGATGGGGTGCCGACGCCAAGGCGCGCCTGCTCAATCAGGTGTCCACCGAAGACCTCGACGCCCGACTGCACGTTACGAAGCGCTCCTTGAGTCACGATTCCTCCAGCCTCGAGTCGGCACACGCTTTCGTAGACCTCGAAGCCTTCGCAAAGGCGTCACGAGCCATATCCGAAACGCTCGAGCTCGAGCCGCTGCTGCGCACGCTGATGCGAATCGTGGTCGAGGACGCCGGCGCGACGTCCGCCCTCCTCGTCCTGCACCGAGACGACGGCCGGCTTTTCCTCGAAGCGCAGGTGCTACCGTCACAGTCTCCCAAAGTGCTCGTGGGGCGACCACTCGATGACCAGGCCCGCGATCTGCCCGTCAAACTGCTGGAGCAGGTGTCTCGAACCAAGCAGCCGCGCGTCGTTAGCGACGCGCAAGCGCAGCGGGGCAGCGAGCATCTCGGCTCGCGTGAGGCCCGATCGATCCTTTGCCTCCCCCTTGTGACCCAAGGGCGCTCGGTCGGCGTACTGCATCTGGAGAACGAGCTCGCGCCCAGCGTCTTCACCGCCGACCGAATTGAGGTCCTCACTCTTCTGTCCGGCCAGCTCGCGATCGCCATCGAGAAGGCTCGCCTTTATGCTGGCCTCGAAGAGATCGTCAAATCTCGCACGTCGGAGCTCCAGAACGCTC
The DNA here is from genome assembly GCA_028289325.1 of Myxococcota bacterium. GTDB lineage: Bacteria > Myxococcota > Kuafuiibacteriia > Kuafuiibacteriales > Kuafuiibacteriaceae > JANQQN01. The sequence continues at coordinate 3,117 of JANQQN010000335.1, read as the reverse complement.
TGAGAGAACTCGAACGGGCTCAAACTCGGTTGATCATGCAGGAGAAGATGGCGTCGTTGGGCGCCCTGGTGGCCGGCGTCGCCCACGAAGTCAACACCCCACTGGGCGCGGTCTGCTCCAATATCGAGACCATGAAGACCGCGTTGCGACGCTTCGAGGTCATCCGGCGTCAGGAGCTCGAGCACAACCCGATCGTCGAACAGGCGAAACCGGGCGACCGACTGCTGGAAAAGATAAACGCGATGCTCTCCGTGAGCTTGACCGCCACCGACAGGATCCGAGGCATCGTGGCCAGTCTGCGACAGTTCGCTCGTCTCGACCGGGCGGATGTCGACTTGATGCGGCTGGAAGACGGCATCGAAAATACACTGGTGGTCATGCAGCACGCACTTCGTCATGGCATCGAGGTCCACAGGGACTTCGGCGAATTGCCCGAGGTCCCCTGTTATCCCAGCCGCATGAACCAGGTGTTCATGAACATCCTCATGAACGCGGTGCAAGCGATAGACGGCGCGGGGCGTATCGACATTCGGACCCGGCATGAGGGGCCCGATGCGGTCGTCGAGATCACCGACGACGGCCGTGGCATCCCCGCCGACGACCTGCCGAAGATCTTCGACCCCGGCTTCACGACCAAAGGCCCCAAGATCGGCACCGGCTTGGGACTATCGATCGTTCACGGCATCGTCGTCGATGACCACCACGGCCGGATCGCGGTCGAAAGCACGGAGGGGATCGGCACCACGTTTATTGTTCGAATCCCGCTCGCCGGCGCAAAGGATACTCGGCAGTAGTCCCGTGCCGGCTGCGGCCTCGTCGGCACCGATGTTGGCCCCTACGTGAGGGGGTCGGTCGGCAGGCCCTCGTTCGGCAAACACAGCGTCACATGCGTTCGGTCGTCTCGCCGCTCGATGGTGATGGAGCCGCCGTGTTGCTCGACGACGTGACGCGCCAAGGCAAGGCCAACGCCCCGACCGACTCGATTTGTCTTGGTTGTGAAACCCAACTCGAACAGGCGGTCACCGTGCTCTTGAGGCAGGCCGCAGCCGTCGTCTACGATCGCGATCCGCAGCCACTCCGGATCGTACTCGGTGACGAGTTCGATGTGGCCTCCCGGCCCGACCGCCTCCAGCGCGTTCGTCAGCACGCTCAAGTAGGCCTGATTTAGCGCTCTTCCGTGGCCACGGAACGCCGGTAGGCCGGCGTAAGACCGAGTGAACGTCACGCCCTCGAGGAGGCTGCCATCCACCATCGCGACGGCAGAATCCAGGCTGGCCTCCGGCGACAGCGAGCGGAACTCGCAGCGCTCGAGCTCGGCGAATCGCGACAGCCGCTGCACAGTGTCGCCGATCCGCCTGGCGGCGCGCTCGATGCTGCGACCGACCTCGGCGATCCGCTCGGGCGACTTTGTTAGTCGATCTGCGTACTGGACGAGCAAGCCGCTGGACGACACGATCGCCCCCAGCGGCGAGTTGACCTCGTGGGCGACACCACTGGCCAACCACCGCGTATTCTCATCGAGCCGGTCACGAAGCGCGTCGTTCTCGACGGACAGCTGCCGCGACAAGCGCTCGTTCTCTTCGAACGCGTTTGCATTGGCGATGGCCGTCGCGGCTTGATCGGCCAATATCTGGAGAAAGCGAACCTGAGCGTCGTTCAGCATCTGGCGACTGAAGACCGCGAGCACGCCGAGCACACGGTCGCGAAACAACAGCGGATGGCCCGCAAAGCATTGGATGCCTTCCGCTTCAGCCCAATGGGGATCTCGAAGCCAGGACGTTCGACCTTCTTCCATACCGAGCAGCACCGGCGTACGGTCTTCGGCCACCCGCCCGACTTTTCGGTCTCCGATCCGCATGAAGGCAAACGAGCCCGCGGTTTCAATCCATCGATGGTCGTCGACGCGCGACCGGCCGTCGCTTGCCGCGAGATGGAGGCCAAACTGGTCGCCGGCCCCTCCGGTCATCCACACTCGGGCGAGGGCGACCTCCGGATGCTCGGCCAAACCGCCGACCACCGAGCGCAGCACCTCGGGGAGCGAACGATGGGTAGCGACCGCGACCCCCATCTTAGCGATGGTCTCCAGGCGCATGCCGAACCAAGATTGAAGTCGACAGCGATCCTCCGCAAGCCCTGTCGCCGCCCCACGTTGCGAACGCGGGGCCTCGCCCTAACGAACTCGAAAACGGATAATCTGACGTCGCTACCAATTATCCGTTTTTTGGCATCCGCAGTGCACTGCACTGCTACCAATGCAGACGCCAGCCTCTTCCAATTTGATCTTCCCGGGCCTCCGGCGGCGCCCACGGTTCACCGCGGGCACGTATCGACGCCAGCGGACGACATCCGTTGCTCGAATAGGAGAAGACACCATGAACAACAGACCCATCGTCGTGACCGCCGCGCTCATAGCATCGATCGCAGCCTGCAAACCGACGACGACCGAGCCTGCGACGCTGCTCCGTCCGGTACGCTACGCTACGGTTGACACGTCGCCGTCGAACGCCGCGCGCACTTTCGCCGGCCGTGTCGAAGCTGCAGAGCGGGTCGAGCGATCATTCCTGGTCACCGGCCAGGTCGAACGAGTTCGCGTTCGGGTCGGCCAGCCCGTCAAGAAGGGCTTGATACTAGCCGAGCTCGACGCGACGGACTTCAAGCTGAAGAAGCGCGAAGCGCTCGCCTCACTCCGTCAGGCGCAGGCGCAGCTGCAGAACGCCGAGGCAACCTACCAACGGACCCGTAGGCTGTATGAGACGCGGACGGCCTCTCGGCAAGACTACGACGCCGCACGAGCCGCTCGAAAGTCGGCGACGGCACAGGTCGACTCGGTTCGAGAGCGACTCGCGCTCATTAGACGGCAGATCGCCTACTGTCGACTGAAGACGACTTTCGACGGTGTCGTCGCCGACGTGAAGCTCGACGTCGGGGAGACGGCGCGCGCTGGCGCGACGGCCCTCGTGCTCCAGGCAGGAAAGGCGCTGGACGTGCGGATCGATGTTCCCGAGCAGGCCGTCGCGGGCATCAAGGTCGGCGACCGCGTCGAGGTCCGCTTCCCGGCGTTCGCCGGCGTCGAAGTCGACGCGGTCGTGCGAACGATCGGAACCGAGTCGACATCTT
>JANQQN010000332.1 GCA_028289325.1 Myxococcota bacterium | reverse complement strand
ACCATCTGCTCCTTGAATCTCTCCGAGTAATTCATCTGTTGCCTCACCCGCCCCTGGTTAGTGGTCAGGAGAGGCGACAACTACGCTGACACCGGGGGGGCGCGACGAACACGCTCCCGAGGCGCTGCGCGAGGATCGCCAGCGTCGAGCTTGGGACATATCGATACTCCGACGCCATCGTCATCTCCCGCATGGTATTCAGCTCCGTGGGCTTGAGGGGCCGTCGGCCTTATCCTCGGGCAGAGCGTCTCGTCGTTGCGCTCGCGCTTGCACTCGGCACTTCGCTTCAGGCCGTATAGCGCGTCGAGCTCAGTCCGATGACGCGGAGCACCGAGCGCAACGGCAGAACGCGCCGAGTTCGGTCGACGGCGCGGAGAATGGTCGCCTTGTCATCGCCGTTCGTAAGTCGTGTGCTTTGCAGCCGACCTAACAACATGCGGCCGAGCTTACCGTCATCGACGTCGCCCCCACCACCGTGCGGCGTGGCAGAGCTTGCCGTCGATTGCGAGGTGCAATTGCACACACGTTGTCCGAGTCGCGACAGCACGGTGAACGTGAACCCAGCGCATCGACGCCAGTTTAGCCGTCCTGGAACACGTCGGCGATTGCTGTGGCTGTGACCGCCTTTGCGAGCCACGCTTCGAGCTGCTCGATCGACGCTTGGGCGATGCGGCTGCGGAGGGGGTCATCGACTGCGAAGCCGCGAAGCGTGAGCACCTGAACGAGAGACTCAGCGCGACCCTTAGTTTCGCCTTCCGCCCGCCCCTGAGCGATGTGCTTCTTCGCGAACTCGCTGACGAACTCGTAGTCTCCGCTTCGGGCCATGTCCTGCAACTCCTGCTGGGCCGCCTCATCGAGAGCGGCCATGATCAGGTCGTAGTATACCATACCATGCTCGTCATCGACATGAGCGAGCGCGCTCAGAGCTGCCTCCAGCGTTGGTCGCCCGTCGGGCGCGTTGCCATGAGCAGCGGCGGCCATGACGGCGAGCTCGGGCGCCGCCAGCGCTTCCTGTCGGCTCGTGACCTTCGGCACACCCGCGGGACCAATGACATGCGGCGCCCAGGAGCGTCCTGGGCCAACCAGAATGGGCTGGGTGGCCCAATCGGCCACTGCGTCCACGGGGGAGAAGGCCAAGACGACGACGGGCACCTCGTGACGCGCTCGCAGGACGGTCGCGTAGGTCGGCCACGTGTAGCGCTTTCGATCGTCGACCCGCAGTTGAACCTCGACGACCGGCGCTCAAGGCTGAAGAGCTTGGCCTGCAATGCGATATCGGACATCGACGGCGGCATGTGTCACCACGTCGGTCGCCGGGCTCCGCAGCCATCCGCGAACCGTTAATGGCGGCACGCCAGCCTCTTCCGCGATCGACCGGTCGCCAGTCGACTGCACGAGGTGTCGCAACCGGTGATCGTAGCGACGGGGAATCTCGATCGAAAGTCGCAGTACGCCGAGCCGTCCGCGATGGTCTGTGTGCGAACCAATTCAACGCCCTATTCGCGCGCCGAACCGTAGTCCAGGTTACACGCCCCGTGAGGGGTGACCTCAGGAACGCCTTGCTCTCCGAAGTAGTCGGCGAACGAACACCGGGTGACGTCGAACGCTACGCCTTCCTTTGAAGGAATATGCCGATGAATGAGCGGAGATGAGAAGAAGTACCGGGTTATGACGCCAAGTATCCACCTGACCCGGTGTCCGGTGACGCGACACCCACCGGAGGCGGTTGACGGTCCGGTCGTATGGCGGTTGTTCAACGATTATCTCCGCCGGCTGGCGAAGAATGAGGGTCAACGGAGTCAGCCGTAGGTCGCAAGTGCCTGGCAAAGAAGGCGGCGAGCCTAGTGTAGAAGTCGACTTCGTTTCGCTCGTCGAGAAAGCCGTGGACCTCTCCTTCGTAGAGGTAGGTTTCTGCGCTGTGGCCCGCACGCTCGAGGGCTTCGGCCATCCGCGTGGCGTGGTTCATGTGTACCGTCGGATCCTCGGTGCCGTGAGCCAGCAACACTGCGCCACGGATTTGAGCGGCGCCGTTCGCAGGAGAAGACGCTTCCAGTCGTGTACGGTCGGATCGGCGGTCGCCGACCAGCGCTTCCATGTCGTCAATGACGCTGTAGTAGAGTGCATCGTCGTCGAGCATCATCGGAATGTCGGTCACTCCGGCGAAGCTCGCGCCGGCACGGAAGAGTTCGGGCTCCTTTTGCAAGGCTCGCAGTGCGGCGTAGCCTCCGTAGCTCGCGCCGTAGATTCCGACGCGGTTTCGGTCAGCGATGCCGGCCCGGACGGCCCATATCGCGGCGTCTGTGACGTCATCCTGCATCTCGAGGCCCCAGCGGCCACGTCCGCGCGAGAGGTATCTCACACCGTAACCCGTGGAGCCGCGGAAGTTCGGCTGCAGCACGGCAAAACCGCGGCTCGCGAGAAATTGGACCACGGGGTTCCAACCCCACACATCCCGCGTCCAAGGACCGCCGTGGGGCATGACGATCAGCGGATGTGGGGCCTTAGAGCCATCGATCGGCCGTGTGAGGTATCCCGGGATCTCCAGGCCGTCTCGGCTCCGGTATCTGATCGGTACAACAGGCGCGAGCTTGGCTTTCGATAGCTCCGGGTAGGCGTCGAACAGTAGTTCGAGGTTGTTCGTTCTCGGTTCGTAGAGGTAATAGGACGGTGGCGAGATGTCGCTACTCGATGCGATCAAGTAGCGCCGCTCTTCCAGGTCGCTGCTGATGAATCTGTTTAGGCGATCGGGAAGGGCGGCGTCTACTTCTTCCTGCAAACGCTCACGTCGCTTGTCGAAGAAGTGGATCTGGGGCTTATCGGTGTCGTATTCGATGCTGACAAGGCGGCCGTCGACCTGGGAGGTCGAGATCCGGCCGACATCCACCGACGGATGATCGAAGAGAACACTGCCCATCGTGCGGGTAACGAGGTCGAAGGGATATAGAGCGGTGCGACCGCGTTCCGAACGAGCGTAGACGTAGATGGTGCGAGGGTCGCGCGCGAAGCCGGCGAAAGAGAATCCTCGCCGGTCCTGGTAAGGATTCCAGCTGAGGATCTCTTTGAAGGGCTGGTCCGCGTCGGTTCGCGCCAAAATGAAATTGCGGCTCTTCCTGGCCGCCTGACCCCACCCGACTCGAACGTCTCCGCGGTGGTCGACGGCCCAGCCGAGAGTGCCGCGGAGCGGTACGGCGATGGTCTTGAGCTTACCGTTGGAGAGTTTCACACGACGGGCGCCAACGCCGAACTGACCGGGTGTCCACAGCGCAATGAGAACGGCGCCGGGATCCTGAGGGAGGAAGCTGATGATTCGGTCCTGATACTGGATGTACGCTTGTTTTGGCCATTGGTCGCCGAGGTACCGCGTGGCGCCCGTTACGGTGTTGACGACAAGAAGACGGCTCTGCCTGCTCTTGATTCTGTCCTGTCTATAGCTCGGCATTCTCACCGAAACCAGCAAGCGTTCGTTACTCCCCCACCCCACTTGGCCGACGGTCCAACTCTTGAATTGCTCGGTACGCTCGAGCTTCGCGACCGGTTGTAGCTCGCCGCCATCCAGCGGATAGACGACGATGATCTCGAGGCCTTCCCGGACGATGACGCCGGCGAGTCGACGGCCATCGGGCGACAGTCGGACATGCGAAATCATGGGCTTGCGGAAGAACGCAGCGGCGTTTGGGCGCCCAGCCTCGTCGATCTCAGCCTGAGGTCGTGGGCCGTGGGCAACGAGGGTGACCGCTTGATTCGAGCCGCAGCCCAGGACGACCTGGACGAAAAGAAGGTAAACGGATAGCCGCCGTGTAGCGGACAGTGAATAGCGCGGAAGCGACACGCCCGGGAGTTTAGCCGGCGGCCGGAGACTGTCCATCGCGAGAAATGAAGCGCAGAACCGCGCGTGGCTGACTGGCTCGGGCGAAGTGACCGGAGGGGTGGGCGGGTTCACGGTCCGGCTCGCGGGCCGGCTCTGGTCGTTTCCGCGCCGTGTAGACGTGCAGTGCGGGTGTCCCTGTTCCGCCAACGGACGGTTATGTCAGATCGCACCTGGCACAGGGAGCGAATACGGACGTTTGTACGCGAATGGAGCGATCGTTGCCCGCGTCGACGAGCGCGATGATCCGCTCGAGCTCGAGCGTTTCGAATCCGAATCGAAGGACTTCGGCTGCGGCCTCGGTTGCGAGGCCTCGGCCCCAGTGCTCTCGGGCTAGGCGGAAGCCCATATCGACCTCTCCGGGAAGATCCGGCAGCTTCTTCAGGCCGCAGAAGCCGATCATCTCCGAAGTGTCGCGGAGCATGCAGGCAGCCTTCCAAAGCCAGGGTCTCGATAGTCGGGGTAAGTGGCGATTCGTTGTTGGCCCGCGAGGCATGACCGCGGATCGGGTCGCCGGCCTGTTCGATGTCGGCTTCGCGGCCAAGGGGCGACGCATCGGCATGGGTCTCGGGCTCCCCGCCGCGCGCCGCATCGTCCAGGCGCATTACGGGCGCATCGAGGTCGACCGAGACACGGTGGTCTCGATCCGTCTCCCGGTCCATGCCGCCGCCAACCGTGGCCCTGGCGAATTGTTGAGTTATCCGTTTACTCCAGAGCGTTATTGTTCGTACGCCTCGAGCCCGAATGTCCTGATTCGCAACACGGCTGACCGGCGTCAGCAACCGCACCACACGGATCACTCGGATCGGTCTATCGGGATTGACGAGCTCGGGAACGGACCCGACGAGGATGACCGAGGCGCTGGGACGGAGGGCCTTGCTGCTCTCCAATGGAGGCTCAGTGCTTGCGACGGGGCCTGACCTTCGGGGCCGGCTTCTTCTTCTTGGACGACTTCGGCGAGGCGACCTTTGAGGCGCGACTGCGCTTGCCGGCCACGCTGTGCAGGAGCATACGAACGGCCGCTTCGATTCTTTCCCATCCGGATTCAGTGGCGATAGGCACTCCGTTATATTCGGGGTATGTGTTCCCTCGCAGCGTAAGCATGGCCAAGCCTGCGCCCAGGACCGCCGCGATGGCCGCCAGGTCGAGGTCGTCGCGCCCGTATCGCTCTTTGAAGGCGTCGAGGACCTCCAAGCTGGCCTGCTCCCGACTCGCCGCGACTTTGTCGGACAGCTCGTTGCGCTCGTTGAGTTCCCACCGCATAATCTCTTGCAGGATGGCGTCGTTGCGGAGAGCCCGGGCATAGCCCGTGATGACTGAAGACGCGGCCACGTCCCAAGGCTCGGAGTCGAGTCTTGCCGCGTCCGCGAGCGACGACAGATCGACGGCCGGTATGCCTGAGGCCGCGAACGCGTCGAGCAGCGGATCGAGGCCGCCGAAGTATCGATAGATCAGCGCTTTGTCGACACCGGCCTGGCGCGCGATCGCATTGACACCTACGCCACGAAAGCCCTCTTTGGCCAGCAGTTGTCCGACGGCATTGAGAATCCGGCGTTCGGTTTCAGCTCGGTTCCGGGATGACATTAGACCAACTCGACTCACTTATCCCTGACGCAACAGGGTTTGGACGGGGCGCCGGGGCGCGTGCACGACAGCCTCGGCGAATCCGGCCCGGACCAGCATCTGAACGGTCGACGAAGAAGGCACGCCCAGCGCCTCTTTCGTGCGACGAAGAACCGAAGCCATCTCGTCGTAGTCCTGCAGCGCCTGACTCAGCGGTTGTAAGGCGATACCGAGCTTTGTTGCCGTCAGCTGCAGCCGGGCATAAGCCCGTCCGGCCTCCACCTGGATCCCTCGATCATTTTTAGTCGATACAATGGCGAAGAACACCGGCGTGGACGAGGCTTGCTCTTTCGTTAGATCGACGGACTGACGGGCGAAGCTGCCGTCGGGGTCGACGAGGTCGTCGTTGCGACGGATCACGAAAGTCTCCGCGATCCAGCGCCGAAAACCCGTGACCCCGGACTGCGGGAGGCCAAAGCCGTCCTTATGATCGGCGAATTCGTCATCGCTGACCCTGAACCACCGGGCCGTTTCGGCGTTACGTCGTCGCGCTCGGACCTCCACCGCCATCGCTTCGGTGCACAGTTCGGACAGTCGATGGAGATCGTCCGGGTCGTCGTACGCGCTCGTTTGCAGCCCGGGGCGGTGCGCCGAGCGCGCCAAGGTGCCTTGTTCGGTAAGGCGGATGGGGCGTTTCGGATCGTAGGGCCGCTTGTTGGTCGATCGTTTGAGTATCATCGATGATAGGGGATCCGGCGCCGTCGTTGAAGCTTTTCGCAGGCTGACGACAGCCACCGGATCGTGAAGAGTGGTGCCCGTCGGGAACGGGCGGATCTGCGCTTCGAAGCCTTCGCTCCGTGTGCCGATCGCGAGTTGTTCGAGGAAAGTACCCTGGCTAATGTAGATCTGTCGGTGCAACGGATCCGTCTCCGGCAGCGTCCGCTCCGGGTCGACGTACAGCGCCAATTCGTCATCGAACCGCCTGAGCAGCCAAGGCTGCGTGTTGTGCGAACTGGCGGCGAGCAGGCCGTAGGATGCCGCTCGGAGCAGCGCGTCCCGCAGCCCCGGCTCCGGTCCTTGCCACGGGCCGATCACCTTCGCGGCTCGGCAGCGGGTCACCAACGGTGCCAACGCGGCGGCCACAGTGGTTCGTTGTGCGCACAGAAGAAACGTTCGGCGACGCATGACGTGCTCCTTTGTCAGAATAGATCGATGTCCGTGCCGATGCCGGCGATGACGAACGGCTGCCCCTCGCGGTGGCGGGACACGGCGTGCAGACCCGCATTTATGTACGCACGAGGTCGTCCGAGACCCCATGTCTCGGAAGGTCCCTGCCAGAACAGGCGAGCGCCCACGCGCTGGCGTGTAATGGCCGCATCAAAGGCGCGGGTGACGTCGTGAGTGAGTCCCAGCAGAAGCAGCCCTCCAGCCGGCGCGGACCACAAGCGAGCAAACAACGCCGTTTCCTGATTCAAGATCGCGTCTGTCCGAGCGATCAGCGTTGTCACTAGTCGGTGACTTATCTTTTCTCTGCGTATATCACCACGTGGTGACTTAGTCAAGAGACAAGGATTGGAGACGAAAGATGTTGGGGTGCGAATTCGTGCGAGCAAGCCGCGACCAGCACCTGAGCCAAGCCCGCCGCCCAGCGGCGTGCCCGGACTTGCAAGCGATTTCATCGTGCAACTGCACGGTCGTAGCGATTCCGGTGGCTTATCGGCGGGTGAGGGGCCGAGTTGCGGTTCGCCTCGAAGCTGAAACCATAGTGGATGCAGTCGCGCAGTCGATGAGCCGTCGCCAGCACGACCACCAGATTCGGGACGCTGTCGTGGAAACCGGCGACATCACGCTCTTTGCGCACCTCAACATTCCGGACCCGACGCTGCGGTCATGGCTCCGACGCGGCGCTCGGCCGGTCGTCACGAACGGTGACGAGAGGAGGGATGCCACGGCCCTCCGAGTCACGGTGGCGAAGCTGGAACGGCGAGTAGCCACCCTCGGCGCCCTGGTTCGGCTGCGGATGATCCTGGTGCGGACCACGGGCGTCAATTTCGCCAAAGTGTGAGTGTCTTCCGCTTCGGGCAGGTCAAAGATGGTCGAGTCGGATGTATACAAGCATCTGTCCATTCGCTCTATCCCTGTCGGCGCAACGGATGGGGCGGGTCTTTGCCGCCTACGGCACCTGGTGTCGGCTGATCCGCGCCCACGGATGGCGACCGCTCCCTCGCCGCCTCTATCCGGTCAAGCCGACGATTGGCGTTCGTGCTCAGCGGCCGGGAGAGTGGCTTCACATCGATACGACGGTGATCAAATGCTCGACGGAACGAAGACCGACTTGCATGCGGTCGTGGACAACTACACACGTCGAGTCCTCGCTTGGGCGTTGAAATCGAAGTTGACCGCGGAGACCACGCGAACTATCCTCCGGGAGGCTGCAGGATTCATTTCGGATTCCAGCGGGGCCGTCAATGTCATGACCAGCGAGAATCTGGTTTTCGACAAGTTGGATGATCTCGGCCAGGTCGTCGCGCAGATCGATGTGGCGTAGTCGGATTTCATGATCGAGACGCTGTGGCACCAAGTCAGACATCGATGGCTCTAACTGCACACGCTTGACACTTTCACAGGCCTTGAGCAGCTGGTCGCGAAGTACATCAAGGACCACAACAGCCTCATCCCTCGAGCGGAACTTGGTGGCCGCACGCCCGATGTACCCTCGCTCGTCCGCCTGGAGGCGTATCGGAGATGATTGACCGGCGTGCTCGTCATCGTTGCAAGCCGGCATACCGGCGCTTGCACGCCGAACAGCGCTGACTGATCAGACAGGTTGTGCCCGGTGTATTGAGTCTTGACCGACAAGCTCCGTGACAGAGCACCGCACCGTGCGCTACGCCCAATTTATGAGGCTGCCCGCGCTCGGTCTTCTCGTGCTCACCGTTGCAGGGGCCGCCGCGTGCACGGATCTCGTGCTCAGTGAGCCCGCTCCAGACGTGGCGAAACCCAAGCACGTCCGCGCTATGAGCGTGGCGTTCGACTACCCTGGTAACTGGAGGCTTGAGCAAGACGAGCGGAGTCTCGGGGAGACCATCGTCAACGAGATGACGCTAGACGGCGCCGGGAGTGCGATCGTCCTCATACATGTCTTTCGTCCTGCCCTCGACATCCGTGCGATGGAGATGATGAAGATCGTGCGCGACAGTATCATTGAATCGATCGATGGTGTGGTGGGTACTCTGGTCAATGCGACGGGTGGTCAGGAAGTCGATGCTTTTCGAACGTTCCTTGGGGGTGCACGGAAGGGCCGCCTGGCACACATGACCTTCGCCATGCTCGGCGTGAAAGTCCCGCATACGCTCGAAGTCTACACTTTTGAGACTGACAACTTGACGGTGGCAGTGGCTATGCAATCGGCCGACGAGGATCGCAAGAAGGCCGAACCTGCCTTCGCTCTCATCGAGAAGAGCTTCAGACTGCTGGTGCCGGTCACGGCGCCGTGAGTGCCGAACAGGACGGCTGAGGGCTTGCCGCTTCTCAAGGACCCCGGCTCGATTTGCCATGTGCTCTCGAGATCGCCCTCCACGAAAACGGCCGAGGTAGAGCCTACGGCGATGTCCGACGGCCATGGTACTCCACATCGTTTGGCCACGAGGCTGACGATTCGGTTGCCCGCCACGACCCGTGGCGATAGCTCAACGTCATGCGCATTCTCATCTCCGCTCTGTCGACCACTATTCTCTTCTCTTGCGCTTCAGGAGACCACACGTTGGCGCCGGCTCCCGATCCCGCCACCGCGCCCCAGCCGGAGACCGCGCCCGCGGCCGCGCCGCAGCCGGAAACCGCGCCTGTCGTTAGCTCGGCGCCCGTCTCGTTCGCCTTCGGATGGCGGGCAGGCGACGAGGCGGTCGTCACCGAGACCACCAAGAAGCAAGGCAGGAACAGCACCACCCGCTACACGATCACCGTCGACGCGGACGGCGACAACCTTCTCATTGCCTACCGGGACTTCGATATCATCGCCCTCGATGCCGTGGACATGAATGATCCGAGCGTCAAGGCGATGATAAAGTCCGCCGCCCAGCAGGCTGCGGCGCAACTGCCGCCCTTCGGCGTTACCCAGCAGGGGCAATGGCGTGGCTTCGACGATCCTGACGATCTACTACGCCGGATAGAAACCCTCCTCGAGAAAGATAGTGTCGCAGTCTTTCGTAAGACGATGGCCAATCCCCAGATGCGTCAGTTGGTGATGAACAAGCTCGAAGACGTGTGGAATACCTGGGTCGCGACGTGGATTGGACTCAATACCGAGCGGGGCGAGCGGTACGAAACGACAGTGTCGATTCCGATTGGTGAGCAGCCGGTGGACGCGAAGTGCACGATCGTCGTCCGCGACGTGGACCGCGGCCGGAGGGTCGCCGTACAGATGATCACCCACCTCGAGGGCCCGCAGGCCAATGTCGCGATGGGCAAGGTGCTGGCCACGATGGCGGCATCGGCGACCGAAGACCCAGCGAAGCGCGCCGAGATCGAAGAGATGTTCGAGAACGTCACCTTCGAGAGGCACACCACGGTCGATGTCGTGACCGACCCCGCGACGTTGCGGCCAGACAAAGTGTCGACGGTCTCCAAGGTGACGGTCGTTGCCCAAAACGAGAAGCGCGTCCAGACCGAGTCGAAGAGCTGGGCTTTCGAATGGAAGGATAACAAGCGCGCGGGCCAGAGCCCATTCCGATCGCCGTACACTGCGCGCTAACCAAAATAGTGTGGCCAGATTCCGCCCTTGTCACGCGCCGCTCGGCATCGAGGTCAACGACGCGAAATCCTCGAACGCCAGTAACCTGGAGCACGCCGCTAATGCGCAACTGCGATTACACGCAAGACATCGTTGTGCATCATGAAGACTGCCATGTATGTATGGAAAGCGCCGAAACATCACGCGTCGCACGTCGGGATGATCGCGGAGTTCCGGGAATAGCAGTGGCCGTGAACCGGCTCGTTCGATCGCCTCTCGGGCTGCGTCGAGGAATCGCTCTCCAAGCCCATCTTCGCGGTGTTCATACTCCATCGCTGCCAAGAGCTCGCGCCTTGCAGCCGGCTCGAAGCGCGTCGTTACCGAAGTCACTTGCGGCCTGTGCACGCTGATGGCGCCGAGCGCTGCCGATATGCGCTTGGCGCCTGGCAAGATACCGGTCTTAACTAGGCATACAGATCCGATGTATCGTACTCGACGTCCACCTCGAAGAAGCCGTCGTTGTCGTTGTATAGCGGTTCAGCATCATTGATGTGCAGCCGAAGTGGATCAGGAGTGCGCATGCTCCAGTTCAGTAGCCCTCCCCCGATGGCCTTGACCTCGGATCCGCACAAAGCCATCAACGCACCATAGTTTTGCGAAGGATACAGACGTTTCCATCCATAGGTTTCGGGCAGTTCCCGCGGTGGGACGTAGGTTCGTCCGACTGGCCCCGCATGAATATGGTGGCCGCCGATGTTGATCGTTCCGCGCGAAACGATATTGATCTTTGCATCCTTCCGGAAACGCAGTTGCGTATTCGTCGGATTCGGATTGTTGGCACGTACCGTAAAGGTGTCTTGCTTCCGAGTCATTCTCCTCTCCTCTCTGGGGCGTTACACGCCCAACAAGCTACATTGCAAGCTATGGACCAAAGAGGTTCATGTCGTTCAGCGCTGTCTCGTCTCGTGCATGTGCAGCGCGATGCACATTCGAGCAACGCGCTGCACACTCGAGCAGCTCGCACCAACGCTAATGGCGGCGGCGGATTCGTTACGACGTGTGTATGGCAAATCCTGCCTCACGCAGCCACCGGCAAGCTGACCAGGCCGGCGCAATGAGATGACCATGTGAAGTGGTTCAGTCTCGCTATCGCGCTCTGTTCTCCGCATCATCGGATTGAGCTCGACGCGCTACACGGCCTGGAAGCGCGGTGCCGAGTGCAAGCTCGACACCGCGCCGAGCAGCGCGATCAGGACGCGAATCACGCCAGAATGCTCAGCCAATCTGACGCCGCGGACAAGGCCGAAACCTAAAATGATAGCTGCATGTTCGGCATTCTGGCGAAGCACATCATCGCTATGTCTGGCGGAAAGCGGCGTGAGATGGGTTTGGCGAGGGACAACGGCGATGTTTGCCTGTGGGTCGCCAAAAACCAGTTCACGCTGCTTTCCGCCATCTGTAGCGGTGATAGATACGTGCAACGCGTGGGAGCGCGACGACCTTGGCATCTTCGCCCGGTCGCGACTCGATGGGTCTCGGGAGCGGGCAGTCCTTGTTCAATCCCAGGTGCGTGCGGTCCTCATGAAAGTACTCAATGTACGACCTGAGGAGCCCGCGAAGATGCCTTTCACCGAACGGTAC
>JANQQN010000326.1 GCA_028289325.1 Myxococcota bacterium | reverse complement strand
GCACGAAACGGTGAACGCGCCCCCGAGGCGCCGGTCCAGGCGGCGGCCCAGGCCGCGCGCGACGGTATCGCCATCGCACTGCTCGGGGACGCGAAAGCCTTGCGCGCACTGGTCGCGCAACACGGGGGCCGACGCAAGGCGCAGATAGAGGTCATCGAGTCGACGACGCCCATCCGCGATGCGATGCGACGGGTCGCCGCTGGCGACGCGAAGGCCGCGATCTCCGGCGCAGAAACGAGCGCGATAGTCGCGGAAGCGGATAACGGGATCGGCCTGCTGCCGGGGGTCTGTGCGCCGGCGGTGGCCGGGGTGTTCGCGACGGTCGCGGCGCCGGTGGTCGTTCTCGACCTCGGAGGGTCCGGCGCGCTGGTGACGCCGACGGCAACCGTGCAGCGAGCGGTGATGGGCGCCGCCTACGCCGCAACACTGCTGTCTCGCTCCGCCCCTCGGGTCGGCCTACTGAGCCCGGGCCGCGACGATCCGCCGGAGACCTTGCGCGCGGTCGACGCCGCATTGCGCCAGTGTCCGGTCGACTACCGAGGTCCGATTCCCGGGACCGCCGTCTTCACCGGGGAGATCGACGTCGTGCTCACCGACGGGGTGACCGGCCGAAACCTGATGGAGACCATCGAGGGTCTCGGAGCGGGGATCGAGACCCTGATCCGAGAACACGTTCGAGGCAGCCTTCTCGTGGGCGCGGGCGCCCTGTTGATGAGCCGGCTGGGCCGATCGCTGGAGCAGAAGCTCGACCACCCCGGCTTTGGCGCGGGGGCGATCATCGGCATCGACGGGCTGTGCTTTTCGGTTCATCACCGGTCGGGGACGAAGATGTGGCGGGGGGCCATCCAGACCGCCGACGCGGCGGCGCGGGCCGGGGTCCTCGATTCGGTTCGGCGCCGCCTGGCTGCGGTCTAGCCTTCACCGCGGGCCCCGTCATCGCGACCGGTCAGGTTGACCTTCTATGGCGGTCAGTTCGACCCGATATGGCCGGCCCGGCCGGTGCGACCGATGTCCGGTCGCTTCGGTACGGATGTTGCTCTTTCCGAGGGCAATGAGAAGTACGCTTGTCCCCGTTACATCAATCGCGCTCCTTGCCGCCTGCGGTGGCCCGCCGGTGGAGCCCACGATCGTGACCAGCCAGGAGGCGCTCATGACGCGATACACCCCCACCGGCAGCTCCCTGTACGCGGTGCGCCCGTACGCGATGAGCCCGGCGTTCGTCAATCCGACCTACGTCCGCACCAACACCCAGCTGACGTCGTCGCTGGATCGCGTGAGCGGCCTGAGCCCCAACGGGCCGTCGCTCTATGGCCTGGGCCCGAACGGACCGTCGATCTTCGGCTCCTCGCTCGGGGGGGTGGCGGCCGACGGTACCGAGCTCGCGGGGTTGGACTTCGTCGATGCCGAGTTCGATGCGGAGGGCGACGACCGCCGCCTGCGGATCGATGACGTGGTTCGGGGCGAGTACCCGAACGACGACGTGTTGTATTACGGCGTCAGCGTTCTGGGCGACGACGCCACGCCCCTTTGCGGCTACGACGCGGAAGGAGAACCCATTCGGGCGTTGGCGCTGCCGGGTCGGTGGGACCAGACCGCGGGCGACAAGGGCGCCGGAGGCTGGGTTGACACCGACACGTTCTTCTTCGCGTGTCAGGGCAGCAGCGTCGCGAAGTGCTTCGAGATGGGCTTCAAACCCTGGAGGATCGCCGGTCACGGTAAGAAGATCATCAGCCAGCACGAAGCCTGCGTCCGCGCCCTTCGCGCCGATTACTGCGGCGACGGCGTCAGCCACACCGTCGCTGGTATCGAGCTGAGCATCTGGACCGACGCGGGCGACGCGCCGGATCCCACCCATGAATTCGAGGGCCAGTGGGCCTTCGACGGCGCTCGATGTCTGGCCGCGACCCGCGTGAAGCGCAGCAGCCTACCGTCGTGCATCAAGAAGCTGAAGAACTGCAAAGAGAGCAAGAGCGCCAACGTCGTTCTCATGACCGGATTCGCGCCCGCCGATGACGCGGAAGCGGCGACGCCGTCCGGTGAGCCCGCTTCGGACGGGGCCGCGGCCACCGACGGCAAGAAACCGAAGAAGCCGAAGAAGTAGTCGCTCCGACGTCGCTCGAGACGAGCGCGGCCGCCGTCATCGCTTCATTCGTCGCCCTAAACGGTGCCGAACATCCGATCGCCGGCATCGCCGAGTCCGGGGACGATGTATCCCTTCTCATTGAGGTGATCGTCGATCTTGGCCGTGAAGATTCGTACGTCGGGATGAGCCTCATTCATGGCCGCGATGCCTTCCGGTGCGGCGAGCAGGCACACGAACCGGACCGACCGGGGGGCCGTCTCCTTCACCTTGCGGACGGCCGCGATGCCCGAGTTGCCGGTGGCGAGCATGGGATCGAGGACCACCGCGTCTCGGTGGGGCATGTCTCGCGGCATCTTGAAGTAGTACTCGATCGCCTTCAGGGTCTTCGGATCTCGATACAGCCCGACATGGCCGACGCTGGCCTCGGGGAGGATACGCAGCATTCCGTCGAGCAGGCCGTTTCCTGCCCGCAGGATGGACACCAAAACAATGCGGGTCTCGTCGAGGCTGGGCGCGTCCATGGCCGTGAGCGGGGTGTTGATCCGCGTCACGGTCGTGGGCAGGTCCCGGGTCACCTCGTAGGCGAGCAGCATGCTGACCTCGGACAGAAGAGCGCGAAAGGCACCGGTCCCGGTCGCCGTGCTCCTCATGGAGGTCAGTTTGTGTTGGATGAGCGGGTGAAGAATCTCGTGCGCTTCGGCCATGAGGCCGCACTGTATCCTCTTCCGTCTCTGACCACGCGGATCCGCTGCGCTATCGGGACGCTCGGCCCTTCTTTTCGCGCTCGAGCTGCTCTTTGTAGGCGACGGAGTAGCGGGTCCACGGCCTCGCCTCCAGTCGGCGGCGCTCGATGGGCTCGTCGGTCCCTTCGCAGATCCCGTAGCTTCCGTCGTCGAACTTCTTGAGCGCGTACTCGATCTCGCGCAGGAGCTTCACTTCCTTGTCGAGCAGACGCATGTTGAAGGCCTCTTCGGTGGCCCGATTCGCCTGATCCATCTCTTCGATCAGGTCGTCTTCGTCGACGCGGGCCGTGTTGGCCCGCTCCCTGATGCGCTCACTGACCTCGTCGCGCAGCTCCACCAGGCGCTCCTTGAACTTGGCGAGCTCCTTCTTGCTGAGCGGCTTCTCTTCCTTAGTACGGCGTGTCTTTGTTGCCATTCCGCGTACCTTCCGAACCCTGCGGCGATGGGTCGCTCGACCGGCGCCGGGAAGTGGTGATTGATAACACCAAAACGTTGGCCGGTGCTAGGCCCACTCAATCACTGAACAAGAGCACAGTCAGAGAGAGGGCACAATTCACCCCGCACCGTTTATTGCCATCCACATGGCTCGCGCTCGAAAACCCTGGTTGCCCAGCGCAGCGCTCCGACGAGCCATCATCACAGGATTACGCCCTTTCTCATGACGCCAGGTCTCAATGAGTAGAGGAACAACACCCCACTCGAACGGTATTCCGGCGTGTTGCGGAGTTATCGGCCGCACGGTTGACGGGTTAAGCGCGACTGGTCTCCTTTGCGGGCCCGAATGAACGGCTGGACCCTCGAAGCGCTCGGTTGGCGGCCTGACTTGGAGCATCAGCGGCTCGAATCCGACGCGTCGTTGTCGGTGGGGCGAGTGGCCGTCGAATACGGAGGAATTTACCGCGTTCTGATCCCCGTCCGCGACGGCGATGCGCACCGCGTTCGAGAGGTTAACGCGACGCTGCCCGGTCGATGGCGAAAGGCGCCTTCGCTCGATGTCCCCGCCGTCGGCGATTGGGTGGGGCTCTCGGGCGGCGGCGACAGCTACGCGATCGAGCACCGATTCGATCGCCGCACCCAGTTTCTTCGTCAGGCCGCGGGCCGACGGCCCCAGCCGCAGGTGGTCGGGGCCAACGTCGACGTGGTGTTCGTGGTGACCTCCCTCGACCAGGACTTCAGCCCCCGCCGGATCGAGCGATACCTCGCCGCGGTGCTCGACGGGGGGGCGGAGCCGGTGGTCGTGGTCAGCAAGGCGGACCTCAGCGATGACCCCGAGGCCCAGCTGTCGGTTCTGGGGCCGGTGACCGACGGCATTCCGGTGGAGCTGGTGAGCGCCCGTCGTCGTCAAGGCGTCGACCGGCTGCTGGCGTATCTTGGCCGAGGCCGGACCGGCGCCCTCACCGGCTCCTCGGGCGTCGGTAAAAGCACCCTGGTCAACGCGCTCGTCGGTCGGGACGTGCAGCTGACGCAAGCCGTCCGTCACCAGGACAGCAAAGGGCGTCACACCACCACCCACCGCGAGCTGGTCCTACTGGGGCCGCAGGAAGGCTTGCTTCTCGACACCCCGGGCATGCGAGAGCTTCAGCTTTGGACCCCCGGGGACGGGATCGACCGCGCCTTCGACGACGTGATCGCGCTGGCCGAGCAGTGCCGATTTCGGGACTGCGGCCACCGGGGTGAGCCGGGATGTGCGGTCGAGGCGGCGGTGGTAGAGGGCGCGTTGAGCGCCCACCGCCGAGACAGCTACCTGAAGCTTCGGGCCGAAGATGCGGCTTCGCCAAAGAAGAACGCGACCCCTGACCGGCGGCGCCCCGCCAGCGGCCGGCGACGCCGCGCTCGCTAGTCACCTGTCATAGAAGCTCTTCGCAGAAGAGCGCGGAAGACCGGGGAGCTAGAGCGGAGCCTGCGGAGCGAGTTAAGGCCGTCTGGAGGCCGTCTTGGCCGTTACAGCAGCAGCCGAACCGCCGAGACCACGACGACCGCGATCAGCACCGCGCGCACCAGCGGTGGACCGTACCCCACCGCGAGCTTGGTTCCCCCCCAGGCCCCGATCATCGACCCCACCGCGATGGCGAGCCCCGGCTCCCACTCGACCAACCCATTGGCGAGAAACACCGCCAGGGCCGGAACGGTAAACGCGGCGACCATCAGCGATTTGATCCCGTTCGCGTGAACCAAGTCTTGTCCATTCAAGAGAACCAAACCCATGAGCAGGAGCAGGCCCACGCCGGCCTGTAGAAATCCGCCGTAGGCGCCGATGGCCACGAAAGCCACCAGCTCGACGGCCAGTGGAACCGCCCGCGGTCGGAGCCCTTCCCGCAGCCACCGCTTGGGCTTCAGCAGCAACACGCCGAGCATGACGATCATCGTCGCCGCGATCACTCGCCGAAACGTCAACTCGTCCAGCGCCACCGACAGTTGGGCCCCGACCCCCGCCCCCGCGCAGGCGGCGATGAGGCTGGGCAACGAGCGACGGATCGGCAGCTTGCCGGCCCGCGCGAACTGGACCGTCGCCACTACCGACTGCAGGAACACGCCGACCCGGTTGGTCGCGTTGGCGACCGCGGGCGGCAAGCCCAAGAAGATCAGAGCGGGTATGGTGATGAGGGATCCGCCGCCGGCCACCGTGTTGATGGCGCCAGCGATGACGCCGATGAGGCCCAACAGTACCAGGCGCTCGTAATGGCCTTCCACGTCGCTAGCTTAGCCGGCGGGCTCCGAGTCTCAAACCATGAGCCGACTCATACGCTGGCGGAGAGCTTCGGGGACGGCTTGGTGCCGAACACGGTGAAGGACCGGTCGACCACCCCCGCGGCGTCGTCTTCGACGATATCGCCGTGGGCCATCAGCAGCCGCCGAATGGGCCAGGCGGCGATCTGGGTCGCGTCCTGTCGCATCTGCGCTTTGTCCTTCACCAGGAACCGATTGAGGCGAGGAACGGCCGGCTTCTTCCAGCATCCCTCCATCCAGTAGATCAACCGGCCCAGCCAACCTTGGACGCGGTGCACATTCATGAACAGATCGGTGGTGATCAGCGTACCCGACGCTCGATGGAAGAAGACGACTTCGCCCATCAGCGGGATTCCGCGCAATGAGATCTGCTCGAGGTCGTCGCGCCAGCCGGAAGGGGCCGCGGTGCCCAGCTCGGCGGTGAACGACACATCTTTGCGTTTGGTGGCCAGGCCGGGCGCCCCATGAGCTTCCGCCCCAGGGTATCGCTCCATCGCGCCCGTCACGTACAAATGGTGAAAGCGATTAGGGGCCACGATGAACCCAACCGATCCGAGCTTGGCCAGCTCGGACGCCAGGGTGTCGTCGATGGGAACCGGGGAGTGGAGCCATAGCCGACCGTCGCTCAGCCGCACCACGGTCATCCGGCCGGGAAAGTGAATGCCCAACGCAAAGAGGTCGTGCTCGACGACCCAGATCTCTTCACCGATCGATTTCAGCATCAGTTGATCTCCTCGTCTTTAAAGTAAAGTAGCTTGACCAAATGAAGTCAAGGATCTTGACTAAAATCCACCTACGGCCAAAAGTGACGGGTCTATGGAGGACGACGAGTCGTTTCGGCGGTCGCTGCTGGTCGCCAAAGAAACCAGCGTCGCCCACCTGTTGATTCGCACCGCGCGACTGCTCAACGAGCAGGGTCTGCGGCGGGTTCGCGCGGAAACCGACTTCGCCGACGCCCGAGCCGCCCACCTTACTGTATTTCCTCATCTCGACCTGGAGGGCACCCGCCTCACCGAGCTCGCACGTCGGATGGGCATCACCAAGCAAGCGGTGTCTCAGCTCGTCGACGAGCTGGAGCGACTGGAGGTCGTATGTCGGCAGCCCGACCCGGAAGACCGGCGGGCCAAGCGCGTGGTGTTCACGGATCACGGGCGAGCAATGATGCTCGATGGTCTTTCCATCCTTAAGGCGATCGAAGGCGAGGTGTTGGCCGGCCTCAATGAAACCCGGCGACGCCACCTCCAGGAGGATCTGTTGGTCATTATGGGCGCGTTGGAGTCGATGCCGTCGAAGTGACCGCGAGCTCGAGCTCCACCAGCGCTCGCCGATCCGCCAAGGCCCGCTCGACCGCGCTCTGCAGCTCATCGGGGTCGACCGGGGCCGGAACCCGCATGATCTTGTAAACGGCGTGACCGTACTTGCGGGCCAACCACACCGCGGGGGGCAGGCGCTCCTTCGGGCCGATGGTATGGCCGGCGCCACCGGGGAGCTTGATCACCGAACCAGGGCCCCTGACCGCGATCACCTCCGGGCGAAAGCTGCGTCCGTCAGCGGCGAGCCGGCGCCGGGCCGGCGTTCCGTTGCCAGCGTAGCGCGGGGTCATATCGAGCACGGCGTACGCCGCCCCGGGCGCGGCGTCGACGATCAGCGCCTCTTGGACCTGCGGGTCACGAAGGACGGACAACGTGTGGGTT
Source organism: Myxococcota bacterium (assembly GCA_028289325.1). Taxonomy (GTDB): domain Bacteria; phylum Myxococcota; class Kuafuiibacteriia; order Kuafuiibacteriales; family Kuafuiibacteriaceae; genus JANQQN01. Next base: position 6,910 of record JANQQN010000326.1, on the reverse strand, counting down.
TGACCGTCGAGCTTGATGCCGACGCGGAACTTCCGGGCGCGCGGGGCGCGCGCCTTGGCGATCTCCCCCGCGAGCAGGGTATGACGACGCCCGTCGACGTAGACCACCGCCGTTCGCTCGGCGGGGTTCAGCAGCCAGATCTCTCGGCGGTCACGGGTGTACTGGCGAATGAACAGGCCCGCCGCGGCGACGAGGGTCGCGATGCCGAGCAGGCCGGCGATGACCCCGGCCGAAGAGGCGCGGGAGCGTTCGCTCACCGACCGGCGGCCGCCTTCTCGGCGGCGGCCTTATCGGCCTTTTCGGCCCGCTTCTTCTTGCGAGCGACCTTGCGCTCCAGCTTCTTCATGACCGTGTCGAAGTCGTTGTTCACGAGCTGGCGGTTGAAGACCCCGCGGTAGTGATTGGAGAGGATGACCCCTTCGATCGAGACGTCGACGACTTTCGGCCGCTCGTCGACGAAGAAGTGCAGGGGCACCTCTTCCCGGCTCGCGGTGATGAGGACCATTCTGACCTCGGTCGCGGTCGGCGTCTTCTCCGTGCCTTTGTACTCGAGCTTCTCTTTGCCCGTAAAACGGTCGATCTGGCCGAGATAGTGGGTCGCCAGGAGCTCCCGGAACGTGGTCACGAAACGCTCCCGCTGCGCCGGGTTCAGCTTTCGCCAGTGGACGCCCAAACTCCGCTGCGACATCGCCGACCAGTCGAACGCCCGGTCCGACACTTCGCGCAGCTGACCCCATCGGGCCTTGCGCTTCGCGCGCCCCTGAAGACTCGGGTCCTTGAGCACTTTGAGGGCATCGTCAACAGATCCGCGGACGAGTTGGGCCGCGGCACTCGCCTCGTCGGCGGCGTGGGCGTCGATCGGGCCGGCGGCCAACACGGCCGCCACTACACTCGCGTGGAATAGTCTCATTTGCTCGTTCCTCGTCCCGGGTACAGCGGCGATTCCCCGCCAACCAGGGTTCCGGTCACCTTGGCCAACTCGGCCAACGCAACGTTCAGACGGTAGACGGCGCGGATCTCCGCGGTCTTCAACAGGACGTAGTTCGTCACCGCGTCGGCCACGTCGCGGGACGTGCCGAGTCCCACACCGTAGTTGGCCGAAGCCCGCACCAACCACTGCTTCGTGAGCGGGATCGTCTCATCGAGCTGACCGAGATCACGTCGTGCGCGAACCACTTCTTGATAAACCTGGTTCACCTCGGCCGGAATCCCCTGTTCGGCCCATTGCAGCAGGCCCGTGAGCTTCATCGCGTCGGCGCGGACCTCGTTGGCCCGCTGGCCGGCCATATCCCATTGGATCTGCCATTGGGCGCCGATGAGGGCGCCAGCCACGAAGTGGCCGAGGGGATCGAAAACGTAGCGGCTCTGGGTGAACTCCCGGCCTGGCGTGTACGCCGCGCTGACCAGACCCGCGAGAAAGATGTTGGGGAAGTAGGCCGCCGCCTCCGCATCGGCGAGCTTCTCGAAGGCCAGGATACCGTTCTTGAGGGCGTCGAACTCCGGCCGGTTGTTGAGGGCGAGGTCGATGACGTCTTCGACCCGGGACGGCTGAATGGAGATCGGCTCTTGGTACTCGTCGGCGGCAATGATCTTGGTGTTCTTGCCGAGGCCCAAGTAAGCGCGCAGGCCTCCCAACGCCTGGGACTCGCCGGCCAACGCCTCGGTCTTGCCCAACGCGGCCAGCCCCTGGGCCGACTTGATGCGAAGGATGTCTTGCTCCGACACCCCCGGCGCTTGCTCATCGAGCAGGTCTTCGGTCTGCTCCAGCGTCTTCTCTCCGATGGCCTCGATATCGTCGAGGAACAGGAGCACCGCCCGCGCGTACAACAGGCCCTCGTAGATCTTCGCCGCCTCCAGCGCCACGTCGGCCTGAGTCATACGGACTTGAGCTCGGCTCGCCCGCAGCCCCGCGTCCGCCGCTTCGCCGCGAAGATCGATCTTTCCGAACGTGTACAGTGGCTGGATGCCCTGGATGCTGCCCAAGAACGCGGCTGAGAGCTGATCTATGGAGAAGTCTTTATACGCGGCTCGACGGGACTCGGTCCCGTTCTCCTCTACCAGCTCCGCCTGCAGGGAGGTCGCGACGCCGGCCTGGACGGTGAAGGAAGGAAACCGCGCGGCGAAGACCTGGTTTTGAAGCGCTTCGTACCGCTGGATCTCCGCCCGGGTCGAGAGGACCTGCGGATTCCGTTCGGCCGCTCGGTCGATCACTTCGGCGCGGCCGATGGTCACCGTCGCACTGCTCGCCGCCGGCTGCGCGGCCGCCGGGGCGCAAACCCCCGTCGCCACCGCCCACCCGACGATCCAGCCCCGCCGGGGGCGGTCAGAACGGATCCGGAATGTCGTCGTCTTCATCGTCGCTTGCACCATCTGCCTTACCCTCATCATCTCCGGACTCGAGGGCGTACTTGACGATCAGATCGATCAAGTCGATCGCGGGCTCCGTCTGGGCCACCCGGTCCCCCGTCTTCAGATTCTTCTCCGACCCGCCGGGCCGGAGGAGAACGAAGCTCTCACCAAGGAGGCCCGAGGTTCGAATAGAAGCAATCGTGTCGGCAGGGATGGGAACCGTGGGGTCGAGGGCGAGGCTCACGTCGGCCGCGTAATCCACGAGACGGATCGTCTCCACTTCACCGACCTGAACGCCGGCCAGCCGAACGCTGGCCCCGTCTTTGAGGTCACCCACGGACGCGAAGCGCGCGATGACGCGGGTCTTGGGCCCGGGAAAGAACTCAACGCCGCCGATCGATGCCGACAGGTAGCCGATCGCGGCCACGCCGGCGATCACGAAAACACCGACCGCGAGCTCATTACGGGAGTACTCACTCATCACCAGTCCTCACATCAGAAACGCCGTGATCACGTAGTCGCCGGCCAGGACGAGCACCGACGTGATCACCACCGAGTTGGTCGTCGCCCGGCCGATGCCCTCGGCGCCGCGAGTGGCCACGTAGCCTTGGTAACAGCTGATCCAAGCAATGAAGGTCGCGAATAAGAACGACTTATAAAAACCCGCCGTGACGTCCGACCAGTCTACCGCTTCGCGAATGCTGGTCATGAAGATGCCTCCGTCGATGCCCAGCACGCCGGTACCGAACATCAACGCAGCGAAGATACCGGCCAAGTCGAACAGCGCGGTCAGCATCGGAACGGTCAGCAAAGCGGCGAGCAACCGCGTGCTCGCCAGGTACTGGATGGGGTCGACGGCCATGACCTCCAGGGCATCGATCTGCTCGGACACCCGCATGCCCGCGATCGTGGCCGCGATGGCCGAGCCCGCCCTCGCGGCGACCATCAACGCGGCGAGCACCGGCCCCAGCTCACGAATGAGCGACAGCGCCACCAATGGTCCGAGGTAGATCTCGCTGCCGAACCGGACCAGCGCCACGTAGCCCTGCAGCACCAGCACCATGCCGGTGAAGGTAGAGGTCAGAAGAACAATGCTGACCGAGCGGTTGCCGATGAACCGCATGTGGGCAACGATCAACCGAAGGCGAATCGGTGGGGCGAAGATCTTAAGAATTTGTTGAACCAAGAAAATCGAGCCGCGTCCGCTGGCGCCCGTCGACTCGATCGCCCACCGGCCGGCGGCCCCAACTAACTGCGTCAATCCACCCATCGCCCAGCTTCAAACCGCGCAGTGCGCGGGACAGGCGTATCGGCCTCCTGCGCCGATGACAACCGCCGATGCGTCAGTGAGCGAGCCCACTCAGCGCCACAGGTACCACCGCAGGCCGCCGGCGAGCGCTAATCCGGTGCCGATGGGCCGGTCGATGGTCAGATCGGTGACTTCGATGGGGCCGGTTCGGTCCGCGACGTCGGCCGTCGCCGCGTGCGCGGACGCGCCTATCTCGAAGAAGAATGAAAAAGCCGACGATCGGTACGCGGTCCCCGCGAAGAGCTCCAGACCTACGACGCCGTAGACGCCGATCGCGACTCGAGTCGTGCTGACCCTCATGGGAAGGAACAACGCGCTGGGCCCGACCGCCGCGTACAGGCGTCCGGGCATCAGGGCCAGCGGGAACGCCCCGTCGAGAAGCAGGCGGGTGTGTCCGTACAGCGCACGCGCGTCGAACGCTTGATTGCCAGCGTCATCGGGTAGGGACCGCAAGTCCGGGTACCAGCCCACGCCGCCGGCGATACGAACGGCCAGCATGCCGTCGACGAATCGAGGACTCGTCAACTGCAGCTGCAGGCCGAACTCATCCTGGAGCCGCTGCACCCCCACCCCCAACGCCAATCCGCTCGCCGGTACGAGCTGCGTGTCGATCTTCGGATCGTACGCGCTCGTCGCGAGCGCGAGGAGCACCAGTGAAGCTAGACCACCCAAAACAGAATCAACGCGATACCGACCACGAGCACGGTGGCGTAGACCTGTACGCTCCCCGACTGCAGTCGACTGAAGAGCCGGCCGAAGCCGACCACCGTGAAGCCGCTGCCGCGGACCGCGAGGCCGTCGATCAGCCACATATCGACGACCGTGGCCAGCAGAGCCGACAGCATGCGAAGTGGACCGATCAACGCGCGCTGATAGATCTCATCGATGAACCACTTGCCGTAGAGCATCGTGTACACGAAGCGGCCGGCGCCCGCCTGGGTCAGGCGGTGCATCATTGCCGAGGGGCCCTGACGGTACACGCCAGAACCAACGAGGAGACCGATCAGCGCGATGCCTACGGAGGCGGCCATGAGCGCCCACTCCGTCGCCGGGGCCAGATGGAGATGCTCGCTGGCCACCGCCGGCTCGAGGAAGTGGTCGAACCACAGCGCGAACTCGTGGCTCAAGACATGTGGAACGTTCATGAACCCGGCCCCGGTGGCGAGGGCGGCAAGAACGATCAGCGGCGCTCTCATCGGCCAGTGGGGCGCGTGGATAGGAATCGGCTTTCCGTCCTCATCGAGGTTTCGGTATTCGCCGAAGAAGGTCATCGCGACCAGGCGCGCCATGTACACCGCAGTGAGCCCCGCGGCGAGGAACCCGAGAACCCATAGTCCGCGGTTCTCTTGCCACGCGTACGCCAGGATCGCGTCTTTCGAAAAGAACCCCGAGAAGATGGGAATGCCGGCCAGGGCCAGAGTCGAAATGCCGAACGTCCAGAACACCACCGGCAGCCGACGCCACAGCCCCCCCATCCGTTGGATGTCTTGCTCCTCGTGTAGCGCGTGGATCACCGCCCCCGAGCCGAGAAACAAGCACGCCTTGAAGAACGCGTGGGTGATGACGTGAAACATGGCCGCCGCGTACCCTCCGAGCCCGACGGCCAAGAACATGTAGCCGAGCTGGGAGACGGTGGAGTAGGCGAGCACCTTCTTGATGTCGTCTTGGGCCAGGCCGATGGTGGCCGCGAACAACGCGGTGATGCCGCCGATGAACGCGACCGTCTCCGCCGCGACCGGCGCCATATCGAACAGGAAGAACACCCGGCAACACAGGTACACGCCGGCGGTGACCATCGTCGCGGCGTGGATGAGGGCCGAGACCGGCGTCGGTCCCGCCATCGCGTCCGGAAGCCAAACGTACAAGGGGATCTGCGCGCTCTTGCCGCAGGCACCGAGGAACAAACAAAGGCACGCATAGGTCACCACCGTTTGCACGGTCATGCCCGCGAACAGGCCGGAACGGACCACGTCGGTGCTCGAAATGCCGTCGGCGAGCGACCGCAGCTCGAAGAAGTCGGCGGTCCCGAAGAGTCCGAACAAGAAGAAGGTCCCAAGGAGGAATCCGAAGTCCCCGATCCGGTTGGTGATGAACGCCTTTTTGCCCGCTCGGGCTTTGTCTTGGTCAGTGAACCAGAAGCCGATGAGGAGATACGACGCGAGCCCGACGCCCTCCCAGCCGATGAACATCACCGGCAGCGACGCACCCAAGACCAGCACGCTCATCGCGAAGATGAAGAAGTTGAGGTACGCGAAGTATCGCCAGTGGCCGGGATCGTGGCCCATGTACTCGGTCGAGTAGACATGGATGAGGAATCCCACTCCGGTCACCACCAGCAGCAGCGAAGCGGTCAGCTGGTCGAACGTCAGGCCGAGATCGACGCGGTACCGGCCGACGTCCATCCAGCTCCACAGGACGAACTCCAGGGGCTGGCCGACCCGGATCAAGGTCACCGTGGCCATCACCGTGATCAGGAACGCCCCGAGGACCGAGGATAGCGCGATGCCATTCACATACGGTCTCGGCAGACGCGCGCCGAAGAAGGTGAGGGTGACCGCCCCGAGGAGCGGGAGGGCCACGATGAGGGCCAAAGGGGAGTATACGGCCGTCTCCATGGGCGCGGCGGCGACGGTAGGCCCGCCCGGAGGGCCGGTCAAGCGTGGGCCCGGTATCGCCGGCTCATCGAGCCGCGACATGCCGATAAGGTTGCCGGCGAGGGCCCGAGTACGGTAGTGCTTCGGATTGCCCGCGCGGCCAGCCGGCACGCGGCCGCCGGCGGTCTTCGGACCGCGGGAGGAAAGTCCGAGCTCCGAAGAGCAGGGTGCTGGTTAACGGCCAGTCAAGGTGACTTGCAGGACAGTGCCACAGAAAAGAGACCGCCTCTCAGCCGGCTCGCCGGGGATGAGGCAAGGGCGAACCGGTGCGGTAAGAGCGCACCGCATCCGTGGTGACACGGATGGCAAGGTAAACCCCACCTGGAGCAAGGCCGAATAGGGGCTCCAGCGCTGGCTTCGGCCAGCGCTGCCGGTGGCTCGCCGGTCGAGAGCCCGGGTAAGGCTGCTCGAGCGGCCCGGTAACGGGTCGCCTAGAGGAATGGTCGCGGCCGGGGCTTCGGTCCCGGAACAAAACTCGGCTTATCGCTGGTCTGGTCGCGTGGGCGTTCAGTGGGTCCCGGTCCGGCGAAGCCGGACCACCCATCTTCGTTCGCCTTCGGCTCACTGCGCGCCTACGGCTTGCAGGGCTTTGGGTCCC
>JANQQN010000297.1 GCA_028289325.1 Myxococcota bacterium | reverse complement strand
ACTCGGCCACGATCCGCGGTCGGATGCCGTGGGCGTCGAACCACCGATCGAGGGCCCGTCGAAGCACGGAGCGGCTGGCCGAGCGATTTCGACGCGGGTTCCCCGACTGCCTCGACGGCGCGCCGTTTCTCCTGCCCACCAGCCACTCCGTGCTTCGACGGGCCCTCGATCGGTGGTTCGACGCCCACGGCATCCGACCGCGGATCGTGGCCGAGTTCGATGACTCGGCGCTGATGAAGGTGTTCGGGGCGCACGACAAAGGCATTTTTCCCGCCGCCATGGCGATCGAGCAGGACATTCGTCGCGACTTTTCGGCGCGTTTGGTCGGCCTCGTGGACGGCGTCACCGAGCATTTCTACGCCATCACCGTCGAGCGTCGGATCAAACATCCGGCGGTGCAGGCGATCTCGCAGGCGGCGCGGGAGTCCGTGTTCAAGACCCCGGTGTGATGTGGGTCTAGGTGGCGGACGCCGCGCCGGCGGACCGGTCGTCGAAAGAATCGAAGGAGAGCAGGGCGCGGCGCGTCAAACGTGTATGCTCACCCGGCGTGACCGCTAAAGGTAAAGAGTATCGGCAGCAGCGATTCGTGCCTCCGCCGGGCGCGGCGGACATCCTTCTCGTCCGGCACGGCGCGTCGAGGCCGGCCCGGGCCGACGACCCATTTCCATTGCTCGACGGGCAAGGGGATCCTGAGCTCGCCCCCGAAGGTCGCGCTCAGGCGGACAAGGTCGCGGATCGTCTGGGAGATCGGCCGATCAAGGCCGTATATGTGACCAGCCTCCGTCGGACCCGCGAGACCGCGGCCCCGCTGTGCGCACGCCTGGGGCTCGAGCCCATCGTCGAGCGGGATCTCCGCGAGGTCTTCGTCGGCGAATGGGAGGGCGAAGTCCTCCGGATCCGGGCTCGTGAGGGCCATCCGACCTGGCGAGAAGTGATCGCCCAGGAGCGCTGGGATGTGATTCCGGGGGCCGAATCCCATGACGCCATCGACGCCCGGGTCGGGCCCGCGATTCAGCGGATCGCGTCGCGGCATCGTGACGAGCTCGTGGTGGCCGTGGTGCACGGCGGGGTCGTGGCCCACATCGTATCCAAGGCGACCGGGGCTCGCCCCTTCGCGTTCATGGGGGTCGACAATGGATCGATCACCCGGATCGTGGTCCACCAAGGGCGGGTGCGGGTCGTCGGATTCAACGACAGCGCCCACTTGTACGGCTGATCGAAGGGCTCAGCCGCCCAGTGCAGACATGTTGACGTGTTCGTGGTCGTCGACCCCGGACACGTTGAAGTGATGGCCGGACCACTTGCCGAACAGTGACTCCCGGATCTGAGCCAGGATGGCCTCGTCGTCGTTTCCGCTCCGGATGAGGTCTCGCAGGCTGAGGCCCTTCGGGCTCGCGAGGCAGGCTCGGATATCGCCTTTGGCGGTGATGCGGATCCGATTGCAGCGCTCGCAGAAGTTTTCGGTCACCGCGCCGATGAAACCGACCTTGTGGCCGCCGCCCCGCGCGGCGGGAACGTAGCCGGCCGGGCCGCGGTCGCTGCGGTGTTCGGGATCGGCGTCGGTGACGATCCGATCCCCGAGGAGGGCCTTCATCTCTTGCACCGGCACTACGGCGCCGGTGCCGAGCTTGGCCCCTTCGCCCAGCGGCATCAGCTCGATGAACCGAGGGACGATGTTTCGGTCCCACGCCCAGTCGACGATCTGGGGGAGATGGGTGTGGTTCTTGCCGCGGACGACGACGCTGTTGGTCTTCACCACCCCGATGCCCGCGTCGCGGATGGCGTCGATGCCGTCGATGACTCGGGCCACGTCGCCTCCGCGGGTCATCGACCGAAACGTCTCGGGGTCGATGCTATCCAGGGACACGTTGATCCGCTTGAGGCCCGCGTCGACCAACCGGCGGGCGAGGGGGCGAAGCGCGGTCGCGTTGGTGGTCATCGCGATGTCTTCGATGCCCAGGTCGCGAATGCGGCGGATGAGGCCGTCGACGTTTCGGCGCACGAGCGGCTCGCCGCCGGTCAGCCGCACCGTGGTCACTCCGAGCTCTTTGAAGATGCGGCAGATCCGCACCACCTCCTCGAAGGTCAACACATCCTCGCGCGGCGACGCAGGGATGCCTTCGGCGGGCATGCAGTACTGGCATTTGAGGTCACAACGGTCGGTGACCGAGAAGCGCAGATAGCGGAGCTTTCGCCCCTGGCGGTCATTGAGCCAGCCGGGGCGACCGATGCCGCTGCGCCCGGCCAGCGGCACGGCGTCCGGCAGGTCGAGGTCCGCGCCCGCGCTGGCGTTGAGGATCGGAAGCCTGGCCATCGGCCGGAAACACTAACGAACGGACCTTCGCTAATCCAGCACAACCAGGCCCCACCGCCTGAACCTGGGTGCTTTATCCTACGGGTCACCCTGCACGGCGCAGCACGAAGACGCCTTCCTCACGGGAAGGGTCGATGGCCTCCGCCTCCACGAGAAGGCCGGCGCTTTGGCACAAGGTCGGGAGCCGTTCCGGCGTGTAGCGGGTGGACTGGAAGACCTGGACCTGCGTCTCGGCCGGAACCTCGATCCGCGCCCCGTACACGTCGAGGACGACGGGCGCCCGGGGCGTCGCCAGGTACTGCATGCGCCATACGCCTCCGTCCGGCTCCACCGGGGCGTGGACAAGCCGTCGTTCGGTGGTCGCCAGCTCGAACCCGAGCTCCACCAGCGCGCCGTCGTACCAAGCGCGGGCGAGCGGATTGTCGTACTGCGGCACGATGACCGTCCGGGCGGCAGCGTACGGTTCGGCGGACAGATTCGCGGACAGCACGAGGCGGTCCGACGGGGCCATCAGGTCGGCCAGATACGGCAGCAGCCGCTCGTGTTCGAAGTTGGGCAGAATGCCCAAGCAGCTCCAGACGACCGGTCCGTGGTCGTCGACGCCGTAGGTGGCGCGCCCGGGCCACGACGACAGGTCGATGACCACGCGCCGCACGTCGCGTGCGCCGGCCGACGCCACCGCGCGGCTGGCGGTGATGAGCAGCGATGCGCTCGAATCGGTGAGGGTGACCGGGCCACCGCCGTCGGCGGCGGCGGACACCCAGCGTGCGTCTTTTTGTCCGCCGCCGCAGCCGAGACTCACGTAGTGGGCGGTGTTCGCCACGTCATTGAGAACGGCCCGAAAGGCTCGGTCGTACAGAGACTGGACGTCGGCCCGAGTCCGGGCCGGAGACCACCCTTCGTGGTAGGCCAACCAGCGCGCCGATTGCGCCGGAGAATCATACAGATACAGCCCCGGCACGCGCCGTTGACGCAGGCTGTCTTGCATCTGATGGGCCACGGCCTCCGGCCACTGCGACGGATGAAAGTCGATGGACAGGGTCACTGAACGATCCTCTTCGCCAGCGACCTCGCGACGGGATGATATCGTTGCTCGGCGGCGGCGAAGATCTTGCTGGCCCGCGCCTTGCCGATCGGACCCGCGTGAACGAGGGCGTTATACAAGGGCCGCAGGTATTTCATGCGACCGGTGTTCATCAGCGTCGACTCGACGGCATCGAACGCCGGCCCGTAGTTGGACCGCGCGGCGACCGTCAGCCACCCCACCCGCAGCTCCGCGTTATCCGAGGTCGACAGGCCAAACCGGTCCTCGAACCACTCGCATTCGTCGGCGGGCAGGGTCGGGGGCAAGGTCCCCAAGAACGCCTGCCACTCGTCGGGACCGAATCCGTCGAGGACTTCGAAAGGCGGACGGTGTCCGTCCCGCCACCGATGGGCGAGGTCGATGACCAGGTTGAGGCGATCGGAGCGGACCGACGGCGCGTCGTTCGGGAGCCCCGGACCGTCGAGCCAGGGGGCGAGATCCACCCCGTCGATGACATCGGGAAACTCGACCCGCAAGAAGTCGAGCAGGTCATCGGTGGTGATCGAGGTGAATCGGAAGCGTTCGATGTACCGCCGAAGCATCTCATCGAACCGGTCGCGCCCGACGTTTTCCTCGAGCCGGAGCAAGAACAGGTATCCCTTTTCGTACGGCACCGTCGAAAACACCTCGTCCGGGTCGCGTTCGGTGAGGTCGACCCGAAGTTGGGTCAGCCGCGGGTCCACCTCGGACAGGCGGGCGATGTCCAGCTCGAGGTCCGCGCGGCCCACCGCCGCCTGCAGGACTCGAGTCGGCTCGCCGTATTGCGCTTCGACCAGACGTCTCTCCGCGTAGACGGTAAATCCTTCGTTCAGCCAGAAGTGCTCCATGCTCGCGTTGGTGACCAGGTTGCCGGTCCACGAGTGCGCGAGCTCGTGGGCCACCACGCTCACCAGGGACCGATCCCCGGCCAACAGAGCCGGGGTCACGAAGGTGAGCCGCGGATTCTCCATCCCGCCGTAAGGGAACGATGGTGGCATGACCAAGACGTCGAACCGATCCCATGGGTAGGGCCCGAACAACGCCTCCGCTCGCTGCAGGAGAGGGTCGATGTCCGCGAACTCCCACGCCGCGGCCTCGACCACCGACGGCTCGGCGTAGACCTTCGAGCGGGGACCCACCTCGATCGACGCCAGGTCGCCCACGGCAAAGGCGAACAGGTACGACGGGATCGGTTGCGGCATGTCGAACTGGTACACCGCGCGGTCGTCCCCGGCGTATTGGCGAGGGCCGTGGGCCGCGGCCATCACCGCGGTCAGCTCACGCGGCACGTTGAGCTCGGCCGAGAAGCGGGCCCGGATCCGGGGGGTGTCCTGGCAAGGCAACACGGACCGGGCGTGGATCGCTTGGCACTGCGTGAACACGAACGGGTGTTGTTGGCCCGCCGTCTGGGCCGGGGACAGCCACTGCAGCGCCGACGCGTGGGGCGCGGTTCGATAGACGATCCGCACTTGGTCGTCGTCGAGGAAGACCCTGAGCCGGCGACCCAGGATCAGATCGGGGGCATCCAGCTCAAACCGAAGCGGGGCTCCCGAAGCAGATGTCACGGCTTCGATGGCCAGGTCGCGCGTGTCCAAATCCAGAGTTCCGTCGGCGGGCCGATCGAGATGGAGCGTGATCTCCCCGCGGACCACGCTCCGCAGGACATCCACCCATAACTGCAGGTTCATCCGAACTGTGCTCGGTTGCGCGTCGTCGGCGTAGGAGTGGGGGTCGAGGCGGGGCATGCGATCTGGGCTAGCGCAAGCGGCGAAGGCGACTCAACCTTCGTCGTCGTCGGTCGCATCGGCGTGCATCACTTGAAACGCGGAGACCGCCAGCGCGACATGTACGTTCAGGGAGGCGCCTTTGCCGTACATCGGAATGAACACCGCGCCATCCGCAGCGGCGAGGGCTTTCTTCGGCACCCCGTGATCCTCATGACCCACCATCAGGCACACCCGTTCGGGATATGAAGTTCGGTGATAAGGCGTGGCGTCGTCGGTGATCTCGACCGCCAGCACGCGGTCGCCCTGGCTTTTTGCAAGCTCGACGGCTTCGACGACATCGTCGACGCCGCGCCAGGGGACCCGCGAGTCTTTGCCGCGACCGACCTTGGCGATGAGCTTATGGGGGGGCCGCGCGGTGATGCCGGCGAGGATCAGCTCTGCGCGCAGGGCGTCGGCGATGCGAAACGCGCTGCCCACGTTGACTGGGTCCTCGACGTTGGCGAGCAGCATCGTCAGGGTTCGGGCGGGTCGGGGCTGGGCGCGCATGAAGCGCTTCATTTCTGTGCGTCGACCCGCCACTTGATTCGACCTTTCGACGACCCGTTCCCCGCCTCGAAAAAGATACCGAATGATACCCGGAGGACCCCGGACAACGTCGGTACGGCGGCGGGATGACGGCGACTTCAGTCTCCAACGATGGAGACGCGATACCTCGGTTCTACGCGATCTGGACGCGCTGTCCAAGGTGTGTCTGCAGCGAACGCGAGGCGTGCACGTTCGCTTGCGAGGCTCGCCGGAAGCCGCGTACAACCGACTCGAGGAGACCGCGTTGCGACTACGCAAACCTCGATTCGAACGCGAAGGCACCAACGTTCCCGCGAGCCCCACCGATGTTCCCGTGAACCCGTCGGTGCAGCGACCGTCCTTATGGCGAGCTGCCGTCGGGCTTGCGACCTGCGTGGTGCTGCTGCTCGCGACCGGTGCGGCGTGGGCGCAAGGGTCACCGGGGCCGATGTCCCGCGGGCACCGTGAGCTGACTTCGTTCCCCGTCGACTGCAACAAGTGCCACGAAGCAGGCTTCGGCGTGCCCGACGACAAATGCCTGGCGTGCCACACCCACCAACCGCTGCGTCGGCGCATCAAGGCGGGCAAAGGATTTCACGCCACCAAGGAGGTCAAAGAGCAGCGCTGCAAGAGCTGCCACGCCGAGCACATCGAGGAGCCGCCAGGGTCTGGTCGCGGACGACGGACGACCATCGATTGGCAACCTTTCGGCGGCAAGCGAAATTTCGATCACGCGCTGACGGGATGGCCGCTCGACGGGACCCACCGCTACACCAAATGCGAAAAGTGCCACGATAAGAAGTACCCCAAGAGCCGGTTGCCGACGTACCTCGGGGCTCGACAGGAATGCACGACCTGCCACTTCGGCACCGAGCGACGCCCCGGCCCGGGCGGTATCAATCCCCACGAGTTCAAGGACAAGGCCCTGACCGAGTGCCAGGTGTGTCACGGCTTTGCGAACTTCGCGGTCCAGAATCTGGGCTCGACCCAGTACGACCACGACAAGACGGACTATCCGATCTCCGGCTTTCACACCCAGAACAAGTGCGTCAGCTGTCATGAGAAGAACATCAAGGACTTCACGGTCAAGGAGGACTTCCAGGACTGCTCCGGATGCCACGAGGACTCCCACCGCTCGGTGATCTCCGCGAAGCGGGAGTGCAAGTCGTGCCACGGGCAAAAGGTCCGCTTCCGCAAGACGTTATTCGACCACGGGCGCGAGACCCGCTGGCCGATCCGCGGGGAGCATCAGAAGAACCGATGTCGCGACTGCCACAAGATCGACTCGCCGCCGGTGGCCCCCCAGATGAACTGCATCGCCTGTCACAACGACGTGCATAAAGGGCGGTTCGGGGCGGAGACGTGCGAGGGCTGCCACAAGGAGCTGGGCTGGGCCCGGATGTTCTACGACCATGACCGCAAGACGAAGTTCGTCCTCACGGGCAAACACGAGCAGTCGAAGTGCACGTCATGCCATCGCTTCGGCATCGAGCGGCGGTTCGAGCGCTTCGAAAGCACGGACTGCGCCAGCTGCCATCGTCACCAAGAGGCGCACTGCGGGCAGTTCGGGATGGAGAACTGCGAGCGGTGCCATGTTCGGGGCGGGGATCGAACGTCGAAGTTCGACCACGCGTTGACCCGATTCCCGCTCGAACGCGCGCACAGCCAGACCGCGTGCGACCGGTGCCACCTACCGGCCCGCCTCGGCAACTCCAAGCAGTGCCGGGATACGGTGAAGTACACCGGCCTGAATCCGCAGTGCGCGACGTGCCACGTCGACATTCACCGCGGTGAGCTGGGCGAAGACTGCGCGAAGTGCCACACGTCGGGGGCCACGTTCAAGACGGTGGTCTTCGACCACAACCGGGACGCCCGCTTCCCGCTCGACGGCTTTCACCAGATCGTTCAGTGCGACAGCTGCCACCCCGGTCGCAAATACAAGCTCGACGACATGACCTGCTACTCGTGCCACGCCAAAGACGACGTTCATGAAGGGCAGCTCAGCCGGCGGTGCGCGACGTGCCACGAGACGAGCGGGGGCGCGCCCAAGTTCGATCACAACGTTCACACCGACTTCGAGCACGAAGGGACCCACGCTCGCATCGAGTGTGAACGATGCCATTTCCTCCTCTCCGACGGGACCAGTCCCTTCGCGAAGTCGACGACGCCGACCCCGAAGACGCCGACCCCGAAGACGCCGACCCCGAAAACGCCGAACGCGGGGTCGGGCGACGACCGGGTGCACGACGGCCAGGCCAAGGAAGGCGGCTCCCGGTCCAGGTCAGGAGCGGCCGGCGTGGCTCAGCGCATACTGACGGCGATCGCGCCCCCTGGTGCGCCGCTGGACCTGAAGTTTCGCGCCGCGGGGACCGACTGCGACTCTTGCCATCCCGATCCTCACCAGGTGAAGGAAGAGCTCAACTGCGAGTCGTGCCACGCGTTCGAAACCTGGGACGATCCGCCGAAGAACGGCTACCACGAGCTCGCGGGCTTCTCGCTCGACGGCGCGCACACCGTGGTGGCGTGCGAGCTGTGCCACGACGGGGAAGCCAACCTGCGCGGGCGGGGTGAGCGCTGCGGGAGCTGTCACGTCCAGGACGACGTGCACGCGGGGTCACTGGGCGCGGACTGCGGCCGCTGCCATGAGCAGCAAGTTTGGTTGCCCACGACGTTCACCCACACCGACGTGGGATTCGTCCTTCAGGGCGTGCACCGGATGCTCGACTGCCGCTCCTGCCATCAGGCCGGCAACTACTTCGTCAGCGGCGACTGTTACAGCTGCCATCTGAGCGACTACCGGCAGTCGATGCTGACCCCCGGAGGCTGGCACAACACGCAAGACCTCCAGGCCAACATCAACGATCCGGCCGCCGTGGCGGCGGGGCAGTTTTACATCATCGGCTCGGTGGCCAACCAGGCCACCACCGGCCTCGCGAGCACCGACTGCGGCACATGCCACAACCAGTTCGACTGGACTCTGGGAGCGATCATTGCGCCATAGCTACTTGACCACCGGGCTTTTGGTGCCGCTGCTGACGGCGCTGGGCGGACCGAGCGCTGCGTTCGCTTCCGGCGTTCCGGCGATGGTCGGTTGGCTGGCCGGGCAGAGCGAAGCCAAAGAAGCCGAGACGAGAGATGAGCGTCGCCGGCGAAACGACCGGCGCCGCAAGGCCCGCCGACGCCGACGAGGCGCGAATCGCGCTCGTCGACCCACGAGCGAGGCGCAGGTCGG
>JANQQN010000170.1 GCA_028289325.1 Myxococcota bacterium | reverse complement strand
CGTGGCCATCGGCGGTCTGACCACATCCGCGGAGCGCGAGGCGCAAGTCGACTTCACCCACCCCGTGTATCGATCCGGGCTCGCCATCATGCTCCCTGGCCCCGCCGATGATCCACCGCTGTGGTCTCGGGTGGGGACCGCGCTCGCGGCGACCAACAGCGGCGTCATCATCGCTTTTTTTGTCGTCGTTCTCGTCGCCGGCCACCTGATCTGGTTCATCGAGCGACGCCGAGACTCGTTCGACGAGCGCTACCTACCGGGGGTATTCGAAGGCATCTACTGGGCCGTGGTCACCGCGAGCACCGTCGGCTACGGCGACAAGGCCCCGGTCAAAACGACCGGACGCGTGCTCGCGATGCTGATCATCATCATCTCCCTGCCGATGTTCGCGCTGTTCACCGCCGAGCTCGCGTCCGCCTTCACGGTGCAGAGCATCACCGCGTCGGTCCACGGCCCCGAAGACCTCCGCGGCCGCCGGGTGGGGGTCATCCGAGGAACATCGTCGGCAAAGTTCGCGGCCCAACGCGGGCTCAACATCCGGCAGTGGGACCACGCGGAAGAGGTCTACGAGGGGCTGGCGCAAGGCAAGGTCGCGGCGGTCATTTACGACGCGCCGAGCCTCAAGTACTACGCCCAGACCGATGGCGCGGATTCGGTGCACATGGTTCGACGGTCATTCGACGTTCGAGACCTTGCGCTGGCCACCCAGCAGGGCAGCCCGCTGCGCGAACAGATCAACCGGGTTCTGCTGGAGCTGGAAGCGTCTGGCAAGCTGACCGAGCTTCGAACGAAGTGGTTCGGTGGCGATTGATCAATTGGTCACCGCACGGCGCTCGGTCGGCCGGAAGCCACTAACGCACCGCGCAGGCGCGCCGATTGGCTCGGCTCCCATCGCACCAGCATTCGCTGACGCGGCGGGTCAGATCTGTCAGCGCCTGGGCGAAGGGCTGCCCTTCGGCGCGGCTCGCCTTGGCCAGCAGATCGTTGCGCTTGATGACGAACTTGTTGACGCGCTTCGTGTTGCGATCCGACCGACGCTGCGCCCGCCGGCACGCCCGACTCTGGGGCGCAGTGGTACACGCGGTCATCACGTTTGCCGTGTCGCGCGTAAGCTTGCATATCCGTTGTTCGACCGATGCCAGCTTCAGCACATAGGACCGCCGGTGGCGGGTCGTAGACAACGCGCGGGCGGTGGCGAGCAGGTCGCTGCCGGGGGCCACGGCGACCGGCGGCGCGGCGACCGGCGGCGCGGTGACCGACGGCGGCGCAGTGACCGGCGGCGGCGCGACCACCGGCGGCGCAGTGGTGACCGGCGCTGACGGGGTCAACGCGGTGACCGTGGGTTGGGCCACAGCGTTGGTCTGGACGCCGGTGAGACTGGCGACGGCGCGATCCACCGAGACCAACACTTTGGTTGCCGTGCATTCGCCGCGCGCGCTGCCCGCCCGCTCGGTCGCGGCCTTGGCGAGATCGAACATCCGGAGGTTCACCATGCAGACCTTGCCGAACTTGCGAATGCTGCCCACCACGGTCTTGGCCGCCGCGAGCTCCTTGCCGAGCTCGATCTGGCAGCTCTCGTCGACGCACTGCTTGTAGCTGTCTTGCTTTTGTCCCGCGAGCGCGCGCTTCACTTCGGAGCGAGGCACGACCTGGAACCGGCCCGACGCCGCGAGCTGAGTCGAGACGTATTCGCTGACCGTTTCCAGCTCCTTCTTCTTGAAGCCGGAGCCGCTCCCCTGAAGGTCGAGCACGGCGACCACGGGCGGTGCACTGGCTTCCGCCGAGGCCGATGCCAGCAAAACACTGGCCGTCACGACTGCACTACGCATGCCCTGAAACTCTCGTTTTCGAAGCGAGCGCGCAAGGGGCGATCCCACCCGGACCTTCGTCACTGCCAGACCCTCATTCACCGCCCTTGGACGATCACACCCGCGAAAGGATGGCATCCGTGACCGCGGACATCGGCGCGGCGCGATCTTTGCCCACGAGGTCGAAGGTCAGGACGTCGCCAGCCTTCACCACATCGCGAATGGCGCCCTCGACGGCCGACGCCGCCGCGGACAGCTCCCGTACCTGTCTGCGCGCCCCGAGCCACCGCAGGCCTTCGGCCAGTGCCCCGATCATGGCCATCGGATTGAGCTTGTCTTGTCCTGCGAACGGAGGGGCGGTGCCGTGGATCGGTTCGAACATGCCGTGTTGATCCCCTACGTTGCACCCCACAGCCATCCCCATCCCCCCCTGGAGGACAGAGGCAAGATCAGTGACGATGTCGCCGAACATGTTCGTGGTCACGACGACGTCGTAGCGCTCCGGCTCGGTGATCAGCCACTGGGTGAACGCATCGACGATCGCGACGTCAGGCTCGACCTCGGGAAACTCGCGCGCCACCTCGGCGAAGATCTCGGTGAACATCCGGCACCCGTCGAGAACGTTGTTTTTGACCACCGCGGTGACTCGCTTCTTGCCGTCGGTCGGGGCCCCCTGCCGGCGATTGGCGGTCTGGAAGGCGAGGCGAATGATGCGCTCGGACGCACGGCGAGTGATGATCCGGGTGTCGGTGGCTACCTGTGCGATGTTGGCGGGCCGGAGGATGGTGCCCGCCCCAACGTAGAGGTCTTCAGTATTCTCGCGCAGGAAGACCATATCGACGTTCTCGGGGCGCCAGACCTGCTGCTGTCGTCCCGAGATGCGATGCCCCACCCCGTCGTAGAGCTTTATGGGCCGGATATTGGCATACAGATCGAGCCGAAGTCGGTTGCCGATGACCGGATTCCAGCCCGCCATCTTGCCGTCCTTCATGGTCACCGGGCCCCCGCCGTCGGGGTCCGGCCAGCCGACCGCGCCCAGGAGAATCAGGTCCGCGGCAGCGCATCGGCGCTCGCTGCCTTCCGGCCAGTCGCGCCCATACTGCAAATAGTATTGCCCGCCGCACGGGATCTCCTCGAGGTCGAACTGCAGCCCGTAGGCCTCGGCCACGCGATCCAGCACCCGGCGAGCCTGGTGCATGACCTCAGCCCCGGCACCGTCACCGGGAAGCAGGACGATCTGGAACGGACCGCTCATCGGTTACTTCCATGGCACAAAGGGAGCGATACCGACCAGCTCGGCGTCGTCGAAGATGCCTTCCGCGAACGCATCCGGCCCTTTGACGTCGAAGACTTGTTCGACCAGATCTTTGGCCTTGCGAAGCTTGCGGCCGAACAGGGCCCGCTGATGGTCGAGCTGCCGGACGACAACGCCGCGGGCGTACCACGGTGGGTCCCACAGGTTAGTGTCCACGACCACCGTCGCCGCCCCGTTCTTGGCCGGTTCAAACGTCTGGCGATGACGAGCCCCCTTGAGGGGCCAACTCACGAATTCGTCCTCGTACGCGCGCCCCGCGCGCAGGCTCAGGGTGCGGAATCGCAGACCCAGCCGGTGTCGGCCCTGTTGGACCTCCACGGCGTACTGCTCGCCCGGCGCCCGGACCCGGCCGGACTCCGGGCACCACTCGCGGCGGCCTTCGGTGCTCACGAAACGCAGGTGATCCAGCTGCGCGTAGAACCGAAAAACCACCTCGGGGGGCACGTCGATGGTAATGGCGGACTCGACCTTCACGAGCCGCCGGCGACCATAACACGCCCGCTCACCGGCCGAGGGCACCGGACCCGTCGAACCGGGGGATTCTCTAACCGAGTCGACGCTGTCGACGACGGGAAGGGTCGTGTACCCTTAGTTCGCTATGGGACGCTACGCGCTGCAGCAGTTCATCGACGACGCGAAGAAGGCAGCCGGCCAGGACTGTGCACCGCACCAGTGCGTAGCGAGCATCGCGCCGCGCATGATGCGGTTGCTCGCTGAAGGCGAGCGATTCCTTGAAGATCACCACATCGAGAGCGACAGCAAGCAGGCGGCCCGCAATCTCATCTACGCCTCCGAGGACGACAGCCTGTCTCTGTACGTTCTCGTGTGGCAGCCGGGGCAATGGACGCCGGTTCACGACCACAGCAGCTGGGGGGTGGTCGGCGTCCTCCGCGGCCTGCTCGAGGAACGGAATTACATCCGGATGAATCCCCTGCAAGAAGGAGATGAACACATCGACCTGCGGCCGGGCGGCATCATCCTCATGAATCCCGGAACGGTCACCACCTTCGTACCCAACCCGGACCACATCCACGAAACCGGCGCCTCGGCCGACGGCCAAGGCGCGATGACCCTCCACCTCTACGGGCGAAACATGGACAGCTACAACGTTTACGATCTGTGGCGTCGAACCCGGACCCGCGTGAACGTGCACGCGACGAACCTCGACGCCATCAGCAAAGAGTAGCCGTCGACCGGGCCTTCGCGCGCCCGCGCTCGGCGACCGATTTCGTATCGAAACGGTCGACATCGTGATCTATCGGGTCGATAAGGGGCCATCAATCCGCTTGGGAGGGCGCACAAACGCCCTCCCAAGCACCGTCAGTTGCCCGGGGTAGGCGTGGCGTTGCCGAACTGCGCCGACGTCGACGGCTCCACCAGCGGATCGCCGATCAGCTGCAGCGATTCACCCGCGGACGCGGTTTCGACGAAGTCGAACGCGTCGGTCGCGGTCTCCGTCCATAGCCCCGCGTCGACGGCCACGTCTGCCCGCTCGTTGGTACCGTCGGCCGACCCATAACGAACGTAGTCACGGATGTTGTCAGGGTTGCCGAATCCCGCGTTGTTCGCATACAGCCCCACCGCGCCGCTCACGTCGTTGAGGTCCTCACCCGCTTCGAGCACGATGAACTCGCCCGGCTCCAGATTCAGGTCGTCGCTTCCCGCCATGATGGACAGGCTGGACAGCGGGGGGTACGCGCCGACTCGGAAGCAGAAGAACCATCCCGTCAGGTCGACGGGAACATTGCCGACGTTCCTGAGCTCCACGAAGTCTTCATCCACGTCCCCGGTGTACAGGACTTCGTTGATCGTCACTTTGCGCACCTCGGGCTCCGGCGGCGGCGTGGTTCCGAAGTCCACTTGACCTCTCAGCTCACCGCTCGCGTTCAGCTCGGTGTGCACGTTGATGTAGTAGCGGCCGTCCTTGAACGCCTGCAGCCGGTCGCTCGGCGTCACCTGGGGGTCGAGAAGATCGTCGGCGGGGGGCACCCGGAGGCTGAACGCCGCGCTCAAGCCGTTCGACGCCGCATCTACGACGAGGGGGTACGCGACGGGGCCCGTGGCCTCGGTCACCTCCTGGCCGGGTCCCGGCAGGGCGAAGTGCAGGTGGATGGGTCCCACGTCCGCGATGTCGCGCAGCGGGCTCGACAGGTCCGACAGGGCGCCCAACACCACGAGCCAGGTCTCTCCCACGGTCACCAGGGCGGCGCCGGTCGCGGAGCTGGTCACCGTGGCCGGGGGTACGGTGTTGTCGATGGACAGCTCTACGAAGGTGGCGACCTCCATGGTTCCGTCCTCGAACGACGGCGAGGGTACACCGTTCGTGTAGTCCGCGACGGGGTCGTCGCCACGGTCGCCGTCGAAGACCACCGATTCGTTGGCCGCCGCGGCGGGAACGAACGCGAAGCCACCCGCGGCCTCCGTCCACTCGTTGGCCAACACCGCGATGTCCGCCCGGGAATCCGGCGCCTGGGCCGCGCCCCACTGAACGTAGTCGATCAGGGCGTCGGGGTTCGTGAACGCGCCTCCACGGTCGTACAAGGCCACCGAGCCGATGTCGCTCAGGTCTTCGGGGGCCTTGAAGGTGATCAGCGCCCCAGCCTCCAGCTGAAGGTCGCCGGGGCCGAACACCTCCAACGTGGCGAGGGCCGGATACACCCCCACCCGCAGGCAGAAGCGATAGTTGGTCAGGTCGACGGTCTCCGAACCGATGTTCTTGAGCTCGATGTAGTCGCTCGACGCGTCGCCCGCATAGAAGACTTCGTTGATGACCACGTCGCGTTGAACGGCGGTCGAGTCGTTGTTGTTGTTGTTGTTACCGCCGTCGTTGTTGTTGTTGTTCGAACCGCCGTTGTTGTTGTTCGAAGCGTTCGTATTGTTTTGGTTGGTGTTGTTGATGGAGCCGTCGTCGTCGTCCCCGCACGCCATGAATCCAGCGGCGAAGGCGATCGCGAGCCCCGCGATCTGCAGTGTTCGCATGATTCCTCTCTTCGAGCGAGGCGGCGCGCCTCGCTGTCCTTCGTACTGGGTCTTAGCGCGCGCGGGTCGAGCGACAACGCATAGCGGCCATAGTGAGAAGCGATGAGAGTCGCCGGCGCGTTGTTGGCCGAAGGATGGTAAAGGAAGAGCGCGGACAGCCTGGTTAAGACTCGGTCATCCCGCGCATGCGGGCCTCGATCTGTTCCGGCGTCAGCGACTCGATGACCCGGGTGATGATCCATAGGTGGCCGAATGGGTCGCGAAAGCGTCCTTCTCGGTGGCCGTAGAACTGATCGGCGATCGGGAACACGACCTCCGCGCCCGCGCGCTCGAGCGCTCGTCCGACCGCGTCCACGTCGTCGACGGTCAGATTGAGGATCACCGCCGATCCGCCGAGGGCCGTCGGCGAGACATTCTGCCACTCGGGGCGCTGTTCGGTCAGCGAGATCACCGCGCCGTGCAGCTCGAGCGCAGCGTGCACGACGTGACCCGACCCGTCGGCAAAGCGCTCGACGACCCGAGCCCCAAACGCACGCTCGTAGAACGCGATGGCCGCATCCGCGCCCGCGACCACCAGACGGGGAACGAGAGCCGGGGGTGTTGTACCTGAATTCGACATGCCTTCACCGTGACTCGAATCGCCCCCGACTGATTGTAGGTTTTCGTCTAGAGACGCTGCGGACGTGATTCGGCTCCTCGGCCGACCGGGGCGCATACCCGCCCGGCGTCAGCCCCGCGTAGCGTCGGAACTCGTGACTGAAGTGCGGCTGATCAAAATAGCCGCAGTCGGCGGCGACCGACGCCAGGCAGCGCTCGCCGCCGGCCAGACGGCGGACCGCGCGCTGGAACCGTTGGACACCCGCGCACCGCTTCGGCGACAGCCCCACGCGATCCGCGAATCGGCGCCCGAACGTGGCCCACGACAGACCTGACGCCTCCACCGTCGCCGCCACCCGGTCCCCTCGGGCCAGCGCGACCATCGCCGCCCGCACGGCAGGGTCGGGCGTTATGTCGACGCTCAGCCGTTCGAGGAGCGCCGATCCGAGAGCCTGGAGCACCGCGGACGGATTCGCCGCCGACGCCAACCGCTCGCCGAGCACCGCCCCTTCTCGACCCCACAGATCCGGGAGCTCGACGTCGAGGTTCGCCAGCGCCACGCACGGCATCGATAGAAACGGCCGCGCCCCGTCGACTCGGAACAGGGCCCCCGCCACCCGCCGCATCGCGGAGGTCGGCACGGTTACCGGCCGGGTCATCGGCCCGCAGAAACAAGCGGCGGGCGCCGCCCCCAGCTGGACGATGAGCTGCATCCGCCCCGACGGCAGGACCCGTTCCGCGGGATGGCTCAACCGACTTTCGTAGTACCAGAGGCGTTCGATGAACGGACGCAAGGGCGCTGGTGGCTCCACCGACAGGAACCGCGGCGGATCGCCCCTTCCCGCCTCGCCGGCCGCACCGAGACCCATCGGGGAGATTTTTGCCCTGCCGGGCCTTCAGGCTCAACCGCGATGGCCGCATTGTGAAGCTTCCGTCCTACCCGCCGCGTCGAGCTTGGGTAAGCTTCCGCCATGAGCGAGCGAGCAGCATCCGCCTGGCCCGAGTTGCCGTGGGCCCCATGGAAAGAGACGTGCGAAGCCATTCATCTGTGGACCCAGATCGTCGGCAAGTACCGACTGTGTCACACGCCGTGGCTGAATCACTCGTGGCACGCCACCCTGTACGTCACCCCGCGCGGCCTCACCACCGGGCCCGTCCCCGACGGCGACGGAGCGGTGACCGTGGACTTCGACTTCGTCGAACACCATCTGGAGGTCCACGCCGTCGGCGGACGCACGGCGCGGGTCGACCTGGCGCCGATGAGCGTGGCCGACTTCTGGGCCCGGGTCCGGGCCGCCATTCAAGCCGTGGGCGGCCAACCCACGATGCACGGCGCCCCGAACGAGGTCGCGGAACCCGTGCCGTTCGCGAAGGATACCCGACCGCGTCCCTACGACGCGCCCGCCGTCGAGCGATTCCATCGCGCGCTGGTGCACATCGAGCGGGTGTTTTCTCACTTCAGGACGGGGTTCATCGGCAAGGTCAGCCCCGCCCATCTGTTTTGGGGCTCGTTCGACCTTGCGGTGACCCGATTCTCCGGCCGACGAGCGCCGCCCCATCCGGGCGGTATCCCGAACTTGCCCGACGCCGTGACCCGCGAAGCGTACAGCCACGAGGTCTCCTCGGCCGGGTTCTGGCCGGGCGGCAACGGCGTCGAGGAACCGATGTTCTACAGCTACGCGTACCCGACCCCCGCCGGCTTCGCGGACCGGCCGGTGCAGCCGGCGGCTGCACACTTCCATCCCGACCTGCAGGAGTTCGTTCTTCCGTACGAGGCGGTGCGCACCGCCGACGACCCCGACGAAGCCCTGCGCGCGTTCCTGCAGTCGACCTACGAGGCGGCGGCAGATCTGGGCCAGTGGGACCGCGAGCTCATCGAGTGCGAACTCGGCCAGCCGCTCGTCCCTCGCCCGGTTCCCGGCTCACCATAGGCGACGGCCGCGCCCCATCTCGACATCGTCGAGGTCGGTCCGCTCCGCACGACTTCCTTGACCGGTCTGACCTAGTCAGACCATAGTGCAACATGGCCTCGAACCTGAATATCACCGATGTGAAGGCTCGATTGTCCGAGATCGTCGACCAAGTGCAGTCAGGCGAAGACGTCATCATCACCCGAATGGGACGTCCAGTCGCTCGGCTAACCGCGCACATCCCGGCCGATGCATCGCGCCGTTTCGGCTTTCTTGCCGGGAAAGTCGAGCTGGGTGAGGACTGGGACGAATGGCCGCCTGAAGAGGCCAAGGCGCTCGGCCTCGTGGATTGATGCCGCTTCTCATCGACACCCACGTCCTCCTTTGGGCCGCCATGGAATCGCCGGACGCTGCCCACTCCCGACTGTCAGACGAGGCACGATCGATGCTCCTGGATGGTGCCAACCAAGCCTTCGTCAGCGCAGGCTCGCTATTCGAGCTGGCAGTGAAGGCGAGCATCGGCAAGCTCGCGCTGCCCGACGACTTCATCACCGACGTCACCGAGCATGGCTACAAGCTGCTACCGGTCGCGCCGCGCCACCTAGCGCATCTGGCCAAGCTACCCTTGCGCCACCGGGATCCGTTCGATCGGCTCTTGGTATCTCAAGCGGCCGTCGACGGTCTGGTACTTCTGACCGCTGACGCAGATATCCTCCGATACACCGAAGCCGACATCCGCTCAGCGCGACGCTGATCTTACTGCGCGTCTGACAAGAGGGCTCGTTCGCCGGTACGGTATCACCAAGCCTCTCCTCGACGTCTATCTCGATGCTCCCGCTCAAGGAAGCTGGATCGACCGGGTCGTCGACCAGTTGTTATCCTCGTTGCTTTCCACGACCCGACACGTCGGCGGGACGAACTCCTCGCTGTCGCAACTGTCCGCCAGCGCACGAATGGTGACGAACGCGTCGCGGATGGACGATGAGAAGATGACATCGCCGTTGAACGTAAAGCTGGCTTGCGGACCCAAGGCCGATGCAAACGGATAGAACGACGATGACTGGCCGGGCACATCGTACGCGGTCACGAACTCCGAATTGGGGCTGAACGGCGCGCCGCGGAAGTGCACCGAGACCTTAGAGATCGGGGCCGTCGCGCCACCAATATTGGTCACCGTGACCCGGTAAGGAAGGGCGATGGATCCGTCCGCCCGCAGCCGAGGCGATCCGGTGATCAGGGTCGAACTCACGATGAGGTCGGGGGAAGTGTTCACGGTGAACGTGCGGCTGGCCGAGCCGACGTTGCCGGCCTCGTCAAACGCTCGCACCGTAAAGGTATACGTCCCGTTCGCGAGCTGTGGCGACGTATAGCTGGTTCCGCAGTTTACGTAGGCGCGGCTGCCGACCCGACACTGGACCGTGGTCGCGCCGCCACTCACGGTAAAGCGGAACGTCGGCGTCGAGTCGCCGGTCACCCCCGTGGGTCCCGAGGTGATCTGAACCGACGGCGGCCGGGTATCGATGGTGAACGACTGGCTGTCGGACGACTGGTTGCCCGCCGCGTCCCGCGCGCGAACGACAAACGTGTATGACCCATCGCCGAGCGAGAAGTC
>JANQQN010000261.1 GCA_028289325.1 Myxococcota bacterium | reverse complement strand
CGCTCTCCGCGTCACCCTCGGGCTCGTCTGTGGCCGTCGCCTTCGCGCGCTTGCGCAAGCGGGCGACATCCTCGACCAGGGTCTTGTGCCGTGCGTCCGACTTCGCCACGAACTCCGCGAACCACTTCGGTGGCGCGTCGGCGTTGGTCTGCTGATCGGCGTCGGCCGGCGCGATCACCGCGTCGGTTGGAGAGTCCTGCTGGTCGGGTGCTGCCACGCTCTTGATTCTACCTGCCTCACCACCCGATGGAACGAGATCCGCCCCGGGGTTGACAGCCGTTCTAGGCAGGAACCGCAAATGACGATCGGATGAAGATTTGGCCTCTAGGTTGACAGGGCTTTGAGCGGCGATCAGCTCGTGTAGAATTGGAACCATCGACGTGCCCGTAGGGCCGTAGGGCACCCGTCCTACGCAGGTCGATCAACCACGCACCCGTCCCGGGGTGTCGCCGCCAAAGAAGACTCACTGTGGTCGAGGCGGTCCTGGGCCAACCATGCAGGTCTACCAGCAGGTGGGCTTCCTGGAGGCTCCATATGCTCGACTTTCGACCAACGCCCACCAAGGGCCTTTATGCCGGTGATGACGGCTGCCTTTATTCAACCAGGAGAGGGCATTGGAAGTGCCTGAGGCTACGCACCGCTCCCAATGGCTATCGCTACTTAAAGGACATGCCCGCGCACCGCCTCGTTTGCGAAGCCTGGCACGGTCCGCCCTCGGCCGGCCAAGAGTGTCGTCACCTGGATGGCGACCAGAGGAACAACAGGCCCGAGAACCTTCGTTGGGGCACGCATGCTCAGAACATGGCCGACGCGCTTCGGCACGGGACGCTCGCCAGGGGCGAGCGGCATGGAAGGGCCAAGCTCACGGAAGAGCAAGTGCTTGAAGTCATCGACCGAGTCGGGGCTGGCGAGACGCAGAGGTCGGTTGCCCGTAGCCTGAACGTAAGCGCCGCGTGCGTGAACAACGCTGTTCAAGGCCGTAACTGGCGCGAGGTCACAGGTCTCTGATCCAAGGTAGGGGCCGGTCCTGCCGGGGGCCGGCCCTATCCGATCACCTTGGGATCGAAGCCCCGCTTGCCCTCAAGGACGAAAGTCACGGCGTACCTCATCGCGTCCGCGCAGTGTTCCTGCTTCGCTTCGACCTTCAGCCTGTTGCCGGTCCGCTCATTGATGCGCTCGTTCAGGAAGGCGTCGACTACACCGTGGTTTGTCTGTTCTAACGAGCGGATGACATGGAGCCGGACCTCGCCCTTGGCATTGCGCAGGGCTGCCTGCACCAACCGGACGCCGGGCTCGACGTGGAACAACGGATCGGTGCGTTTGCGCTGATGGACCCGGCAGTCGGGAAATACGCGTTGAATCGCAGCCCTCGCATCCGCTGCGTTTCCTAACGTGGACGGATCAACGCAAAAGACCGTCGTGCCAGGCCGGATAAGGTGCCCAAGGCGATGGTCCCGTACAGCGCGGGCCAAGTCCTCTGTACCGCCTCCGTGGCGAACCACGTCGCCGACGATCAGGGCGCCAGTGAGTCCTCCGGGCAACCTCTCTTCCTGGACGAGCACCGCAGCACTCGAGACCCCCAAGTCCAGCCCGACGGCCTTGATGGGCGCACTTGTGGCGCGGTCGTTGGGTACTACGTGGACGTGACGGTCGAACTGATCGTACAGCGCGCCCTTCGTCGGGAGCCAGCCGCCGCCCACGAGTGCTGATTCGTACCCAGCTGGGCATGCGCTCAGAATGTTCTCGAGGTGCGCCCGAGGAAGGTGCTTGTTATCCCGCGTCCCCACCAGCATCGTCAGTCGCCGTCGTTGTTCGCCCGGTTCCCAGCCCGCGGGGTCGAAGTGCTGGCGCACCCAGCCGGCTTCTGGCAGACCTGCCACCGCGAATGACCTCCTTCTGGCCAGGGGGTCGCGGCATCGGTTCCTCAAGTTCTGGAGGGTCGCACTGTCGCGCAGCAGGCTGATCTCGTCGACGAACACGCCGACCATGTCATCGCCCTCAAGCACGGCCTCGTAGCTCGCGAACTCGACCACGCAGCCGTTCAGCAACTTGATCGAAGGGTAGGGCCGACCGCGCTCCTCCCGAACTAGCTGACGGGGGAGCAGTCGCTTGAACTTGGGCATCAGGTTCCTCAGGACGTTACGTTCTGTCGGGCCCGTGATCGCCACCCGGGGCGTCAACTCTCCATATTCCGGCCGCCATCCGTTTTCACAGGCCAGCACGATGGCCTTTGCCAGTAGTCCCGTAGTCTTGGCCGAGCCGAAGCCGCCGAGTAGGGCACACTCGTCGAAGCCGTCCGCGATGGTCGCCTCGTCTGGACGCCAGGTTGCGAATCTCCGCTGATGGGGCAGCAGCTCCTGCCCGAGCTTGAGGCGCAGCTCACTCATTGGATTGGCTGGCCTCCTGTTGGCCGAGATCGAGGATGATCCTCGTGGCCACGGTTCCCCCCGCGTACTGCTGGTAGACCGCCGTCAGGGGCTTGATCATCTGGCTGAGCGCGCCGGCCGAGACCTGCTGAACTTCCGTCCGCATTCGCAGCAGCGCGCTGGCCAATACGACGAAGCTCAGCCGGCCGAGGACCGTGGCGTCGCCGGTCATCAGGGCCTCGTGGCGCTTTGCCCGATCAATGAGGTCAGCGCGATCAGGATCGAGGCCAAGGGCTTGGAGTGCGGCCGTCTCGTCGCCCCCTGAGGCGAAGAGGGCAAGGGCCAGCTGTTCATCCACAGGATCATCTCCGGCCGTGGTCTTGAGCGTCACTCCCGAGGGCGAGAACGGAACGCCTTGTTCCTTGGCGTAGGCCCGAGCCTTGTCCTCGCCCCACTGTTCTACGGCCCGACCCAATGAACGTCGCCAGTTCCTATTCTGGGCCCGGGCACAAGCTAGACACGACTTGCTCGGCGGGCCCTTGGTCGAGATGCGCCGCACGGGCCTTTGCCCGCAGACGGGACAAAGGGAGGGCTCATCTGGCTTGGCCAACTTACGGGTGGCCGCTTTCTTGGGTCGTGCTTTCGCCATTGTCTAACTTCTCGGAATCACTGGGCTCTCAGTGGTGACCCCCTAGGCTGTGTTTTCTTGGGTCCGCGCCCGGACAGTGGGTGGCCAATTCCCCATGTTTCCCCGGCGTAGTATCGGTCTTCGGTGTCCCTCGAAATCAACGTCAGCTTCCTCGCGCTCGTTGTCGGCATCGTCGTGGTTGGCTTCATGCTGCTCCGCCAGTATCGGAAGTGATCACGCTGCGTCCTCGCGTCGTTCCGCTCGGGCGTCGGCTGCCGTTCGACCGAGGGCACTGTCGGTCACCGAGTCACCGCTCTCGTTCCCAGCGGCGGTGGCGATCACGTCGGCCCCCTCGCCCTCGGCCACCTGTCGGGCCGATGCTGCACTCGGCGGCGGGTAGGCTTCCTGATCTTCTCGGGCCTGCTCGATCCGCCGGATGGCCTCGTCCCTGGAGCACGACCACAACCGTTGGCCGACCTGGACCGCGGACTCTAGGCCCAGGGCCATGCTCCTGGCCCCGTCCTCCAAGATGGTCCCGCTGTCCTCGGGCTGATCGGCGGTCTGCGCCAGCTCGACCATCATCTCGGTCTCGGGGCTGAGCGGCATGTCCGTCAGCTCGTGGGCCATGGCCAGGGTACGGACGACCTCCCAGATGCGCTTCTCGGCCTGGACAGCCAAGGGACGTCCCGCTTCTCTGATCGCCCTCAGACCGCGCTCGGCAGTCTTGAGTGCGCTGCCCGTTGGGGGTTGGTCGCCCGTCGTCTCGAACAACGGGATGTTCTCGGCCATCAGTAGCTGCGCGGTGAGTCGATCCACGACGCTGCCCACCGCGTCGATCAGGGGATTCTGCTGGATGACCGTGTACTCGTCGTCTTCATGGACCTTCACGACCGTGCCGTGCCCGGTCTTGTCTGGCGGTTCGCGCGTAGGCTCGGGGGTCTTGAATAGCGCCTGATTGTGGGCCTGGGTGGCCACGAGTGACTGGGTGTCGCCGAGGATCCCGCTCAGCGCCATGGTCAGGCTCACTCGAGACAGACGCGGCTGTAGCCATGCCCGTCCAACGGTTGGTGCGCTGTCGAGACGTACGATTGGAAGGGTCTCGCCATAGCTCTCGGGGTACAGGCCGTCCTCGAACGGCTGATCGGCCAACATCCCGCCCTCCTGGTCGACGCGGAACATTCGCCGTCGACCGTCTTGGTCAATCAGGTGGACTTCGTACCCCTGGGCGAGCTTCAGTGCGAGGGCGTGGTCGTAATCGACCTCATCGGCCAGGGCGTCATCTGGCAGGCGGTGGACGAGGTCGGGCGTGAACAGCCTTACCCGTAGGCCGCGATCCGTTGGGTAGAACCGCAGGAACACGCTTCCGCAAAGGGCGCTCATCTTGTCCGCCTCCGCCACCACCGAGTCGAACGTCATGGCCGCGTACAGGTTGGTCATCCGCACGTGCTCAGGGCTCGAGTCCGAGAGCATTCGGTTTCCGCGCTTCAACCGACGGGTCGCGGGGGCATCGTATCGGCCTGCGGTACGGTCAACGATCTTCCGCAGGTGCCCCACCTGGATCGGGTGCCGGTTGTCCCGTAGGCCTAGGCCGAGGGTGTGCAAGTAGCTCTGCACAAGCCTTCGGGCCTCGGCTCCATCGGCGTAGAGCGCGACCAAGCTGGCGATGTCGCTGTCGAAGTCCGTGGGCTTGGTCTTTTTGTCCCGATCCAGCAACCTCTTGAGATCGAGGGCCTCGCTGTCGAATTCGATTGTCATCTTCTACGCCTCCTCCTGGTGGTGAGACCTGCCCCGCGCTTCAGCTCCCCGACCAGTCCACCGCGGCCGCTCTTCAGCTCCTTGGCCACTGCCTGTTCCACGAGCTGCTCAATGTCCTGCCAGGTGGCCGGATCCTCCGTCCCGAGGGCGTCCATGGGCTCGAGTCGCTGATATCCGATCCGCCGGTACTTCCCGCTCAAGTGCACGCGATACAGGCCGTAGTTCGACCGCACCCGCCGACTGACATCAGACCGAGTTCGGACCGAAGGCCGGACAACCCCCTCGCGCCGGTCGTACTTCACGCTTCGGATCAGCGCGCCGGTGTTGTTCAAGTCCTGGCCCGAGCGCATGCCCTTCCTCGTTTTCATCCTTCGACGGACCCGGGCAGCGACCTTGTTGCCGACCTTGCGCATGATCCGCTCGCTATCGAGCCGCAATCTCCAGTCTAGTGGGAAATTGGAGAGATCTACTTCAATACCGCCGTCCATAGTCATGGCGTCACCTCCACATGTGTCCACGAAAGGCCATTTTTGATGCGGTAGATCGTCGAGTTCCCCACTCCGAATCGTCGAGCCAGTTGAGGGCCGCTAACACCCGCTGCTAGCCCTCGCTTGATGGCTCGGACGTCATCATCGGTGAGCTTCGCTCTAACGGACTCGGCTCCGATCTTGATGGCCCCATGCCGGAGCGCATCAGCGCTATTCTCGCTGTAGGTGCCGTAGACGAGATTGAATGGACGATTGTTCGTCTTATCGCCGTCAAGGTGGCGGGTACAGTGGCCAGGGGGAAGGGGCCCATGAAAAGCCTCAGCGACGATGCGGTGCACACAAGTGTTGGTCTGGTCGCCCACGCGCCAGATCCCGACCTGAAGGTAACCGTTCCTCATCTTGCCAGGCTTCAGCTTCCGCAGTTCGCGAGGACGGAATCGCTCATTCACGTAGTTATAGGCCGTCTGGTAGGAGATGCCGAACTCGACGGCGAGATCGTGCATACGTTCGCCCTCTGACCGTCGTCGCTTCAGATCCTCAACCTGTCCGACCGTCAGTCTTGCGTGCGATTCGAACCAAACGTCGCCGTTCGTGTCCGCCCAATAGCCAGGGGCGAACGGTACGGGTCGACGCTCGTAGCTCAAAGGCCACCGCGTAAGGTCAATTTCGACCGCGCCACCTGGCTGAACCGCTGCCATCAGTCGTCCTCCACTATGAGCACTGCGCGTACAGCGTCGAGGTGGCTGTCATCCACCGAGGCCGCGAACAACACGGCCGAACGAACAGCAGCCAGTTGGTCGTCCGCCAAAGCCGGCCCGCGGGGTGCCTGTTCCACCTGCTCCGGCTGGACGTCTTCCCAGTATCGGCGGAGTGTGGGCGCACTGATGCCCAACTGTTCGAGGACCCGGGACTTGGGGCATCCTTGATCTCGCAGTTGGCGGATCTGATAGATCGTCTCCTCTGTTAGGCGCTTACCCATCGGGCACCTCCTTTAGGGCGAGGGTCCGTTGGACAGACCGCACCACCACCGCAACTTCCCTGTCCGTCAGCAGCCGGCGCTTGATGTCCAGGGCCTCGCGCAGGGCCCTAGCATGGGCGTTGAACACTCTCAAAAGTTGATAGTCCATGGACTTCAGCTTGTGGACACGGCCGGCCACTGTGTTGGCCGCGGCCTGGGCCGAGAGGCCGACCTCCTGAGCAACCTCGCGGGCGGTCAAGCCCATGGTGTACAACCAGAGCGCCTCTTGCACCTGCGGGCGAACACGCCCTTTGCGCTGGTGCCTCCGCTGCAGACGTCTGGCCCGCGGACCGGCAAGTTCCTCTGCGCGTCGAACGTGGTAGCGCTTGCAACCCAGGTGGCGGAGCTTCAAGATCACTTCCCAGGCCTCGAGACCCTGGGCCAACAACTCAGCGGTCTGGGCCACGATCTGGCGTTCCCGGCGCTCGAACTCCTTGGCCTTCTGGTCGAAGGCCAGGACCATTGGAATCGACTTCGGGGCCAAGACCATGAGCCTATGATCTCACAACTTTCGCCGGGTGGAAGGCCAGACAGCGCGGTAACTAATAAACTTATACTATTTGTCTGCCCACATGGCCTAAGGGTTATACTGTTTGGTCTGTAAGTCTCAAATACGTCTCAAATGAGACAAGAGGTGCCGCCCTGGTCCGGGAAGATAGTTCTGCGTGCCGTTGGCCCTCAGGATCACGAGGATCCGTCCTGGTGGACGATCTCCTTGAACCGGCACCCTGGGGCCGGGCGACCGATAGATCAGCAGAGAGGATCCTCAGGCGTCTGAGGGCCCTGCCCCAAGGAGGAGGGAACGCTTCCACCCCTTGGGTGGCTGTGAGATCATCGGACCGTCGACCCCCGTGGTCGGCCTAGTTTCAGCGTTTGTGTCCCTCCGCCCGTCGGTCTGGCCAGGCCGGCGGGCGACCTTCAACCAGGACGCGGATGCGGAAGGGGATACGAATGCTACGACTCGGAAAGCGCGGTCCGCGCGCACATGCCCGTAAACCAGGTTCAACGGCAGTCCACAAGCTCGAGCCTACGGGACGGCCAACAACCGGACCAGCCGGCGAACGAACTCAGGTCAAGTCCAACCGGAGGAAGCGTCGAACACCACTGTTGATCGACGTACAACGTCATCGACACCTGCAGACGGCCAACGAGGGGGCCAACACCACCCAAGTAGTATCTAGTACAGTCTCACCGACTGTACCAGACACTACTAACAACACAGTACACGGACTACCTGGACCGATACCCGCCAGATACACTAGTGTAGTTAGTACCGAAGGTACTGACAATACTAGTGTATTAGTCCCTATGACCCCCTCTGGTATTTGGGGTGTTGTCAGAGGTCGGCAACAGGGTGTGTCGTCTGTCTATGCCCTAGAGTCCCAGCCCATGAACCTGCGGTGGCGCCTGGCCGATGAGGATGTCCTTCCCCAGCTGGTCGGCCCCGTGCCCGAGGGTCTTGGACCTTCGATGAGCATGCTCCTGGCCAACCTGGTTGAGGCCAGTGTCACCGGCCGGATCGTGGGCTGCACACTGAGCCGGCTGGTGCCTGCCCGTCGATACACGGACCTGAGGCACGATCCAGTGCGCGAGGCCATAGACCTGTTGGTAGACCGTGGCCTGCTCGGGCTTCACCTGGGCAGCGAAGCGGCCAGGAAGTGCAGTCGCTTGTGGATTACGCCCGAACTCTGTTCTCGGTTGGTGGCGCTGGGCGAGTGCCGGCTCGTCTACCGACCCGTGATGGAAGAGATCGTCCGGAAGAATGCGAAGGGCCGGATCCTCGACTACCGGGACACCAATGATCGTAGGTCGATGCGGAACCGCCTGCGTCGGCTGAACGCCCTCTTGGCCCGGACAACCCTGTCCCTAAGCCCTGGACACCAGGTGCCGCCCTGGCAGCAGAAGGTGTTGCAGACCAACAAGTCCATGTACCGGGTGTTCAACAGAAGCCGATGGAACTTGGGCGGCCGGTTCTTTGGCGGTGGGTGGCAGGGACTGCCGTCCGCCGACCGCAAGCACTTGCTGATCGACGGCCAACCGACAGTGGAACTCGACTACAAGAATAATCACGTCCGGATGCTCTACCACCGTGCGGGGGTCGATCCCGTGGGCGACATCTACGAAATCCCTGGCAGACCGGGCCTAAGGCAGTTGGGCAAGGCCATCATCTTGGTCGCCCTCAACGCCCCAGACCGGAAACAAGCCATCGGAGCCGTTCGGAACGAGGTACGCCAGGACCCCCAGCTGTCGGACCGGGTCAAGGCGGTTAGGGAACAGACGGGCATGACACTGCCCCAGCTGTACGACGAGTTCTTGGCCCGGCACGAGCCCATCGCCCAGTACTTCGGCTCGGGCATCGGCCTGCACTGCCAGTTCCTGGACAGCCAGATCATGGACAAGATTCTTACGCACTTCACGGACCTGGGCATCCCGGCCCTGAGCATGCACGACAGTCTCATTGTCCAACATCAGTATGAACAAGAGTTGCGGGCCCAGATGTTGAGCGCCTGGACCGAGAAGTTCGGATTCCCCATCCCGATCGAGAAGAAATGAGGCCCCAAGGGCAGAAAAGAGAAAACGATGAGAGTACGAAAGCAACCCAAAAACGAATCCGAGAAATCATGGACAAGGCCGAACAGTGGGCGCAGGCGAATCCGAACGATGATGTTCAGCAGCGCGTGAGCGGCTACCTCTGGTGGTTGGCTAGTTAGTTCCACAACGGGGCCAGCCACCGGTTTTTAATCATGATTAAAAAGGGGACTCACGGGTCGGTCACCACGTTCAAAAACCTAGGACTAACAAGCTCCTCCTCGCGTTCAAAGCGTCGGCTGAAGTCGTGCCAGCTTCGGAAGCGATGTCCCATGACGGTGGACCATAGTACCCGTCCAGCGGGCGGGTGCGGGACCGATCTCGGAGGTTTGAATCGATGCAAAGCCCTGGGCCCTAGGCCATGATCATCCCGAGGCTTGGGTCCTACGCGTTTGTTAAGTAGAGCGACCTAACAGTCCAGCTCATGCTGACGTAAATCTGGAGGCTGCGTTCGCGCGTCTGTGTACCGATGTTCGCCATTCTTGCATCCTTTGCGCAGATGCAATGGGTCATCGAGCTAAATGAGCTATTTGTCTCTATTTCGGCTATTATAGGTCTAAATGTGGGAGCAGAATAGCTCACATCCCATCATATTGATGCCCATCTTGAGCTATGGACGGACCATGAACAAGGGCTAGACGCCTGCGGGCGGGTGCTCATCACGGATGAACCAGCCTCATCGACGGGTTGCAGGAAGGAAAGAAGTGAAAGAAGGTGCAAAAGTCATCTATTGAATGGACGGATTCAACATGGAATCCCACACGCGGGTGCGACAAGGTTAGTCCCGGGTGCAAGAACTGTTACGCCGAGACATTCGCGAAGCGCTTCCAAGGGGTTGCGGGTCACCCGTACGAGCAGGGGTTCGACCTTAGGCTCGTGCCTCACAAACTTGTACAGCCCACCCAACGGACGCGGCCATCTACGGTGTTCGTCAACAGCATGTCCGACCTGTTTCACCCGCAGGTGCCGGACGAGTACATCGAATCCGTTTGCCGGGTCATGCAACTCACTCCCTGGCACCGGTTCCAACTGCTGACCAAGCGGCCCGAGCGAATGCGCACGCTCCTGTCCGGGCCCCTCCGATGGGCAGCAGATCTGGACCACTGTTGGTGGGGAGTGAGCGTCGAGGACCGTAAGTACGGTCTTCCTCGCATGGACCTCTTGCGAGAGACACCGGCCCAAGTGCGGTTCCTCTCCATCGAGCCCCTGTTGGAGGACCTGGGTCCCTTGGACTTGACGGGCATCCACTGGGTCATAGTCGGGGGCGAGAGTGGTCCCGGTGCGCGACCCTTGGAGCCCCAGTGGGTGAGGTCGGTGCGCGACCAGTGCGTCGAACAGGGCGTTCCATTCTTCTTCAAGCAATGGGGTCAGTTCCATCCCCAGACCGGCAGGAACGTAGGCAAGAAAGCCGCTGGACGACGGTTGGACGGCCGGACCTGGGATGAGAAGCCGGAGCGCCGGGCGAGGGCCATCGACCAGTCGGATCGCGCCAAGGCCCGGGCCATGGCCCTCGAGATTGCGCGCCCATGGACCGCAAGGATGGCGGCCTGAATGGTCTTCTACTTGCCCCGGCCGATGACGGGTCAAGAGATCGACAAGCTGCACGACCGCGCAGGAATTCCACGGCCCAGGCGTGTCAGCTCTGTGGAAGAGCTCTACCGCCTTAGCCGTAGGGAGGCGGCGGCGGAGGAACTGGCGCTCCTGGCCAAGGAACTGGCCGGCCAGCTGCCCACCAGCGTGGAGGGCGAGGGGGACGATCCACGGCCCCAGCCACTGCCTTCCGATCCCCGGGCACTGCTGACCCGAGCCCAGGTCGCGACCATGCTTGGATGCTCGACCAGGCAGGTCGATCGCTTACTGCTGGCGGGCGACCTGCCGTTCATCCGGCCCCGGCCTGGGGGCAGGAGATTGATCGAGCGTCGGGAAGTCGAGGCATTTATCCGTCGCCGGGAGCAAGCTCGTTGACCGTAGTTTTGACCGTAGATTCTAGTCTCGGGTCGTCTCCGGGGGTCTCGAGACATGGCGTCTAACCACCTGAAATGGCTTGTTTCGGGCATATGTCAGATCGGGTCTATTTGACTCTTAATCAATAGGTTGGGGGTTCGATTCCCTCTGCCCCCAAGACGGTGGCCCCGAAGACCCGACGATGTGTCTGGTCTTCGGGCCCTTTTTTTTTGGGTTATCGAACCGAGCGAACACCGCGCGGTGGGCGTAATCGCGCTCAGCTCGGGAGGCCGTCGCGCGCGGCGGCGTATCGAATTCCGGCAGTCTGACCTGTCTTGTCCGATTCGGGCGGCCTGGTCGTATAGGCTCTCGGCGGGCCTCCCCAATGATTTCCGGGTTACGAACGATGGGCCGCCGGGACTTGTGGGCCGTCGCCGTTTTGGCGGGGCTGGTCGCCATCGCGTTTCGCGACGTGCTTGGCGCGAGCGACGGACTGTGGTTCGGCGACCATGACCTGGCCTTTCGACGGCGGTGGTGGTTCGTTATCGATACGATCCGAGCCGGCCATCTGCCCACCCGGACGTTGGCCCACGGCTCCGGGGTCCCCATCGAGTCCATCCTAAACGCCACCTACACCCCCCTCGTGCTGCTGTTCGCGGTGGGGCCGTTCGACATCATGTACGACTGGTTTGTCGCCGGCCACGTCCTCTTGGCGTGCCTTGGGGTGTACGCGCTGTTTCGTAGCCTCGGATTCTCGGCGATGGGCGCGTTCTGGGCCGCGCTCGTTCCGCTCGCCGGTCCCATCGTGTCGTTCGAGAATCTGGTGATCATACTGCAAGGCCTCGCTTACGCGCCCTGGACGTACTGGGCCGTCGCGCGCCTGCTGAGGCAGCCCAACTTGCGCAACGTGGGCTGGCTTGGGCTGTGGGGCGGCTGGCACCTGCAGGGCATCACGCCGGAGGTGATGCTCATGGATCTCCTCGTGGGCGTGGTGCTGCTGGCGGTGGTTCGCCCCTCGTGGCGGGCGGCGCCGGCGCTCGCGGCGGGCCTCGTGTTGGCTTTCGCGGCGTCCGCGGTGGAGCTGATGCCGGTGCTCGAGAGCCTCAGCAACACCCGCCGGGGCCAGGGCTTCTCGTACACCGAGCAATCCTACTGGTCCGTCCATCCTTGGCGTCTCATCAGCGTGCTCGTTCCGAGCTTCTGGAGCCTGCCCGAGATCGGCGAGGCTCGGTTTCAGGGGCTCTTCGGCGGCCGGCCGCGGCCCTATCTGCTGTCGCTGTACGCGGGTCTTCTCGTGTCGATGGCGGTCGGTCTGCGCCGGCCGTCGGTGATCGCGTTGGCGGTGGCGGCGGGTTTCGTGGTCATCGGCCTCGGGCCTTTGACCCCGCTGCACGGCCTGGTGGCGCGGCTGCCGGTCATGACCAGCGCGAGGTACCCGGTCAAGTTCATGGCGCTCGCGATGGCGGCGGTGGCCGTCGCGCTCGCGTATGCCCCCCGCGCCTGGGCGAAAAGCAAGGGCCCCCCGTGGCCCCTCGCCGCCCACGCAGCGGTGGCCATCGGTCTGTGGGTCGTACTCACCAGCGCGTCGTTCACGTCGGCGTTGCCGACGATGCTGTCGCCGCCCTCCCGCGACCTGTTGGGCGTCGAGCCCGGGTTCCTCGTCGAGCTGGTCAGGCTGGCCCAGGGCCACCGCCTCGGACATGCGGTCGCAGTGCCGGCGTTGGCGCTATTGGCGGTGACGGTAGTGAAGGCGCCCCGGTCGCGGCTGCTGGCGCTGACCGCCATCGCTGCGCTCGATGTCGCCTGGGCGGCCGGCTACGCGATTCAGGGCGGTCCGGTCGACGTTCGCCCGGCCGATGATCTCCACCACGCCATCCGAGGGCTGCAGCGGCGCGTCTACCGGCTGGGCCCCAACGACCGGCGGGCGCCGCTGACCGTGGATCCGTCGTTGAAGCTATACGAGCAGTCCATGGTCGCCGGCGCACGACGAGGCACCTTGAGCTATCGCGACGTGCGAGCGTTCTACGACTATGACGCCGAAGGCCAGAGCAACCCAAGCTCGGCCGCCGCCTTCGATCTCATCCGAAGCCACGGCTATCCTGAGGCCGAGGTGCTCCTCGGGCGAGCCGGGGTTCACGCGGTCTCGACTTGGGCGCGCCTCCCACGGCCTGGCCTCACGATGTTCCCGATCGAAGGCCAGGTCTCGCACTACGTCTTCCCGCTGCAGCCCCACCGCCCGTACGTCGACGCGTTTTCGGAGTGGCGGCGGATTCGGCCCGAGTCGATGCGTCGTCCGGACAACGTCGCGCACTTGACCCGGCTATCGACGTGGGACGTGCTCCTGGTCCTCGACCCGAGCGCGCCGTCGCCGCGGGTCGAAGGTTCGCCGGCGACCGATTGTCGACGGCAAGCCGTGGTTCGCGCCGAGCCCCCGTCGCCCAACGGCGACGTGGCATTTCACGCCGATGTACCCTGCGAGGCCATGGTCCTCATCCAGGAGACCTATCACCCGCGATGGACGGCGACGGTCGACGGCCGCCCGGCGCCGGTGTTCGTCGCCGAGATGGGCCAGACGGCCGTATTGGTGCCTGCTGGTGCCCATCGGGTCTCTCTTCGCTACGTTGGGCGCGCAGAGCGTTGGGCGATGATATCGCTGCTCGGCCTGCTCGTGAGCCTGGTCCTGGCCACGGCGCGCGGGCCGAAGACGGCGGGCTCACCGGCGAGGCGGCATGTTCAAGTTTCGCGCGCGGGATGACGCGATGGTGATGAGCGCCCTGAGCTCCGCTGCGTCTCGGGATCGGAGCCTGTGTCCCGGGTGATGGGACCATCCGCGCTGGGACGCCGATGGATCTCAGTCGGGTTCGGGTTCGTGGCCCAGCCGCCGATAGACGTGGGCGACGAGCACCGCCGTCAGGCTTGTTATGAGCGCCCCGATGCCCAACAGGGGGAACATCACGAACGAGACCGCCCACCATCGCAGGCCTTCGAAGCCCGCGATGTCCTCGTAGTAGAAGATGGTTTCGAGGGGCTGAAGACCGTCCGAGGTACGTACGGCGACGAGCTCGTAATACGGATAGTGATCGTTGGCGACCGCGGTTCCCAGGACCCCCGCGAACACCAGTCGCCGGCCGTCGTCGGCGACGAACTCCCCGATGTCTCCCCGCAGGCGGTGGGCATCGGGCCCGCGTTCATCGACGAACAGGCCGGCCTTGCGCAGGGCGGCCCACACCTCGGCCCCGAGCCGGCCATCAACGCCGCTCGGGTCTTCGGGATCGAGACCGAGCTCGCTGAACCGGTACTCGATGCGATGAAGGGCCGACGGCCCCATGTAGGGTCCGTTGCTCAAAAACAGATCGAGGTCGCGGGTCACCCGTTCTACGGGCTTATTCATCTTCGGACCCTGGGGACCGTGGGGGCCGATCTCGAACATGTGCGACATGCGCAGGAGGTGTCGCGGCTGGGTGAGCTCAGCCGCGAGGGCGGGGGGCTCGAAGAAGTAGCCCCAGTACCACTTTGACCAGATCATCCCCGCGACCGGGGCAAGGAGGAGCGCCCCGAGCACCGCGCTGATCGCCCCGCCGCTGACGATTCTCTCTAAGCGCATCACCGCGATGACCGTACCATCCTCGCGCCGTCGCGGCGCTCGCCTGTTCAGACGATGGGCGAGCCCGTTGACCGCGCCCTCATCCATGGTCGATCCATGAGCGCATGGAGTCCTGGGCCGTTGCCGACATCTCCGACCAGCATCCCGAGGCGCCGATCGCCGTGGCGTCGTTCGCCGACTACGGGGCGAAGACGGCGTTCTTCGGTCCCATCAGCACGGTGAAGGTCTTCGAAGACAACGTCCTCGTCCGGTCTGCCTTGGAGGAACCCGGCGGGGGGCGGGTCCTCGTCGTCGACGGCGGGGGCAGCCGCCGGTGCGCGTTGGTCGGGGATCGGCTCGCGGCTCTGGCTCGGGATAACGGCTGGGCGGGGGTCATTGTGTACGGGTGCATTCGGGACAGCGCGGTGATCCGAACCATGGATGTCGGCGTCAAAGCGCTGGGCACCAGCCCCAAACGCAGCGTCAAGCGGGGCGAAGGTCACCGGGACGTGACGGTCGACTTCGCCGGCGTTCGGTGGTCGCCGGGTCACTACGCCTATGCCGACAGCGACGGGGTCATCGTCCTCGACGCGCCCTTCGCCCGCTGAGACCGGCGCCGCGCCGGGTTCCTACAACAGGATCGGTTCCTACCTACAACAGGAACGAGAAGCCGAGGCCCGCGGACAGGCCGGCCGTGTTGCCGGGGTCGGCGAGGACGACGCCGGAGTCCGCCGCCGATACGGTGGTGTCCGACAGGGGGAGGACGTCGACGAACAGATCGAACTGGATGGAGCGGGTGGGCATGTAGGTGACGCCGCCGCCGAAGCCCAGTGACGTGGTGACGGTTTCCGCTTCCGTCCGTAGGTCGCCGAACGTCTCCACCGCACACGCCGCGCTCCGGGTCAGGAACGCCTGGACGTACACCCCGAACTCGCCGAGGGCGTAGCCGGCCAGGCCGCCGATACCGAGCTGGATCGCGCTGTCGGCGACGCCCGCGAAGCCGGCGGCGGTCAGCGTGAGGTCATCGGTCACGCCGAAGTCGAAGTTGAGGCCGAGGGTTCCGGTGGGATCGTCGCTGCCGAAGCCGTCGCTCGCGGTGGGCACGGTGACCGTGGCCACCGCGGACATGGCGGTGGCCGCGGCCAGATCGAAAGCAACCTTGAGTCCGAGCCCAAGGTCGGAGGCGCCCAGTTCGTCGGACGAGGCCGCCCCGTCGTAAATCAGGCTCGGCGCCACCACGATCGCCTCCAGGGGGCCGGGGAGGCCGACCCGAATCCGCGCTTGGGGCAGGGCGATGGTCGCGTCGTCGAGGGCCTCGAAGGGGCCGTCGAGACCCACCCCCGTCTCGACGGCCACGTGGCCCCACGGAACGTCCCACGTGCTGTCGGAAAAGCCCGGGCGATCCGCGGCCAGGGTCGGCGGCTCGTCGGCGAGGGTGATACGGGGCGCGACGGCGATCGTGCCGACGATGACGGTGCTCAGAACGTTCTTCGCCATGACGGCGGGATGCTGAGCCGATCCGCCATCGGTGTCGAGGGGGATCGCGGAACCGATGACCCGTGTGGACGGGCCATGGTATCGCCCAGCCATGGAGCTCGGTGCGTTTTCCATCAGCCTAACCGTCAAAGATCTCGGGGTCTCCAGGGCGTTCTACGAGAAGCTCGGCTTTCAGCCGACCGGAGGCAGCGCCGAGCAAAACTACCTGATCATGGTCAACGGAGAGACGATCATCGGCCTGTTCCAGGGGATGTTCGAAAAGAACATCCTGACCTTCAACCCTGGCCTCAACAACCGTAAGGAGCAGCTCGAAGACTTCACCGACGTTCGCGCTATCCAAAAGAAGCTCGAGGCGGCGGGGCTCACGGTCGAGGAGACGGTGAAGACCGAGTCGGGGCCCGGACATCTGACCCTCGTCGATCCCGACGGAAATCCGATCCTCATCGACCAGTTCTTTTAAAGACCGACCGATCCCCCGCGTGACGTCTTCGGCGGAGGCTTGTCGGCCCAGGGCCTCGGTTGACGAATAGCGCTCCCGCCGAGGATCGCGTAGCGTCCCTACCGATGAGGTCATCCGACTTCGTGCGGTGGATTTGCGCGGTGGCGCTGCTGTGGGTCGCGCCCTTTTCGAGCGGGTGCCAGCAATCGGGGCCGCCGCCGATTCGGCTCGGCGTCGACCGGGGGCTGGAGCCGCTCGGGCTCGCCCGGTTCTTGGTCACCGGCTTCGAGGCGGAGCACGGGACCGAGGTTCGCATCCGCTACGGCGGCGCCGACGAGCTGCAGGCGTGGGCCACGGCCGGCGAGCTGGATGTCGTGCTCATGGTCTCCGAGGACGCGATGACCGCGCTCGAGGCGGAAGGGCTGCCGATCCGGGCGGGAACCTACGCGCACGAAGAGCTGGTGTTGATCGGTCCGGCCAAGGATGCCCTCGGTCGATACGGCCAGGCGTCGGGGCCCGATTTGCTGCGAAACATCGCCCGCGCGAACCACCGCTACCTCAAGGCCAAGCGGGGATCCGTGGAACGGGCTCGGCACGATCGTCTGTTTCGGATGTCCAAAGACCGCGCCCAGCCGGGGGCGTTCTTCGACAGCGATGTAGACGGGGTCGCTTTCGTGGAGCGCGCCATCGACAGCCAAGCGTTCGCGTTCGTGAAGCGGTCCAGCTTGCTGCAGGCGATCCGCGCGGGGCGCAAGCCGCACCGCATCTATCGGGAGCGAGATCCGGGGCTCGTGGTTCGGCTCATGGTGGCGGAGATCCATCCCGCCAAAGCGCAGCGGCCCACGCGCCCCGAACTGTTCGACTACGTGATGGGCGAGGCGGGTCGTAAGGCCATCGAGTCCTTCGGCGCCGATCGGTTCGGTTATCCGCTCTTCGGTCCGGGGGCGCCGCCTCCGGGGGAGGGGGCCGGGGTTCCAGGGTTGGACCGCTCGCAGGGCGACGCCGAGGTCGACGGAACCCCCGAGCCGAATCAACGTTGAGGCGGGGATCGTCGATCACGACCGACGCCGGGCGCCGGCCGGGTCGCAACGCCGCGACCCGCGGCGTCGGTCACTGGCTGGCGGGCTGACTGGCCGCTCGGAGCTTGAGGACGATGTGCGCGTCTTGCTCGCCGCCCTTCAGCGGGCGGGTGATCGCGCCGTACAGGTCGCCTTGGCCCTTGGTCATCGGGTCGCCGTCGCGGTCCAGACGGGCGTACACGATGAACGGTCCCTTGAACGGAACGCCGGGCACCATCGCGTCCTTCGCGCTCAGCTCGTAGCGCATCGGAAATTCGACCTTGCCGTGGCGCTGCACCGCAACCAGGCGTCCGGCCTTACTATCACCCTGGCTCTCTCGGGCCATGATGAACAAGACGTCGGTCGGCTTGATGGAGTCCGCAGGGATGCCTTCGGCGAGCTTCAGCAGCCCCACGATGGGGTCCGTCGACGAAACCGGGGTCGACGGCGCGCTCGCCGGTTGGCTGGCCGCAGGGCGGGATTGAGCGCTGCCGGTCGGGGCTTGGGCCTGACGGGTTTCGGCGGGGTGCTGACCGGAATCGGAGGCGGCCGGGCAGCCCAGGAGCCCACCGACCGTCAGCAGTGCGTATGGAGCGTACGTGCGCATGCTCGCGACAAAGCACGAACGCTTGATCTCGCCAACCGTCGATCGCCACCACCGTTTCCGGAAGCGAAGCCCGTCGGGCCGGCAACGAAGTTTCCCTTCCTCAGAGCCGTTTAGGGAACGCGAGATCCCCCAGGCGAACCGCGCCCTCGGGCCGGTCGGTGTCCGCGGCGGATAACGCTGGGGCGGGGTCGTGGCCCGTGAAGCGGGAGAACCTCTCCGCGGATCGGGCGACCTCCTGGGCGCGCCGGGCCTCGGCGGCTTCGGTGATCTGGCGCATGGCTGCGATGACCTCCGGCCGGTCGACGAGGGTCACCAGGC
Organism: Myxococcota bacterium; assembly: GCA_028289325.1. Lineage (GTDB taxonomy): Bacteria > Myxococcota > Kuafuiibacteriia > Kuafuiibacteriales > Kuafuiibacteriaceae > JANQQN01. Next base: position 34,539 of record JANQQN010000261.1, on the reverse strand, counting down.
GTTCGGCGACGGCGCGGCTCCCCTGTTCCATCTCGATGACGTGGGCGGCGATGAGCACGGTATCGACGGCGGCCATCAGCGCCCCTCCCGCGTCGAGGTACTCGTCGAGCGCACGCCGGACGAAGTCGAAGCCCGCTTCGCTCAACACGGCGGTGTCGTCGGGGCCGTCTTCGACCACTGAGGCGATCACTTGGCCCAAGGGATGGATCTCCGCCTCGACCTCACCGGCGGCCTCGCCCGCTTCGGGATGCGGGTAATCCTCGGAAAGGGACGACGTCGGGGCCACGGCGAAGCAGTACCAGGTGCGGGATTAACGCGGGCGAGGGCGTCGGGGGGATCAAGTCCGGGTCGCGGCGCCGTGGCGGGCCAGATACGTGTTCGCGTCGGCGCCCGCGGCGGCGGACGTGACGACGACCTGCTTGGAGCCGGAGGGCACCAGCGACGCGACGGTGGCCGCGGTTCCGATCGCCGCCCCGTGTTTCTTCAGTCCCGCGCTGACGGCCTGACCAGCGACGCTGAGCGTTTTCGGGCTGAGTCCGATGCGGGCGAGCAGGGTGGCGGCAGTGGTGATCATCGCTTTTCCCTTATCGGGCCAACGGACCGCGGTGTTGCGTCGTTCGCGGGAGCCGGTGAAACGCCTTGACTCCTCGGTTCCCTACACGTACCTCCGCTCGTCCGGGCCATTACTGCCGAGAGGCGTGGATCGGCCCCAAGCCGAGGAATATCGAGATGTACGCTGTCATCGAGTCAGGTGGAAAGCAGCACCGGGTCGCCGAGGGCGACCTGATCAAGGTCGAGAAGATCGAAGGTGAGGTCGGAGACGCCCACACCTGGAGCCGGGTGCTGATGGTCGGAGGCGCCGGCGAGACCAAGATCGGAACGCCGGTCGTCGACGGGGCCGAAGTGCAGGGCGAGATCGTCCGCCAGGGTCGTTCTCGCAAGGTCTTGGTCTTCAAGATGAAGCGACGCAAGAACTACCGTCGCATGTACGGCCACCGGCAGCCCTTCACTCACTTGCGCATCAAGAGCATCACCGTCGGCTGAGGCCGCGGAGACTGAGGTTTTCTCATGGCACATAAAAAAGGACAGGGCTCGACCAGGAACGGTCGCGACTCCAACCCGAAGTATCTCGGGGTGAAGGTGTACGACGGTCAGACGATCCCCGCCGGCGGCATCATCGTCCGTCAGCGCGGCACCAAGATCCATCCGGGCCGGAACGTCGGCCTCGGCCGGGACCACACGCTCTTCGCCCTCGTGGACGGCGTGGTGAAGTTCGACGACTACCGGAGCAAGAAGCGGGCGTCGGTCGTACCGGCTGAGGCGGCCGCCGAAGGCTGAGGCGCGCCGAGGCCGACCGGCTGCCGCCGAACCAGGGCCAGTTCTGGCCGGCCCGCGCTGCGAGCGGCCAATGCCGATTCAGGCCTCGCCGGTCTCGCCCTCTCGATTCATCTATCCCGTTGGGTCTGACCGCCCGCTCTTCCCCTCGAGACGCCCGCCGTGAAGTTCATCGACGAAGCTTCGATCTACATTCAGTCGGGCAAGGGCGGCGACGGCGGGCTGTCGTTTCTGCGGGAGCGTTTTCGGCCCAAGGGCGGACCCGACGGCGGGGACGGGGGCAAGGGCGGCGACGTCGTTTTCCTCGCCGACCGAAACCTGGGGACCCTGCTCGACTTTCGATTCAATCAGCACTTTCGCGCTCAGCCCGGCCAAAACGGCATGGGGCGTCATAAGTACGGCAAGAAGGGCGAAGACTGCGTGCTGAGGGTCCCGGTGGGGACGATGATCACCGACCACAACACCGGGGAGCTGATCGCCGACCTCAGCGCGGACGGCGCGAAGGCGGTCGCAGCCCGGGGGGGCAAGGGCGGCCGCGGCAACATGCACTTTGCGACGTCGACCAATCAAACCCCCCGCCACTTCGAAAAGGGCGGACCGCTGCAGGAGCGCCGGGTTCGGCTCACGCTCAAGCTCCTCGCCGACGTCGGCCTGGTCGGCTTCCCCAACGCGGGCAAATCGACGTTCATCAGCCGCATCAGCGCGGCCCGTCCGAAGGTCGCCGATTACCCGTTCACGACCCTGACCCCGAACCTGGGCATGGTGCGAACAGAGGTCGACCAGGCGTTCGTGGTGGCCGACATCCCCGGCTTGATCGAGGGGGCGGCGACCGGCGCCGGCCTCGGACATCGGTTCCTCAAACACATCGAGCGGGTCGCCGTTCTCGCGTTTCTGGTCACCGCGTCCTACGAGGACGGTCGCAGCCCGGTGGCCGACTATCGTGTATTGAACGAGGAGCTCGTGCGCTACTCGGACGACCTTCCGCTCAAGCCCCGCATCGTGCTCCTGACGAAGACCGACCTGCCCGAGGCCCGGGCCCACGAAGACGCGGTCCGGCAGATGGCCGACGAGGAAGGGATCGCGTTCTTTGCCGTGTCTTCGGTCACCGGCGAAGGGGTAGACGCGGTGGTGCGCCACCTCCAGCGCCTCGTCGACGAGCGCCGCGCCGAACCGCCCGCACCGGTGGCGCCCACCGTCGGCCGGCCGTTCGTACCGGAGGCGGCCCGGCTCACCGGCGACGACGTCGATGACCCGGACGATGATGATGACGTCGAAGTCATCTACGTGGGCGAGTGATCGCCCCGCATCAACGTGACCGACAACCGGGGGCCTCGTGAACGCGTTCGTCCATCACCGGTCAGTGAAACCGGGAGGCTTCTGAACGCGGCTGTTCATCACCAGTAACTGAAAACAGGGAGCTTCGGAGGACGGGGCGTTTCTCTACCGCGTTCGTTACCGGGAAACGGTGTCGATGCGGGCCTGCGCGCGCTGCCGAACCCGGTTGTGCTCCGGGAACTTCGGGTCGGTTTCGGCCATGTCGGCGAGGGCCTTTTCGGCCTCCTTGAGGGCGTTCTTTGCGTGATCCACGTCGATCGCGTCTCGGGCTTCACACGACGAGGTCAACACGGTGACGACGTCTTGCTCGATCTCCGCGAACCCGCTGCTCACCGCGAAGTGGCTGGCTCTGCCCTCCGCGAACACCGAAAGCACGCCTGGTCGGAGGGCGGTGATCAGCGGGACGTGGCCGGGCAGCAGACCGACGTCACCGGTGATCCCCGGCGCGATGACCTCGTCGCACTCGATGTTGAGCGCCTCCGTCTCGGGCGTCACGATCGCGACCTTCAGCGCCATGGTCAGATCGCTCCCGCCTTCTTGGCCCGTTCGACGACCTCATCGATGGTCCCGGCGTACATGAAGAAGTTCTCGGGGATGCTGTCGTGCTTGCCTTCCACCAGCTCCGCGAAGGACCGGACGGTATCCTTCAGCTCGACGTATTTGCCCGCCGAGCCGGTGAACTGCTCGGCGACGAAGAACGGCTGGGACAGGAACTTCTGGATCCGGCGGGCCCGGTTCACCGTCGCGCGGTCTTCCGGCGACAGTTCGTCCATCCCCAGGATGGCGATGATGTCCTGAAGCTCCTTGTAGCGGGCGAGGATCTGCTGCACCGACCGGGCGACCCGGTAGTGCTCGTCGCCGACGACCTCCGCCGACAGGATGCGGCTGGTGGAGTCGAGGGGGTCGACGGCCGGGTAAATACCGAGCTCCGAGATGCCTCGCGACAGCACCGTGGTTGCATCGAGGTGGGCGAAGGTGGTGGCCGGCGCGGGGTCCGTCAGGTCGTCGGCGGGGACGTAGATCGCCTGCACGGAGGTGATCGAGCCCTTGGAGGTGGTGGTGATGCGCTCCTGGAGGCCACCCATCTCCGTGCCCAGGGTCGGCTGGTAACCGACCGCGGATGGGATACGACCGAGGAGCGCGGACACTTCGGAACCGGCCTGGGTGAACCGGAAGATGTTGTCGATGAACATCAGCACGTCGCGGCCCTGATCGCGGAAGTGTTCAGCGACAGTGAGGCCGGTGAGGGCGACCCGCGCCCGGGCGCCAGGCGGCTCGTTCATCTGACCGTAGATGAGGGCCACCTTCGATTCGCCGGGGATGAGCTTGGCCTCGCCCCGCTCGTCCCGCACGGGCTCGCCATCGTCGTCGCGTTCGACCGCGATGACCTTCGACTCGATCATCTCGTCGTACAGGTCGCGGCCCTCACGGGTCCGCTCTCCGACGCCGGCGAAGACCGAAAAGCCGCCCCGGTTGGTCGCGACGTTGTTGATGAGCTCCATCAGCAGCACGGTCTTTCCGACCCCGGCGCCCCCGAACAGGCCGATCTTGCCGCCTTTCATGTACGGCGCGAGCAGGTCGATGACCTTGATGCCCGTCTCGAACGCCTCGACCTCGGTCGACTGCTCGACGAAGGGCGGGGGCGGCTTGTGAATGGCGTCGTATTTCTTGCCGTCGACGGGGCCCATATCGTCGACGGGCTCGCCGACCACGTTCAGGATGCGGCCGAGCACCTCGGGGCCGACGGGGACCTTGATCGGGCTGCCGGTGTTGACCACCGAGCTGCCGCGGACCAGGCCCTCGGTCGAATCCATGGCGATGGTGCGGACGGTGTTCTCACCGAGGTGCTGCGCGACCTCGAGCACGAGGTTGTTTTCGTCCTCACTGATGGCGGTGTTGGTGGTCCTGAGGGCCGTGAGGATCTCGGGCAGGGCACCCGGCGGGAACTCGACGTCGACGACGGGGCCGATGACCTGCGAAATGCGGCCTGGTGCGGCGGTGCTGCTCATCGCCGCGGGCTTAGCTCAGGACTCGTAGGGGGGCAAGCGGAACGGCTAACCGTCCTGCCCCGAGGCTTCGTGCGATCCATAGCACGACGGGTTGCACCCGCCGCCCGGACGAGGCACCTACGGTCCATGAAGCTAGAAGCCGACGCCCGCATCGCCTTTCCGCGGCCGGTGGTCTACTCGGCGTACCGAGACCGACTGCCCGAGATGCTGCCCTATCTGCCGGATATCAAGGCGATCACCGTCAACAGCAGGGAAGAGCCCGAACCGGGCCTCACGAAGCTGGTCAACGTCTGGGAGGCCAAGGCCGCGGTTCCGAAGATCGCACAGAAGATCATAACCCCCGACATGCTCGCGTGGACGGACTACGCCACGTGGACGGAGCCCGCCTGGATCTGCGACTGGAGGATCAAAACTCGGCTTTTCACTGAGAACGTCGATTGCCAGGGCCACAACGAGTATCTCGAGGACGGCGACGGGACGCTGCTCAAGATCCGGGGCCACCTCGATGTTCAGCTCAAAGGGATCCCGGGCGTTCCGAGCTTCCTGGCCGGCACCGTGAAGCCTCACGTCGAGAAGTTCATCGTCGACCTGCTGACCCCCAACCTGCTGTCGATCGCCGGCGGCCTCGAGCGCTTCCTGCAGGAGAACGCCTGACCCGTCCCCGGGCGGGCGAGGCCGATCATGGCGGGGCGTTCACGCCGGCCGGTCGCCGTCGGCGACATCCTCGCAAGACTTCTTGACGACGTCACCGGGCGAGGGGGCGGCGGCGCCAGCGGGCCGAAGGCCGGGCCGGCCAAGGTTCGAAGAGTCCTGGCCGCGTTCGATCGGATCGGGCCGCCGGTCACCGACCACGCGGACGCGGTGGACTTTCGCCGCGGCGTCCTCACCCTTCAGGTCCACGAGAGCGCCTGGCTCACCGAATTGACCTTCCTGCGCACCGAGATCATCGACCGACTGAATCGGATGGTCGGCCCGTCGACGGTGCGGGAGGTGCGGCTGCGCTCAGGGTCCAGGCGCAAGCGCCCCGCGCCCCCGACCCCGCCGCCTCGGCCGCTCACCGAGAGCCAGCGCGAGGCGGTGGCCACGTGGACCGCGTCGATCGCCGATGACGCGGTGCGGGAGGCCGTTCAACGCGCTGCGGCGCGGTCGTTGGCCCGAGGCGAGGTCAAGGTGCCCGAGGTGTCCGGCCCCCCGGGGCCTCGGTTGAAGCCCGCGGAACCCGTCGTGGAACCCGCGCCGATGACGTACGGATACGGGCACGGCACCCACGCTGGCGGCGAGCGCGCCGAGCGGCCCGGGTGGACGAAGGATCGCTGGGCATCTCGCAAAAGAGGCGGCGGCGGTAAATCCTAGGTGTACGCGGTCACTACGACGCGGTTTGCCGCGTCATTTGCCATGCTAGCCAGCGCGGGCGTCGGTCGGGGATCGGTTGACCCCGCTTTTGGGCGTGGAGTACCCACGTCCAACCTGGGGGGACATTTCCCCCAAACGAAGGCCGAGCGTGGATCATCCGCGCGAAGACCCAGGAGCTCTCTTCGAATGGTCAGATACTTCTTACGCCACACCCTCTGTGTCCCTGTCGGCCTGATCGCCGTCGCCTTCGCGGGCTGCAGCAGTGACTCGGATCCCGCGGATCCGGTGGACTGCGGCGCCCAGTGCGTCGAGGAAGGTGGGGCGTGCATCGACACCCTGAACTGCGTGCTTCCGCTGATCTGCAATCTCCCCTCCGAAGTGTTGTTCGACCCCGATGAGACGGAAGGCACCTGCATTTCCGTGACGTGCGCCGACAACGACGATTGCGACGCTGGCGAGGTGTGTGGGCCGGACATGCTGTGCCGAGCGCAGCTGTGCCAGGTCAACGGCGACTGCACCGGCAACGACGTATGCGTGAGCGGGGTCTGTGAGGCGCCGCCGCCGGCCTCGTCGATCGAGAGTTGCTCGGTGTCGACCCGCGACGGTTCGATCACCACCGGCGCCACGGTCACCCTGACCGCGAGCGCGAAGAACGCCGCCGGAGAGACGCTGGGCCGGGTCGCGTTCACGTGGGCGTCCGACAACGCGGACGCGGTGTCGGTGGCCGGCGACATGGCCACGGGCGGCGCCACCGGCGGTGCGGCCACCATCACCGCCGAGGTGACCGGCGGCGTGGCGTGCGAGGGCAGCGCCACGATCACCAACTTCCTCAGCGCTCCCGCCGAGAGCGTACGGGTGGTCGTGGTCGAGGATGGCGTAGGGGCGCCGGTCGCCGACGCGACGGTCGTGGTGATCGAAGGGGCGACGGTGTCGACCGCGTCTACGGCCGCGGACGGAAGCGTGACCTTCGCTGGCGCGACGGCCGGGCTCGACTCGGTCACCGTCGAAAAGGATGGCTGGCAGCTGTTCACGGTCATCGCCCCCGGGACCGCGGACATCTACATTCCGCTGCCTCGCGACAACGACAACACCGTGGCCGGCGGTATCCGCGGCGTTCTCGACCTGTCCCGGACCACCAACGACGCGATCAAGTTCGGCTTCGCTGGGCCGGCGATCCCGTCGAACCTGCTCGACTTCGGGGCCGAGTCGCTGATCGGCGACATCCTGCCCACCGACACCAGCGCCCTGGCCGTCCTGAGCAGCGCCATCCCCGAGGAGCTGCCCTTGCCGACGGGGACCCTGCTGACTCTGGCCGACTCCCAGATCACCGCCGGGCCCGAGCGATGCGTGGGCCCCATCGTGCCTGGCCCCGACGATCTCGGCTGTTATCTGACCCGGATGGCCCCCGGCCCCTCGGCGTCGTGGGCGCTGGGCGGTCAGGTGGCCATCGGCGACCTGACCAGCCTCATCACCGAGCTGTCAGGGCTGCTCGGCGGCGGAACGGCGGACATTCCCATCACGGACATCTTGGAGGGGGTATTGCCTCTGCTTCGACTGTTCAACCATGGCGTGAACACCTCCGTGACCACCGAACAGTTCCCGAAGGTGGCGGTGCCGGGTCAAAGCGTCGATTGCAGCGACGCCGACCTGCCCAACTACGATGAGGTCTGTATCGCCAACTTCAGCCAGTACGCGGCGCAGGACATGATCCTGACCCAGCCCCTCAGCATCCTGTCGACGGTCGACATGCCGGACTTGCCCCTTACCCAAACCAGCACCTGCACCAGCGGCGCGGTGGTCCTGGCCGCTTCGTTCGTCGACGGGCGAGGGCTGGTTCCGCTGGGGCTGGGCGCAGGCCTGCTCCGGGAGGGCAGCACCACCTCCAATTGCGTCGTGGGTGGGGTCTCGAACCCGTTCGGTCCGGGCACGCCGGCGTTGAACGACGGAGAGCTGGCCCTGTCGCTGGCGCCGCCGCACTCCGGCCTCGAAGGCAGCCAGACCGTACTGCTGTCGCTGGCCCTGGACATCGACGGCCTGGTCGCCAGCGGCGGAGACGGCTTCCAGGTGTCCGCGGTGCTCAACCGCGTGGACCGAGTGGAGGCGGACCAGACGGTCACCGGCACCTTCCCCGCCTTCCCCACGGGGACGGTGGACAAGGGGGACGCGGAGGTAACGTTTACCAGCCCCGTCAACGGCATCACCGTCACCCGCACCGAGATCAATCAAGGGGGCCGAACCTGGCTGATCTATGCCCCGGCCCAGGCCACGGTAGCGCTGCCCGACGTGGCCACCGGCCGGTCGATCCTCGCTGACGCCGACGGCGCGGTCATCCTGACCATCAACATGGCTTCGTCGGTGTCGTACGACGACGTCTGGACCTTGGCCTCGGGCTCGACCATCGATCGCCTGTTCGACATCATCGACGGGTTCGTGGTCACCGACTGTCCCGACGACGACCCCAACGCCGCCTGCCGCCTGGAAGACTAGGACTCGGCGGGTTCCGACGCAGGTCGGAACCCGGCGCGGCGTACGCAAGCGGAGCCTGCGGAGCGTCAAAGTCAGCCGACGGTTGATCTGAGCCCGGCGGGGGCGTCACCCTGGCCAAGGTGGCCAAGGATGACGCCCAGCCGCGGCTCAGTCCCCTGTGGAAGTATCTTCAAAGGATGGACCTCGCGCCCCCTCCGCGGCGGGATCGGGGCCAGGACTTCCTTCCCCCCCGCGAGATCACCGACGCGGATCTGATGCCGCTGCGCCGGGATTACGAGTGGCGGCCCACCATCATTCTCAACGCGTACGGACCCGCCGCGAAGGACGCCGAGCATCTGCCCCGGCTCCTGGTCGCGGCCGCCGTCGTGCAGGGCGTGCATCGGGTCCAGGAGCTCACGGACCGACTGATCGCCCTCAACACCGTGAATCAGCCGCGGATCCAGCAGATGGTGGCCGAAGACGCATTGTCGTCCCGGCGGCCTCAGCTGAAAGATCTGCGCCGTCGTTTGAACACCGCGCGGCAGGAGCTGGTTTCGACTCGGGCGCGGGCGGCGAACGACGCGGACACCGAGGTGTTGAACCCTGATGGCCTGCGCCTACTCGACCTCGCGATCCTCACCGAGCAGGCGGAGACCACCGTCCTCGGGCACGAAGTCGCCCGCCGCCGAAACGCGGCCGGCGTGGACTTCGGTCTCGGCGTTGCGGGTCGTCGACCGCCCCAGGACTATGCCGAGGAGTGGTTCGAACGGATCTACGGCGCGGCGAAGAATCAAAGCCTATTGCTGTTCACCCCCCGCGAGTACGGTCGGGTGGTGCTGGTCTACGGCGATGGCCGGCTCGCGTACGACCCTGGCGCGCCCCTGTCTGAGCCCCGGCCGTGAAAGGATGACCACCGATCCGCGTGGTGGCGGGCATTCGGATGATTCCGGGCGTCGACCTTGCTAGGATCACGGTGTGGACCGCCTCGGCAGCTACCGGCTCCGGAAGAGGCTCGCCGTCGGCGGCATGGGAGAAGTCTACCTCGGGGAAAAGATCGGTCCCGAAGGATTCGTCAAGCCGGTGGTGCTCAAGTGCGTGCTGCCCCAGCTGGCGAGCGACCGCGCCTTCGTGAAGCTATTCGAGGATGAGGCTCGCCTCGCCGCGCTGCTCAACCACCCCAACATCGCCCAGGTCTACGACTTCGGGCTCGTCGACAACACGTACTACATCGCCATGGAGTACGTGCCCGGCTACACGGTCGACGACATCCGCCGCAAGCTCCGATCCATCGGCCAACACCTCCCCCTGCAGCACGTCGCGAACATCGCGTCCCAGGTGTGTCAGGGGCTGCACTACGCCCACGCGCTCACCGACGGAACGGGCGTGAGCCTTGGCCTCGTCCACCGCGATGTCTCTCCCCACAACCTGATCGTGTCCGTCGACGGGGCGGTGAAGATCGTCGACTTCGGTATCGCCAAGGCTCGAGCCGGCTTGACCCGGGTGCAGGCCAAGGGGGCGGTGGGCAAGTTTGGCTACATGTCGCCCGAGCAGTCCCGCGGAGAGCAGGTCGACGGTCGCTCCGATCTGTTCAGTCTGGGGATCTGTCTGTGGGAGCTGCTGACCAACCAGCGGCTGCACGATCCCAACCTCGAGCGGGCGCCGGACTACTCGCCGGCTCGTCCGGTGCGCAGCGTGGAGGAGGTCCGGTCGGATCTGCCCCGACAGTTCCTTCAGATCCTCGACGCCGCACTGGCCATACCGCCGGAGGATCGTTTTCAGACCGCCCAGCAGATGCACCTCGAGCTGGAGAGGTTTCAGGCCGCGATGACCCACTACGCCGGCCAGGCCGCCCTCGCTCAGTACATCAAAGACCTGGTCGATGGTCGGGTCGAGCATCCCGAACAGCCCCCGACTGGGGAGCTGGTGTCGCCGGCCGGCGATCCGATGCGGCGCCCGGTCACCGTTCGGCCGTCGCTGGCCTCGATGGATGAGGCCCAAAAATACGAAGAGGTCTTCGGGGTCACCATGTCGTCCAAGCGGCCACGGCCGTCGATGAGGGCGGTACCCAAGAGCTGGGACATTCAGCCGCCGCCGGCCGAGGTCGGGACCGAGTCGGCGCCGATCCTTCTTGGAGAGCCGACGGGGCCGATGGGTCGGGTGCCCGTGCCCGCGCGCTCCACGGACGCCGTGCGGGCGGAGTTCGGCTTTTCGAGCGATAACATTCAATCGACCGGCAACCCGTCGTTCGGTGGCGAGCTGCAGGTCACCGGGGACTTTCGGTCACATGAGCCCGGCGCGCGAGGCTCGGCCGACGTCGAACACCGACCGGGCCAAGGACGCGTACTCGACCTCGGCGGGCCGGGGGTCGACGCCGTACCGGAGCTCGACCTCGCCTCGGCTCCCCGGCCCACGGTTCGCACCACCCCCGTCGCGCGCCCATTACGGCGTCCCAAGCCTGAGCCCCAAGGCTCGTCGTGGGGTTTGGTGGTCACCGTGGTCCTCCTCGCCGCGCTGGCGGGGACCGTCTACGCCCTGCGGGATCGGCTTATGCCGCTCGTGCAGGAGGTGCTCGCGGGGGGGGAGGGCGCGGACGGCGCGGAGGCCATGAACTCCGGCTATCGGATCGAGTCCGAGCCTTCGGGTGCGGTGGTGCTGGTGGACGGGGAGCGGCAGTCGAGCTCGACCCCGTTCCACGTCGAGTTGATCCCGGGCGTCGACCACCGGATCGAGGTCCGAAAGGCAGGATACGCGACGAGCCAGCGCATCCTGACCGCGGCCGTCCACACCGGGACCCCGGCCATCCGGTTCAAGCTCGAACCGGCCGCCACTTTACGGGTGCAGACCGTTCCCGCGGGGGCCACGGTCACCGTAGACGGGCGGGAGGCCGACGGACGGGTCACGCCTTTGACGCTCAGCGACGTTCCCGCCGGTCGGCCGGTCCGGGTCCGCGTTCGGGTCAAAGGGCTCCCGCCCCAGGAGCGAACGGTGACCATCCCCGCCGGGCGCGCACGAACCCTCTCCCTGGAGTTCTGACCGGCCCTGCGGCCGGTTAACGCCCTGGAGAGGGGCTGGTCATCGATTTTGAATGGAATCGTTTGAAAGGGACCTTCCGGGAAGGCCCCTTGACACCCCTTCGGTCTCCCCCTACCCTTAGTTTCAAAGGACGGGCGTAATGGCGCTGTCGGCAAGAAAGCTTCAAGAGATCGAGCGAACCTATCCCGAAGGCCTCTCTTCCAAGCAAATCCTGGCGGTTCTCGACGAGGTGGGAGAGCCTCTGACCGAGGCCACCCTTCGCAAGTACGTTCAGCTGGGCTTACTTCCGCGGAGTCGCCGGGTCGGACAGAAAGGCAAGCATCGCGGGTCCCGGGGGATTTATCCCGTCGAGGTCATCCGTCGAGTCGACGAAATTCGTCGTGCGATGGACCAAGGCGATACGCTGGAAGAGCTCGCTCGGGCCGCCCAAGCGGTCCGCGCCAAGCTGGCCCTGGTTCGGGTGTCCATGGAAGAGGTGCTCGGGGCGGCGGAGGCAGACCTGGGGCATCGAGAGCTGGATCGCCGGTCGAAAGGTCCATTGCGGTCCGAGTTGAGCGATCTCAAGCGAGACGCCAAGGCGTGGCTGAAGTCGCTCGAAAAGTGGAGCGGAGAGCTCGACCGGGCCAGCGTCAAGAACGCGGGGACTTCGACGCCCAAGACGGCGAGTCGGTCGACGCCCCGAGGGGCGGCCGCGCGGGCGGCGGCGACGCCGACCGCCCGTCGCAAGAAGAAGACCACCACCCGCGCTCGGACTAAGAAAGCCGCGGTAGGCAAAGGGCGGGGGGCCAAGGGCGGCACGAGCGCGGCGGCGAAGGCGCCGAGCCGCGGGACCCGTCGGGCCGCGCGAGGTGCGGGGCGTCGGAGTCGGACGTGAGCCGGAGGGACGGCGGTTCGTCCCCGTCCTCCGATGACCTGAAGGCGCCCGACCCATCGAGCGCCGATAGATCCGAACACGGCCGCCGAGTCGAATGGGAGGAGGCGTCCGGTCCGGACGGCGCTGACGTTTGGCATGCGGACAGCTCTCTTCCCGCGGCCGAACACCTCTCCGGGATCGAGCCTGCCGACGCGACGACCGGCCCCGTTGGGGCCGACGACGACCCTGACGAAACCGTCGCTGAACCGGAGCCTGTCGACGACGACGACCTGTCGGAGGCCCTGACCGAGCTACCCGCACGCGCCGGTGGAGGAAGCAAAGACGCCCGACGGCGCAGTCAGACCATCGCGCGTAAGCAGATGCTGCGCGACCGACGACGGCTCATCGCGCAGGGAGGCTTGCCGGTGGTCCTGGAGTACGAGCGACCCAAGCATCGCTCCGATTGCCGGGAAGGCAAGCGACCGTGTCTTTACGTCGCTTGCCGGTATCACCTGTTTCTCGACGTCAATCCGATGACCGGCTCCATCAAGATCAATTTTCCCGGGATGGAGGTCTGGCAGCTGGAGGAGACGTGTGCCCTCGATGTCGCCGAGCGAGGCGGGATCACGCTGGAAGAGGTCGGAGACATCATGAATCTGACCCGAGAGCGGATCCGCCAGGTCGAGGCGAGCGGCCTCGACAAGCTTCGTTCGGGCGAGGCTTCGCTGTCGTCATTCCTCCACGGCGACGACATCGTCGTCGGTGGACCAGCAACCCCGGGGCATCACTTGCTGCCGGTTCTCGACGACTGATCTCGCGGCTCAATTCTGCTAAACGAGCGGGGTGAGAGCCGCTTCTTCGCCGCGTGCCCTGCTCAGCGTGACCAATAAAGCCGGGCTCGTCCCTTTCGCGGAAGGGCTAGCCGCGCTCGGGGTGGAGCTGGTCTCGACCGGAGGAACGGCCCGGGTTCTTGCGGACGCTGGACTGACCGTCGTCGCGCTCAGTGACTACACCGGTTGGCCGGAGATGCTCGACGGACGCGTCAAAACCCTGCATCCAAAAATTCACGCCGGCATTTTGGCTCGACGGGATATCGCGAACCATCGTGACCAAATGGAGGCCCAGGGCCTCGGTTACTTCGATCTGGTGGTGGTCAATCTGTACGACTTTGAAGGTGCGCTGGCTCAGCAGGCCGGCTTCGATGACACCGTCGAGCAGATCGACATCGGCGGGCCGACCCTTTTGCGCGCCGCCGCCAAGAATCATGCGCATGTGCTTCCGGTCGTAGATCCTGAGGACTACCCCGAGGTCCTGGCCGCGCTGCAAAGCGAGGAGGGCGTCGCGTCCGCGTTGCGGCGCCGGATGGCTCGCAAGGTGTTCCAGCACACGTCCCGATACGACTCGGTCATCGCGAGCTTCTTCGAGACGCAGACGCAGGAGCCCGAGGGGGAAGCGGTCGACGCCGCGACCCCGCCTCCGCCCCCCGAGCCGCCAGATCGGCTCACCTTCGCTTTCACCCGACGGCAGACCCTGCGCTACGGCGAAAATCCTCATCAGACGGCTTCCTTTTACGAACAGGTGGGCCGAGCCCCGTCGCTGTTGGCGGCAGCGCAGCAGCTCCAGGGCAAGGCGCTGTCGTACAACAACCTGCTCGACCTCGACAGCGCGTTCGGGCTGTGTGTCGACCTCGCCACCCTCGGCGACGACGCGGTGGCCGTGTTCATCAAACACAACAATCCCTGCGGCGCCGCGCGGGCTTCGGCGCTCGCGACGGCGGTGCAAGATGCGCGAGCGGTGGACCCCACGTCAGCGTTCGGAGCGGTGGTCGCCGTGGACCGGACCGTCGACGAGGACACGGCCCAGGTATTGACCGAGGCATTTTTCGAGGTGCTGATCGCACCCGGATACACGGACGCCGCGCGCGAAGTTCTCGCCAAAAAGAAGAACCTCCGGGCCCTGCTGCTCGAAGATCCCGCGGCGTGGCGGCCGCCCGCCCGCCCGGGCTTCGAAATTCGGCAGGTCCGGGGTGGGATGCTGGTTCAGTCCGCCGACGAGGGGCCAGGCCTGAGTGCGGAGCTCGCGGGGGCGAAGGTGGTGAGCGATCGCGCCCCGGCCGCGGACGAGCTGGCGGGCCTCCGCTTCGCCTGGGTGGTGGCGAAACACGTCCGATCGAACGCGATCGTGTTCGGACGGTCGGACCGTGTCGTCGCAGTAGGCGCAGGTCAGATGAGTCGGGTCGATTCGGTGAAGCTGTGTGGTCTCAAAGCGCCGGACCGGCTTCGGGGCGCTCAGGTCGCGTCCGACGCATTCTTTCCGTTCCGGGATGGAGTGGATGTCCTAGCGGAGGCGGGCGCAACCGCGATCGTCCAGCCTGGAGGTAGCATTCGGGATGACGAAGTGATCAAGGCCGCCAACGAGCATCAGGTAGCGATGCTGTTCACCGGCGTGAGACACTTTCGCCATTAGGCGGCGGCGTCGATAGTGACGATCGACGGCAGGGGCCCTCATGCGGATCGAGTGCGAGAACGAGAACTGTACCGCGACCTACACCATCGACGATGCGCAGCTGTCGGACACGCCGATCGGCGCGCAGTGCCCGTACTGTGGCCACGTCAAACTGGTGCAGAAGGGTGGGGCGCCGATCAGCAGCTCGCCGCTGTCCGCCGTGGGGGCTGCGCCGCAACCGTTCCCTGGGCCCCCGCCGACCGGAAGCCTCGGTGCTTCGGGCAATCTCGCCGGCTCGGGCAATCTCGCCGGCTCCGGTCCGGTCAGCTTCGACCTGCTGGGAAATAGCGGCGACGTGCTCAGTACGCGAACGCCGGACCTTCGGGCGGCGCCGTCGGCTCCGATGACCTCGGGGGCTAGCGCCTTCGCATCCGGGCCCCTGAGCTTCGGGGGTGGACAAGGCTTCACGGTCCACAAGAACGCTCCCGGCGGGCCACCTTCGCCGGGACCGACGTCCTTTCCCCCCGCGCCGACGTCGTTCTCGCCCCCAGCCCCGACGTCGAGCCGCGACGATGGTGCGCCCCGCTTCGGCACCTCGCTCGACCTGAGCCTGTCCGACGACATGGGACCCGCGTACAGCAGCGCCCCTCGCTCCGGCGACGTGGGCTTCGCGGGCCAGATGGGGCCCCCCGTCGTCGATACCACCCCCAGCACCTGCCAGGTGTGTGGCACGGCGCTCGTCGACGAGTTCGATAAGGTCATCGGCCTTTGTGATACGCACCAAAAAGACCGCCGTGCGGTGGACGGCGACGCGGTGGCGGCGCCGGTCTCCTCGAGCGGGATGGGGGCTCAGTGGCATGTTCGCAGCCCCGACGGGCTGGTGTCGGGCCCCATGACCCTGGAGGAGCTCCGGTCGCGCATTCGGAGCAGGTCCTTCGCGGCCACCGACGACTTTTCCCGCGACGGTATCGACTTCGGTCCGATCTCCCGATTCAAGGAGCTCGCGTATCTGGCCAGCCTGACGAATGATGCGCCCAGCATCTATCCGTACAGCGCCGCCGGCGCGCGGTTCTCGACGCCGGGCATAGACTTCAATCTAGGCCGCCTCGTGACCCCCGTGCTCCTGCTGATGATCATCGGCGGGGTCGGTTACCTCGGTTACAGCGAACGGGATCAGCTCGGACGGCTGGTGAGCGGGTTGACCACCAGCGGTGGCGCGGATCGACCGACGGGGCCCAGTCCCCTGCAGCGATACCGCGACAAGTGGGCCCTCGCGCATCCCGACGTATCCGGCACGGCGGCGGAGCATCTGGTGACCGCGAGGGCGCGGCATCTCGAAGACACCTGGCGCGGCTATCGACAGGCCGACCGCGGATTTCAGCGAGCCCTGCTGCTGGACGATGAAGACGCCGACGCCATCGCCGGGTATGTCGAGAATCTCGTGGTGTGGCGACACGCGATGATCCCGCCTGAAGAGCTCCGGGTGATGGAGCGCGCGGCTCGGTATGCCGCCCGCCTCGAGCCCCGAAGCGCCGCCGCTCACCGGGCGCTGGGCGCGATCGCGCTGCGGCGGCGGGATCTCAACGGATGCCGCGCGGGCGCCGATGCGGCGCTTCAGCGCGACGCGACCGACGGGCGGGCCAAGCTCCTGCTCGCCGAGTGTTACATGGAAGGCAACGTCACGCTGGCCATCCAGGAGGCCGAGCGGGCCAAACAGCTGCTGCCGGAATTGCGGCGCGCGGACCGGGTCCTCGGCGAAGCCTACGCGAAACACGGCCGGTACGCGTCGGCGTTTCAGATCTTGTCGGAGCGGCTGAAAGCCGACCCGTCGAACGCGGCCACCCATCGGGTCTACGGCTGGGTCGCGGAGGAAGTCGGCGAGCTCGAGGAAGCGAAGCAGTACTACCGGCGCGCCCTCGCGCTCGGCGGCGACACCCAGGCCGCGCTGCTGGCGCTCGCGGAGCTCGAGCTCAACAGTGACCGTTCGAGCCAGGCCGTCGTGTACTACCGGCAGCTCGCCAACAGCGCCAAACTGTACGGCAGCCGTGGGGCCCAGGTGTATGCCGGGTGGGCGCGGGCGGAGCTGCGCCGGCGGCGGGGCCCGCGGGCGCTGGAGCTGGCGACCCAGGCGCTTCGCTACGCGTCCCGCGATCCCGCCGCTCTGCTCGTCCGCGGAGAGGCGGAGCTGTTCGTCAATTCGCCAACGACGGCGTCTCTGTACGCTCGCCAGGCCGAGTCGGCCCGCTCGGGGGAGCCGGCGGTCCTGGTCCTCGCGGGCCGCGCCCTCGCGGCGCAAGACCAGACCGCGGCGGCGATCCAGAAGCTGCAGGAGGCGCTGACCAACGACCCCCAAGATCCGCGGCTCAAGGGCGTTCTGGCCGGTCTGTATCTGCGTCAGGGCGGCGTCGCGCAGGCCTTCGCGCTGATGCGCCGGGCGGCCGACGTCGACCCGCAGTCCGTCGACACCCGAAGCCGGGTCGGGCTTTTGGCGCTGAGCCCGCTCGCTGTCCACGAAGCGATCGATCAGTTCCGGCGCGCGGCGATCGACGAGCGCAACGCATCCGTCGCCAACTCCTCGATCGGTCTGCTGTTCTACCACATGGGAGACCGGGTGCGGGCGAAGGCCGCGATCGAGCGAGCGTTGCGCCTCGACGACGCGAACATGACCGCGCTCATCTACCAGGCCCAACTCGCCCTCGACCGCGGCGATCGCCAGCGGGCCCGTCGAGCCGCGCGCAAGCTCCTGGCCGTCGAGCGGGGCTCGGCGCTGGGATACCTGCTCCTCGCCCGGGCCACGGCCAAGTATCGGGAGCTCGACAAAGCGCGCGATCACTACCAGTCGGCGCTGCGCAGCGACCCCGGGCTGCTGGCGGCAAAGGTGGAGATCGCCGGGCTCGACCTCCAGACGCCGGAGCGGCCGAGGGCCGTGCAGGAGCTGACCGAGGCGTACCTCATCAATCCCAGCAGCCTGACCGTCCGGCGACTGCTGCTCAAGGCAGGCATCTGATGCCCAAAGTGCTCATCGTCGGCGGCGGGGGGCGTGAGCACGCCCTCGCCGACGCGCTGCACCGGGGGCCCCAGGCCCCACAGATCCTCGTCTCGCCCGGCAACGCGGGTATCGTCGCCCCCTGGCGCCGGGCGCCCGCGTCGGATGTCGACGGTTGGGTCGACCTCGCGAAGGCCGAAGACGTCGACCTGGTCGTCGTAGGCCCAGAGGCGCCGTTAGTGGCCGGCCTGGCGGATCGACTGCGAGCGGAGCGCGTTCCCGTGCTGGGGCCGAGCGCCGCCGCGGCCGAACTCGAGGGGAGTAAGACCTTCGCGAAGGAGATCATGACCGCAGCCGGGGTGCCCACCGCCCGCTGGGGCTCCTTCACGGATGTCGAGACCGCGACCGCGTTCGCGCGAAGCCTCCCGATGGCGGTGGTGAAAGCCGACGGTCTCGCGGCGGGCAAGGGCGTGGTGGTGGCCGACGATCGCCAGCAGGCGGAAGCGGCGATCGCGGCCAGCCTCGACGGCGCGTACGGCGAAGCGGGGCGTCGCGTGGTCGTGGAGGAGCGGCTGATCGGCGAGGAGCTATCGGTGATGGCGTTGACCGACGGGCAGGCGGTGGCCGTGCTCGCGCCGTCCCAGGACCACAAGCGGGTCGGGGAGGGCGACCAAGGGCCCAACACCGGCGGCATGGGCGCCTATTCTCCCACGCCGAGGGCCACCGCATCGCTGTTGGCGGAGATCGAAGCGACCTGTCTCCGCCCGGTGGTCGACGAGCTGGGTCGGCGGGGCCGTGCGTTTTCGGGGGTCTTGTACGCGGGCCTGATGCTGACCGACGACGGCCCCAAGGTCCTCGAGTACAACGTTCGGTTCGGCGACCCGGAAGCGCAGGCGATCCTGCCTCGGATGCAGTCCGATGCGTACACGCTGTTTCGCGCGGTGGCCGACGGGCGTCTGGACCCGTCGACGGTCGCGTTCGACCCGAGGGCCGCCTTGACCGTGGTGCTGGCGGCCGAGGGCTATCCGAGTCGACCCCGAACCGGCGATCCCATCCAAGGCCTGGCCGAGGCTGCGGGCCGGCCGAACGTCCGCGTCTTTCACGCGGGAACCGCGCTCGACGAGAGCCGGGTGGTCACCGCCGGAGGTCGGGTCGTCGCCGTGACCGGGCTCGGTCCCCGTCTGCGGGATGCGGCGACGGAGGCCTACGATGCGGTGTCATTGGTCTCCTGGCCAGGCATGCACTATCGGCGGGACATCGGTCACCGCGCCCTGGAGCCGGCCGCGGGCTGAGCGATGCTCTTTTTGGACCTCGACGGAACGGTCCTCGACGTTCGTCAGCGCCATTACGCCGCGTACGTATCGGTGTGCGAGATGCCGGACGTCAAAGGCATCCCCATCCCGGAGGCCGAGTACTGGCACTGGCGACGCGACGGGAAGCCGATCGCCGACATCATCAAGGCTTCGAAGATCTTCCCCACCAAGCACCGCCTCTATCAGCAGCGCTTCGACGAGCGGCTGGAGACGCCGGAGCTGCTGTTGCTCGATGTGCTGCGGCCGGGGGTGCAGACGTTCCTCGGCAAGGTGTACACCAAGACCCCGATCTGTCTGGTCACCCTGCGCTCAGACGCCGAGGCGCTGCTGAGCCAGCTCGCTTCCCTGGGGCTGGCCAAATACTTCGCGTCGACCCTGGCCGGAGCCCCGCCGCCGCCTCGGCGACCCGACAAGGCCCACCGTGGCCGCTTCAAAGCCCAGCTGATCCGGGACCGCTATCCGCTGCTTCCGACCCAGGCGGTGTACGTCGGAGACACGGAGACCGACGTTCAGGCCGCACGGACCCTCGGTTTCGATGTGTTCTTGGTGGAGGGCGGCCACCGGCACAAGCCGCGTCAAATCAAAGCCGACCCGGATCGGATCGTCGCCGACCTGCCGGCGTCGCTGAAGTATCTGCTGCCCGGTGGGCGCTGGCAGAAGTAGGGCCGTCTATTCGGCGGCGGCGGTGGTGGTCTCGGCGCCCAGGGCTCGCATCAGTCGGGAGACGGTGCGGCTCGCCTTGTTGGACTTGATCACCTTCTTCGACTTGGTCCGATAGACCTCGGCCACCGCGTCTTCGATGATCTCTCGCTTGTCCTCGGCGTCGTTTTCGATCGCGAGGCGCGCCTCTTTGATCGCCTTGCGCATGCGCGAGCGGAGGGCGGTGTTACGGGCATTTCTCTTGACGTTCTGGCGGTAACGCTTCTTGGCGGAAGGATGATTGGCCACGTGGTTTCCTCTTCGACCGGCGGCTCTATCGGCGCCAGGGTGGGCCTGGTTAGTCTGCCGTCCCCACCTTGTCAAGGGTCTGCTGACGGGGCAGGGCACTGCCCGTGACGGATGAATCGAGCCAAGGCGGGCGGACGGCGCCCAGCGAGGGGGCGACCATCGCCCGCCGGGCCGGCGTGGTCGGGGGCTTCACCCTCCTGAGCCGGGTCGCCGGTTATCTGCGCGACGCGATCATGGTCAACATCTTCGGGGCCGGGGTAGCGCAGGACGCCTTCGTGGTCGCCCAGACCATTCCCTCCATCCTCCGCCGACTGGTGGCCGAGGGGTCCTTGATGATCGCTTTCGTGCCGTTGCTGGGGGCGGAGAAGGAGGCGGGGGGACTGCCGGCGATGCGCCGGTTCTGCGCGGTGGTCCTCGGCGCGCTACTGCCGGTGCTCGTGGTGCTGGTCGCGGTGCAGATGGCCTTCCCGGAGGTCCCGGTTCGGCTGCTGGCGAGCGGGTTCGACGAGGAGCGGGCCCGGGTCGCCGCGGATCTGACCCGGGTCATGATGCCGTTTCTGCTCTTCGTTTCGCTCACCGCGGTCGCGAGCGGGGCGCTCAATGTACAGGGGGTCTTCGGCCCCCCAGCGGCGGCGCCGATCCTGATGAATGCGGTGATGATCGCCGGGGCGATCATTGGCGTGACCTACTTCTCGGTCCCCATCATCGCGGTCGGCTGGGCGTTGAGCGTCGGAGGGTTGGTGATGCTGCTGGTCCAGCTGCCGTACCTGCGGCGGGTCGGCCTGCTGGTCGGCCCTCGGTGGGACCCCAGCCACTCCGGGCTTCGCGAACTGCTGCGGCGGATGGGCCCGGCCGTGTTCGGGGTCGCCGTGTATCAGCTGAACATCGTGGTCATTCGCTGGATCTCGTCGACCCTTCCGACCGGGCAGATGTCTTGTTACTTCGTCGCCACCCGGCTCGAGGAGTTCGCCCTCGGCGTTTTTGCCATCAGCATCTCTATCGCGGCCCTGCCCACCCTCTCGGAGCACGCGGCGAAAGGGGACCGAGCCGCCCTGCTGGCCACCTATCGTCGGGCCATTCGGGCCACGAACTTCATCACCGTCCCGTCCGCGGTCGGACTGTTCGTGCTCGCGGAGCCGATCGTCGGCGTCCTGTTTCGACACGGACGATTCACGGCGCAGGACGGCCTGCTCACGGCCGAGCTCCTTCGCATCATGGCCGTCGCCCTCATCCCCATCGGACTGGTCCGGGTTACGGTGCCCACGTATTACGCGCTCGGCGACACCCGGACGCCGGTGGTGGCCGCCTCGGCGTCTTTGGTCACCACCACCGCCCTCGGGTGGTCACTGCGGGGGCCGCTCGAAATCCAAGGTCTGACCCTCGCCACCCTCGCGGGGGCGTTCGCGCAGGTCCTGGTCCTCGGGGCTCGACTCCAAGCCGGGATGCGCCGGATCGACCGCGCCGAGACCCCGTCGGTGCCCACCCCGGCCGGCCCCGCGGTGTTCAGCCATGCCCTACGGTGCCTGTTGGCCATCGCGCCGGGGGCCGCGCTGGCCGGTCTCGTCGCCAGCCAGCGGGTGTGGATGAACGGCGACAACCTGGCCAACGGCGCCGTCCTTGCCGCCCTCGTCGTGGCGGCGGGGGGCCTGTATGCGGTCGCGGGAAGAGCGCTGGGCGTGGGGGAGATCGAGTTGGTCTTCGGCATGATCCGCCGTCGGATCCGTCCCCGTTGAGGTGACCCCCGCAAAGTCCCAGAGGGCCGCTTTTCCCGATTTCGTTCTCAGAATCCGCACGGCCTTGTGGATAAGCTGTGGGCAAGTCGGGCCCCGAACTTTCGAGCCCCCCTGGACCACGAGGGTTTCGATGGACTGCCTAAGAATTGTGCACTTTCGCGAGATCGTAAGCTCGCAGTTGTGAATAAAACTGCGTGATCTGCGCCTATGGGTGCTGAGGTGTATTGCACGAATGGAAGAAAAACGGCCTGTGCCGCTCAGCGACGACGAGCGGATCAAATCGCCCACCACCGCCGAAAGAGCAAGTTTTGGGGCCGCTTACGAGCGGATCGTAGGTCTGATGGCCCGCCTTAGAGGGGCGAATGGCTGTCCGTGGGATCGGGAACAGACGCTCGAGACGCTCAAGCCGTTCTTGGTCGAGGAGACCTACGAGGTCTTGGACGCGATCGACCGCGGCACGGCTGATGATCATCGCGAGGAACTTGGCGACCTTCTCCTTCAGATCGTGTTCCAAGCTGAAATCCGCCGGCAGGAGGGCGCGTTCGATGCGGCCGATGTCGCCCATGCCATCGCCGACAAGCTCGTCCGTCGGCATCCACACGTGTTCGAGCCGGACCAGGGCACCGATGGCGGCCCGCGAAACTGGGAGGCCATCAAGCGGAGCGAGAAGGGCGACCGGTCCGCGATCGGCGGCGTGCCCCGCGCGCTACCCGCGCTGCTGCGAGCCCAGAAGCTGACCGAGAAGGCGAGTCGGGTCGGGTTCGATTGGCCGAGCACCGAGGGGCCGCTCGACAAGCTCGACGAAGAGCTCGCCGAGCTCCGGCAGGCGGTCGCCGACGGTGACGCGAGCGCGGTCCGCCACGAGATCGGGGACCTCCTGTTCAGCTTGGTCAATCTTGCCCGATTCCTCGACGCGGACGCCGAGGACGCCTTGCGCGGGACCGTCGACCGATTCGAAGCCCGCTTCATGGCCATGGAGCGGGAGATCCGCGCCGAGGGGCGATCGGTCGAACAGCTGAGCCTCGATGAGCTCGAGGACCGATGGCAACGGGCCAAGCGAGCGGTGGGCTGACATCATCCGTCGGCGGACCCGCGCCGCGCCGCCCGCTTTTTTGGCGCAAGGCTCTCGACAACGGCGCCCGATGCCACCAATCTCCCGGGCCCGGGGCCTCGTTTGCGCCCGACGATCCGTGGCCATGAGCAGCAGCATTACCTTTCAGTGCCAGGTGTGCGAAGCCGATTACGACGTCGGAATCGAGCACCTTCTCGAGCGACCCAACGCGATCAAGTGCCCGAACTGCGGTGCGAAGCCCACCGCGAGCCGCAATCGAGCCTTCGCGCAAAGCCTCGAGGAGCTCCTGTCGGCGATGGCCGCCCTCCGGAGCAAGGTCGCTTTCGAGCTCACCCTCAACACCGAGGACCTGCCCCCGCCCTTCGGCGGGAGCGACGAAGAGAACGATGCGGGCCTGGCGAGCGACGAGGATGACGACCTCGCCGACGATGACGTGGGGTTCGTGGACGACGACGACGACGACTATGACGACGACGACGACGACTACGACGACACCGTGGACGACGACGACGACGACACTGACGACCGCTTCTGAAGCGGCGTTCAATCGAGACGGTTCGGCCTTGACTCGCCGCGCGATCCGCAGACCCGAATAGCCATCCGATCCGACCTAAGGTACACGACAGGCGGAGCCAGCGTTGAAAGATCATCGGCGCACGAAGATCGTTTGCACCATCGGGCCGGCCTCCCGATCACCTGAAGTCCTGGAGCAGCTCGTTCGAGCCGGCCTCGACGTCGCCCGCCTGAACTTCAGTCATGGCACTCACGACGACCACCGGGAGACGTACGCGCGAATCCGAGCCGTGGAGGCCAAAGTGCGGCGCCCGATCGCCGTGCTGCAGGATCTCCAAGGACCGAAGATCCGGCTCGGAACCCTCGACGGCGAAGTGCAGCTCGAGCCCGACCAAGAGATCGTGATCTCATCGGAGGGCGACTTCACGGGGACGGCGGCCTCGGGGCGCCTTCCGTCGACCTATCCCCATCTCGCCCAAGACGTGAAACCAGGCGAAATGATTCTGCTTGCCGACGGTCGGCTGCGGGTCGAAGTCCTCGAGATCGAGGGCCCCGACGTTCGCTGCCGGGTGATCGTCGGCGGGGTGCTCACCTCACGCAAAGGCATCAATCTGCCGGGGTCCATGCTCTCCATCCCCGCGCTGACCGACAAGGACCTCGAAGACCTGAAGTTCGGCCTCGACCTCGGCGTCGACTACGTGGCCCTGTCGTTCGTGCGGACCCCTCACGACGTGACTCGCCTCCAGGATCGGATGCGGCAACACGGCCGCATCGTCCCCATCATCTCGAAGATCGAAAAGCCGGAGGCCGTCGAGTACCTCGAACACATCATCGACGTCAGCGATGGGATCATGATCGCCCGCGGGGACCTCGGGGTCGAGCTGCCCCCCGAACAGGTGCCGCGAGTGCAGCGAACGGGGATTCGTATGGCCCGCGAGCGAGGCAAGCTCACCGTCGTGGCCACCCAGATGCTGATGTCGATGACCACCCACGCGCGGCCGACCCACGCCGAGGTCTCCGACGTCGCCAACGCGGTGTTCGACGGGGCCGACGCGGTGATGCTGTCCGAAGAGACGGCGGCGGGACAGTTTCCGGTGCGGGCGGTCGAAACGATGAGCGCGCTCGCCGCTTCGGCCGAAGAAGCGCCGGAGGCGTTCATGACCCCCGACTTCGTGGAGTCGCTCCGCTCGAGCCACGCGTGGGCCATCTGTCGGGCGGCGGTGGTGACCGCCGACGAGATCCGTGCCGATGCCCTCGTCAGCTACACCCACCAGGGGCTGGGCCCCCGCTTGGTCGCCAACTGGCGGCCGCGGTGCTTGGTCATCGGGGTGGCCAAGACCGACGAAGAGGTTCGGCGCATGGGGTTGTATTGGGGCGTGCGGCCCCTGAAGCTCGTGGCGCCGACGTCGGTGGAGGGTTTACTGGGTTCGGTCGAAAACGCCGGGGTCGATGAAGGCCTCCTCAAATCCGGTCAGACCATCGTCATGACCACCAAGATCCCGTTCACCGACGAGCAGAACACGAACATGCTCAAAGTTCACACCATCGAGCGCGGTCGGCGCTGAGCGGCCGGCGCTACGAAAGCTCGGCCAAGGCCGGGCGCATTCGCATCAGCGCTTCGTCGATGGCGGCCTCGTCAAGCCCACCGCCGTGCCGTCAGGTCGGCGCCCCCCCGGTACGATGACAGGTTAGCGAGAGGTTCTACGCGCAGTGCCGATAGAACGCGAGGGCCGTCTCCCCATAGAACCGCACGTCCGATCCGACCAATCCGGCCGGCGGAATCGGTGACGGATCCCGGCGGCGGTGCTCGATGATCGCGACCCCGTCCTCCGACAAGCTGGATTGCAATATGGAGAACAGGATCGACGTGAGGTCGTTCACTTGGTCGTACGGCGGGTCGGCGTAGATCACGGCAAATGGGCCTCGAAGCCGGGCCGACGCGCGCCGGACGTCGGCTCGGAGCAGGGTGTAGCGGTCGACGGGGGTTCCGACGGAAGCGAGGTTGGCGGTCAGCGCCTTGAGCGCCGCGGATCCCTTCTCGACGAAGGTCGCATGGGCCGCGCCGCGGGAGAGGGCCTCCAGCCCCACCGCGCCCGTGCCCGCGAACAGGTCGAGGCAGCGTTGGCCATCGAGCGGACCGAGGATCGAGAATAGCGCTTCGCGAACCCGGTCGCTGGTGGGCCGGGTATCGTTGGTCCGGGGCGCGGCCAAGCGCCGGCCGCCCCACACACCGCCCACGATCCGCACTGCTCACGCCTGTCCTGTCGATACCTGAAACCGGCGCTCGTGCTCGAGGCAAGGAAGCCGGCGCCGAAGGTCGTGGACCGCGGAGAGGTCGATCGACGCCACCGCCACCGCCGGTCGGTCGGGGCAGGTGCACAGGATCGTGCCCCAGGGGTCGATGATCATCGAGCGTCCGTAGGTGCGGCGGACGGGGCCGTTTTCGCCCACCTGGGCCGGCGCCACGATGTAGCACTGGTTTTCGATCGCGCGAGCCCGCAGGAGCGTCGTCCAGTGGTCCCGGCCGGTGGGGATGGTGAACGCGGAAGGGACGAAGATCATCTCCGCCCCCGCCCGGCGAAGCGCGCGAAACAGGTCCGGAAACCTCAGGTCGTAGCAGATGGTCAGGCCCCACCGCCCGAGCGGGGTCTCGACTACCACCGCGTGCTCGCCGGGGGTGGTGGCCGCGGACTCGGTATGGGTGGCCCCCGGGCCGAGGGCCACGTCGAACAGATGCAGCTTTCGGTACACCGCGCGCCGTGCCCCGTCGGGACCGAACAATACCGAGGTGTTGTAGGGCCGGAGGGGATCGGGGCTGGTCTCCGGGAGGCTGCCCGCGAGCAAGTAGACCTGCCGCTGCTTGGCCTTCGCGGATAAGGCGGCGAACGTCGGGCCTTCGAGAGGCTCGGCGTGGTCGCGCTTGTCGTTTTCCGCCCCCATGAAGTGCACGTTCTCCGGAAGCGCGACCAGCTGCGCGCCCCGGTCGGCGGCCTGATCGATCCCGTTCAGCGCCCGCTGCAGGGACCCGGTGGGATCATCGGACGTGCTCAGCTGCACTACCGCCGCGAGATAGCTCATATGCTTCTTCTACCAGACCTGGGGTGGGGAAGACGGTTGCAACAGCGGACCGCCGCGCCTACGGTCCGGAGCCCGATGGTGTTCCCCAAGCTCGACCAAGCCGTGCCCAATTTTCCGGAGCTCGAACGCAAGGTCCTCGAGCTCTGGAAAGAGCGTAACGTGTTCGAGCGGAGTCTCGAGCTGACGGCGGGCAAGCCGGACTTCGTGTTCTACGAAGGACCGCCGACCGCCAACGGGCTGCCGCACAACGGCCACGTCCTGACCCGGGTCATCAAAGACCTGTTTCCCCGCTACATGACCATGCGCGGTTATCACGTGGAGCGGCGGGCGGGGTGGGATACCCACGGCCTGCCCGTGGAGGTGGAGGTCGAAAAGGAGCTCCGGATCTCCGGTAAAGAAGCGATCATCGAGTATGGCGTCGAGCGCTTCTCCAAGAAGTGCATCGAGTCGGTGTTCCGGTACACCAACGAGTGGGAGCACATGACCGAGCGGATCGGCTTTTGGGTCGACCTCGACAAGGCCTACGTGACCTTCCACAAATCCTACGTCGAGTCGGTCTGGTGGGCGCTGTCGAAGCTGTTCGAGAAAAATCTGCTGTACCAGGGTCACAAGGTGGTCTGGTGGTGGGCGCAGGGCGGAACCGCGCTCAGCTCGGGCGAGGTCGGAAACGCGTACAAGACCATCGACGACCCGTCGATCTACGTGAAGTTTCCCCTCCGCGACGAAGACGCGAGCCTGGTGATCTGGACCACGACCCCCTGGACCCTGCCCTCCAATACGTTCGTCGGCGTTCACGGGGACTACGACTATGCCTACGTGGACGACGCGGAGACCGGGGAGACGTTGATCCTCGCCGAGGCCTTGGTCGAGCCCCTGGCCGAGAAGCTCAAGCGAGACCTCAAGGTTCAAAAAACGATCAAGGGTGAAGCGCTCGTTGGGCGCCGGTACCTTCCTCCCTTCGACGTTTACTCGCGGGCGCTGCCCGACGACGACGAGCGGTACTGGCGGGTCATCCACGGCGACCGGTCCAATACGTCGAGTCGAGACTATTTCGTGACCTTGGAGTCCGGTACCGGCCTCGTCCATCTCGCCCCGGCGTTCGGCGAGGACGACTGGAAGGCGTGGCGCAACGAGAAGCAGCGCGACGACGCCATCGAAATGCTGTGCGCGGTGGGGCCGGACGGCAAGTTCACCGACCGGATGGCGGACCTCGGCTTCGAGGGGGTGTGGGTCAAGGATACCGATAAAGGGCTCATCCGATACCTTAAGGATAAGGCAGTGCTCCTCCACAGCGAGGTGTATCGCCACGACTACCCGTTCTGCTGGCGATCCGACGACGATCCGCTGATCCAGTACGCGCGGCAGGCGTGGTTCATCCGCACCACCGCCAAGATCGACCGGGTCATCGAGAACAACCAGGAGGTCGTTTGGCAGCCGGAACACATCCGCGATGGCCGCTTCGGCGATTTCTTGGATGGCAACGTGGACTGGGCCCTGTCGCGGGAGCGTTTTTGGGGGACGCCGCTCAACATTTGGGTCTGCGACGAATGCGAAACGATGGAGGCCCCCGAGTCCTGCGCGGCGATCGAGGCCCGCAACCCGGAGGCGTTCGCGGCGTTCAAAGCGGCTCAGGCGGCGGATCCGTCCCTGTCCGAACACCTGGTGGTCCACAAGCCGTGGATCGACCAAGTCACGTTCGAGTGCGCGGCGTGCGGCGGGACCATGCGCCGCGTTCCCGAGGTCATCGATTGCTGGTTCGACTCCGGCTGCATGCCGTTCGCGCAGCTCGGTTATCCGCACGTCCCGGGGAGCGAAGAAGCGCTGGCCCGGTCGTATCCCGCCGACTTCATCACCGAAGCGATCGATCAGACCCGGGGTTGGTTCTACTCCTTGATGACCATCGGCAACCTGATCTTCGACGAGACCGAGTCCCCGCACCCGTATCGCCGGTGCATCGTGCTCGGCCACGTCCTCGATAAGGAAGGCAAGAAGGAGTCCAAGTCGCGCGGCAACTACACGCCCCCCGAAGTCATTCTCGACTCCGTCCGGATGGAGTTCGCGCCCGTGTCGGGAAAGGTCGCGCCGTACGCCAAAGGCCTGCCCGAGCTCAAGAAAGGGGAGGCCATGATCGCGCAGGACGACTTCGACGGCCTGGATCTGAGGCCCGGCTCGGAGGTCGTCCTCTATCGGCGCGATAATCCGAAAGCTCGGCGCAAGGTGGTGCTCAAGCCGGTCCCCAAGCCGAAGAAAGCCAACGATCCGGTCTTTCCCCGGCGGGTGGTGCTCCTGAGTGCCACCGACAAAAAAGCGCTCAAGTTGAGCTTCGGTCCCCCCGACGTCCGGGCGGCGGAAGTGCCGAATCTGCCCGAAAACCAGCGGGTGATCCTCGAGTACGAGGGCATGCCGGCGCCGGGGGCGGATGCCTTTCGATGGTTTTTCTACGCGTCGAACCCGCCGTGGAATAGCACCCGACACTCATTGCCGAACGTACGCACGCAGCAAAAGGAGCTGCCGATCAAGCTGCGGAACGTTTACGCATTCTTCGTCACCTACGCGAACATCGACAGCTTCGATCCCGTCGCCGACGAAGGGGCTCGGCGGCCGTCGGAGCAGCGCGCGCTCCTCGACCGGTGGGTGCTGTCGGAGCTCGAACGAACCAAGCTCCAGGTCGTCGAACACATGGACGCGTTCCGTTCGTACGAGGCGACGCAGGTCTTGAGCGCGTTCGTGGAGGGGTTGTCCAACTGGTACGTGCGCCGGTCTCGGGAGCGATTCTGGGCCCCAGGCCGCGAACAGGACAAGCTCGATGCGTACTGGACCCTCTACCAGTGCCTGCGGGATCTCGCGCTGATGCTGGCGCCGTTCCTGCCGTTCGCTTCGGAGGACATGTACCAAGCCCTGGTCGTCGATGTGTATGGAGAGGGGCACCCGGATTCCGTTCACCTTCGTTTGTTCCCCATCGGTGACGCATCCCGCATCGACCGGATGTTGTCGCAAGACATGCAGGAGGTTCGAGATTTGGTGTCGCTCGGGCTTCAGGTTCGGGCGAACAACAAGTTGAAGACGCGGCAGCCGCTGGCGGAAGCGGAGATCATCCTCGCGGATCCCGCTCGCGCCACGTCGTTGGCCGAGTACGCCGACATCATGGCCGAGGAGCTCAATGTGAACCGGGTGACCTTCACCGAGGCCGCCGACGAGTTCGTCACCTACAAGGTGAAGCCGGACTTCAAGGCCCTCGGTCGACGGCTAGGGCCGAAGATGAAGGCGACGCAAAAGGCGATCATGGCCGAGGACCCCGATCACCTGAAGCGCGCGCTGGATGCCGACGGACAAGTGACCTTGACCGTCGACGGCGCGGCGCTGGCGCTGACGAAAGAGGAGCTCGTGGTGTCGGTGGAGGCAAAAGAGGGTTTTGCCGCGGCCAGCGCGCCGGTCGGCGTGGTTGTGTTGAACACCCAGCTCGACGATCAGCTCCGCGCCGACGGGCTGTTTCGTGAGGTGCTGGCGCGCGTGCAGGCTCAGCGGAAGAACCTGAGGCTGGATTTTGCGGATCGGATTCGATTGGGCTTATCCGGCAGCCCGGCGCTGCTTCAAGTGTGCCAGGCGCGCCAGGACGAGCTGAAGGCCGAGACCCTCACCGTCGAGCTGGACCTCGAACAGGGCGATGTGGGGGGCGAATCAGCGCAGGTCACCGTCGAAGGACACCCGTTGACCATCGACATGGTGGTGGCGCCGCGCCGCACCGGTTCAACGCCGCCAACACCGGTCCGTTGAAGCGCTGGGTCGTTGGTCGCGCGCGCACCCGGTGTGCGTTCGCGGTCAGCGGAACAAAAACAAAAGCCCCACCCAGTCGCGCTTTGCGAGCTGAGCGGGGCTCGAGAGCCATCCGAATATCATTCGGTGCTCCTAATGTAGCGCTTACGCCTTCGCACTACAACATAGGATCGCCGATCCGGTCCTCAAGATCGATGTTCTCTCCAGATGACCTTCTCTTGGTACGGCCGGCGCTGACCGATCGGCCACTCGTTGGCGGGATAGCCGATGTAGAAGAAACCGAGGCAACGAGCGGGCGCCTCGAGCTCCAAGAACGAAGCCATCTTGGGGTGGAAAGCCTTCTTTCCTGAGGACCAAAAGCCGGCCAAGTCGAGTGCGCGGCACGCGAGATGGAGGTTCTGCACCGCCATCGCCGTCGATTCGATCTCTTCCATCTCTACGATGTTGGGCTTCGTGGATGGCTGGCAAACGATCGCCACCACCACCGGGGCGGTGTCGGTCTTGAGGGCGATCTTCGCCCGGCGGGGATCGTCGCCCGGCAGGGTGTCTTGCCCCTCGTCGGCCATCGTTGAGCAGATCGCCTCCGCGAGCTGCTTTTTCGCGTTCCCCTGGAACACGATGAATCGCCAGGGCTCGGTCAGACCGTGGGATGGCGCCCAGTTGGCGGCCTCGAACAGGCGCTCCAATGTCTCTCGGTCGATGGGGTCCGGTTTCATGCGCTCGGGCTTCACCGAGCGTCGAAGTCGAATCGCGTCGAATACGTCCACGGTTCGACTGTAGTCGCCGGGGCCGGCGGCGGCATGCGGATCCTCACGAGGCGATGACGCTTTTTGCTTGCGCGAACGTCCTGAATGGTCCACCAAGGTTGGGAAGCCTTTCTGCGGCGAAAGCCAAATGAAGGTGGGGCCCGCGAGGGCGACCCACCTTTTTTTGTTTGTGCTTCGGGCTGTGTTTTGCCGTCTCCGAACGGCCATCGTGAGCGACGAAGCACCCCGAAGACCGGCTTCGATTCGAGTCACGACGTCATCGGAGGAGGCCTTGAGCGAGACGACCACAGCCGAACGGGCGAAAGCTCTGGTGAACGCGGTCGTCGAGCGCGAAGGGTACGAGCTCGTCGATGTCGAATTCGTCACAGAGATGGGACGCGCGATTTTGCGCATGTATGTCGATACGGTGCCTCCGGGCGACGAGCATCACGGGGTGACCGTCGACGACTGCTCTCATCTATCGAGGGTCATATCGGACGTCTTGGACGTGGAGGATGCGGTTTCTGGCCAGTACAACCTCGAGATCTCGTCACCGGGGCTGTTCAGGCCGCTGACCAAAACACCGCATTTCGAGCGGGTCATCGGCCAGCGAGTAAAGGTTAAGACATATCAGAAGATCGATGGCCGCCGCGTGTTTACCGGCGAGCTGATCGGGATCTCGGACGACGGTGTGCTGACCGTCGAGGTGGATGGGCATCGATACACGATGCCTGTCGCCGACGTGGCCAAGGCCAACCTGGAGCCCGAGCTCAAGTTCTGAAGAGGTTTGCTTATGGAGCAGCTGGATAACCTGAACACCATCATCGACCAGGTCGCGAAAGACAAAGGCATCTCGCGGTCCTTGCTCGTCGAGGCCCTCGAGGCCGCGATGCTGACCGCAGCCCGCAAGGTCTTCGGGGATGACCGAGACATCGAGGCGCACTTCAGCGAGGAGTCGGGGGAGGTCGAGCTGTTCGAGTTCCGGACCGTCGTCGAACAGATCGACGACGCGTCGACGCAGCTCCTCTACGAAGAGGCGGTCGAGCTGGATCCCGACTGCCAGATCGGGGATTCACTCGGGATGTCGATCGACAAGGCGGGGCTTGGGCGCATCGCGGCCCAAACCGCCAAGCAGGTCATCATTCAGCGGGTTCGTGAGGCGGAGCGAGAGAACGTCTTTAACGAGTACTCCGACCGCAAAGAGGAGCTGGCGACCGGAGTCGTGCGCCGGTTCGAGCGCGGAAACATCATCGTCGACCTCGGCCGCGCGGAAGCGGTGCTCCCGGTCCGAGAGCAGTGTCCGCGCGAGTCCTACCGGGTCAACGATCGGATCCAGGCCTACGTCCTCGACGTCAACAAACAGGCTCGCGGCTCGCAAATCGTGCTCAGCCGCACGTCGCCGGGCCTGCTCATCAAGCTCTTCGAGATGGAAGTCCCGGAGATCTACGAAGGCATCGTCAAGATCGAAGCGGCGGCCCGCGAGCCCGGCGCGCGATCGAAGATCGCGGTGTCGTCGTCGGACCGCGACGTGGATCCCGTCGGCGCCTGCGTAGGTATGAAGGGGTCGCGCGTCCAAGCCGTGGTCCAGGAGCTACGGGGAGAGAAGGTCGATATCGTTCCCTTCGACGAGGATACGGCGCGGTTCGTGTGTAACGCGCTCGCACCGGCAGAGGTGAGCCGAGTGCTGGTCGACGAGTCGAACCACGGCATGGAGATCATCGTTCCCGACGATCAGCTCTCGCTGGCCATCGGTCGGCGCGGGCAGAACGTCCGCCTCGCCTCGCAGTTGACCGGTTGGCGACTCGACATCATCTCCGAGAGCAAGGTCAACGAGATCAAGGAGCGCGCGTTCCAGTCGCTCGGACGGCTGAAGGGGGTCAACGACATCCACCTTCAGACCCTGTACAACTACGGGATCCGGCAGGCACAGGACATCCTCAACACCGAAGAGACGTTCCTCGCCAACATTCCGGGCATCGGCGAAGACTTCGCCAAGCGGCTCAAGGAAGACGCGGTACGGGTCGTCGAGGAAGAGAAGCAGGAGGAGGTCGACGCCAAGAAGCGGCAGGAAGTGGAGGCTCGCGAAGAGGCTCGACTGATGTTTCGGGACGCGACCGATCGCAGCCACCGATTGCCGGAGGCCGACCGCATCGTGCGGGTGAAAGGGATGAGCGAGACCCTGGCCCTGCAGCTGGAAACGGCCGGGCTGCACACCGTCGAGGACATCGCCGGCCTCGACGAGGTCAAGAATACCGCCGAAAGGGCGGGGCTCACCCCCGACAAGCTCGACCAGCTTCGGCATGCGGCGGCGGTGTACATCCATAAGGAGAAGGACGGCCAAACCGTGGAGCCGTCGTCGGAAGACGCGGGTCCGGAAGACGGCTATGAGCCGTCCGAGCTATTACAAGAGGAGCCCGAGGCGTCCGAAGCGACGGCGTGACGATGATCGCCTCGATGGAAAGGGTACGTGAGCACCAACCGCCAATCTTCCGCCGCCGCGCGGACCGAGCCCGACGACCGGGCCGACCAGGGCCGAACCGGCGACCCGAAGCCGAGCTTTGCTCGCCGGGGTCAGCCGGGGGTGCGGCAGTGCGTCGTAACCCGGACTCGTCGTCCAAAGGACGAGCTGGTGCGGCTGGTGGTGGCCCCCGACGGTCGTGTGGCGATCGATCTACTGGATCGGGCCCCGGGTCGAGGGGTCTACGTCCAGGCGGAGCGGGCGGCGGTGCTCAAGGCCGTCGGGCCCAAGGGGATCGGTCGCGCCTTTAAGGGGCGGGCAAAACCGCTGTCCCCGGACGCGGCCGCGGCGCTGGTCGATGACGCCGTTCGCCGGCTCGGCGATCGTCTGGTCGAGCTGGTGGGCATCGCGAGACGGGCCCAGGTGGCCGCCGTCGGAATGGACGCGGTGCTGGACGCGTTATCCGAAACTCCCCCGGCGCCCGTCCTGCTGACGACGCAGGATGTTAGCGAACGTTCGCGGCAGCGGGTGCTCTCGGGAATTCAGTCGGTGGAGGGCGCAGACCCTACGACGACCACGGTCGTCCCGCTGACGATCAACAAGGCCGATCTCGGATCGAAGCTAGGCCGAAGGGATGTTGGTGTGGTAGCCATCCGCCCATCCGCTCTGGCATTACGGATCGTCGCGGAGGCGGCGCGGCGAGACGGGCTGAGCGCGTTGCCTCACTCGCGAGCCCAAGAGGAGGGGCTCATCCGGGACAACGGCGAGCCTGTAGGAGGGCGTAGCAACTGATGGGGAAAAAACGGGTACACGAGTTGGCCAAGGAGCTCGGGCTGCAAAACCGAGACCTCATCAATCGGCTTAAGAAGGCGGGTTTCGACGTCAAATCGCACTCGTCTACGGTCGACGAAGACGACGCCCGTCGGGCGGTCAAGAAGTCGTCCGACGGCGGCGCGCGCGTCAAGGCGGACGACCCCCGTCCGAAAGGCGGGGGTAAGGTGATCCGCCGCCGGAAGAAGGATGCGCCGGCGACGCCGGGCGGGGACGCCAAACCTGCGGCGAAACCCCAGGTTATCGTTCGCAGGCGAC
>JANQQN010000250.1 GCA_028289325.1 Myxococcota bacterium | reverse complement strand
TTATGATGCGCTCCCAGTGGCTCTCGCTGGCCACCGCTTTGAGCCTATTGGTCTGGTGGGCGATCGCCACTGTCCGACGCCGGCGCGTCGACGAGCCGGTAACCCAGGAATGTGGCTAACTAATCGCCCGTCGGCGAGGCCTCCCGCCAGACGACGAGCGACACGTACGACTCGCCGACATCGGTGAACAGATCGTTGCTCTCTATCCGCAGATTGCTTCGGGCTTGGAACCTGTATCTACGGCCTCCGAGCTCCACTGTGGTCGTCGACCCCACGGTCAAGGTTCGAGGGCCGCCGCCGGAGGCGACCTCGAAATTGTGGGTCCATGTCAAACCGTAGAACCGGTGCACAAAGCACGCCCGAGGGCCGTCAATGGTGATCACGAAATCCCCCAACGACACGGGATCAAACGCCCGGGCAAATATGTTGCCCCGCCACAGTGCACCCACGAGCTGCCCCCGTTCATCGGTCAGTACCACCTCACCATAAGGACCAGCACCCCGAAGGTCACCGGCAGCGGTGGAGCTACGAACATCGACCCCTAAACCCGACCAGTCCGCGACGACGTCGACCGGAAAGCCCGTGAGACCGAGAACACCGGACGCTTCTTCCGTTTCGATGGTCACGGCCACCGCGTCAGGATACGGAGAAGGAAAGTCGACGAGGGCCCCGACCGTCCCGCTGACTTGACCGAAGTTCACACGGCACTCTTCGACTGACGGACCGTAACATGCCGACAGATGAGACCCGAAGCTGGCGATGCCGACGTCTTCACACCGTTGGGGACAGCCGTCTTCCGTGCACTCCGCGCAGTTGGCCATGTTCAAACCGCACGTAGTGATCAGCGAGCCCACCCGGACATTCTCGTCGTCCGGCAAACACCAGGTGGGCATGAAATAGCACGTATCGTCGGACATGCGGCGAGCGAAGCGCGGTGGACCGACTTCGCGACATCGTCCGGCCTCGACTTCACTGCGTTGCGGCTCACGGGTGGTCACGACCTCCGGCTCGCCCAGAAGGTAACAGCCGCGATCGTTATCGACGGTCACGCGCGCGCCCAACACGTCGACCTGCTCCGGCTCATCGATCGCCCCGTCGTTGTCGGAGCATCCCACGACGACGCTCAGAGCGACGGGGAATGTAAGGGCCCGCATGACCGCCGTCGGGCTGGTGGCGTGCATGAACATATCGCTCGCTGGGGCCTCCCGTTTTCACCATCCATGATCTGTATGGACGACGAAACGGCCCAAAGGACGGTGTCGGCGCGGCCCCGGGAAGACCTCCGCCCGCCGCCGAGCTCATGATGCGGTTAAGCCGGCCGACGAGGTAACAACGCTTCTACCCGAATCCGCACGTCTTCGAACCCGGGCACCGCGAGCTCATGGTCCGCGGAAGCGACCACCGCCCCATCGCTGGTCGGACGATAGATCTCCACGCATCGATCTACGAGGTCGACGATCCAGTACTCGGAAACGCCCGCGGCCGCGTACAAGGGGCGTTTGAGGGACCGAGCGTCGTTCAGGAACGAGTCGGCGACCTCGACGATGAGATACGCCTCAGCCGGATGTGTGTGGTCGTAGTCACCGACGGGAACGACGGCGATGTCGGGTTCGGGCTCGGAGTCGTCAGAGGCGGCAAATGGCAGCTGTACGCGCACGTCGGCGCGATCGCCGAGGGCCGTCACCAGCCACTTGTTCAAACGTTGCACCGTGCTTGCGTGGGGCGCGTGCGGCGGGTTCACCGTGCGTCCGCGGGAGGCAAGAGGCGCCGACGGTCCGGACGCTGGTCCGGGATGGTCGAGCGTCGAGACATCGCCACGAGGCGCTCCGAGCGAGCGCCAACGCTTGCCGCGCAATCTCGCCGAACTCAGAGATCCGTGTCCGCGGTGACCCGGAAGACCTCCTGATAGGTCGTGACCCCCTGGGCGAGCTTGCGGATCGCCCCCTGGCGAAGGGGGACCATGCCGTCTAACTGAGCGACCTTGCCGATCTCCTTGGCGTCGGACTTGTCGGCGACCATGCGCCGGATCTTGGGCGACACGTCCAGCATTTCGAAGATGCCGGTCCGGCCGTAGAGGCCGGTGTTTCGGCACCTCACGCAGCCCTCGCCTCGTTTGACAGGCAGCTTGCGCTTCTCGCCCGGCTCGACGGGGATGCCCAAGGCGGCGATCTGCTCTTGGGTCAAGAACACCTCGGTTGCGCACTCTTGGCAGACCTTTCGCACCAGGCGCTGGGCGAGGATCCCCGTGAGCACCGACCCGAGCAGGAACGGCTCGACGCCGAGGTCGAGCATCCGGGACACCGACGCCGCGGTGTCGTTGGTGTGCAGAGTCGAGAACACCAGGTGGCCGGTCAACGCGGACTGCACGGTCATCACCGACGTCTCCGCGTCCCGGATCTCTCCCACCATGATGATGTCCGGGTCTTGGCGAAGGATGGTTCGCAGAGCCTTGGCGAAGGTCACGTCGATCCTGGTTTGAACCGCGACCTGGTTGAGCGGTTCGTACACCATCTCGATCGGATCCTCGACGGTGACGATATTGACCCCGGGCTTCGCGAGATACTTCATCGTCGAGTACAAGGTGGTGGTCTTGCCGCTACCCGTGGGGCCGGTCACCAGGACCAGGCCGTTGGGCTGGGTGATCCACCCTTCGTACGTCTCCCGCTCTTTTTGGGTGAAGCCGAGGTCCACCACGTCGGCCAGGAGCACCTGAGGATCGAAGATCCGGATGACCACCTTCTCGCCGAAGGCCACCGGCAGCGACGATACCCGCAGCTCGATCTCCCGCTCGCCGCGCTGGGTCTTGATACGACCGTCTTGGGGCCGGCGTTTTTCGGCGATATCCATCCGGGCGAGAATCTTGATGCGGGCCACGAACGCAGGATGGACGGCGGCGGGAATCTCGCCGATGTCGTGCAGGATGCCGTCGATGCGCAGGCGCAGCTTGGACTGGTCGCGCTTGGGCTCGATATGAATGTCGCTCGCGCGATTGTCGAACGCGGCGTTGAGCAGATACTCCACCGCGGCGACGATCTTCTGATCGCCGGGGTCGATTTCGTCGGAGCTTCGAACCCTGACCAGCTGCTCGAGGTTTTGCAGCTTCGCCCCGGCGTTGACGTCGGCCGCCGCCCCCGACACCGCCTGGCGAAAGCCGTAGACGTTGTTGATGATGTTGACGATGTCTTTTTTCGACGCGACGACCGCGGCCACCTCTTGCCCTGTCGCCCGCGAGAACTCCTCGAGCGCCGCGGTATCGAACGGGTCCGCGATGGCCACGGTCAGGGTGTTGCCTCGCTGAGCGAGGGGCAGCATCACGTGGCGCCGGGCGAATCCTTTCGGCAGCGCCTTGGTGATCAACGCCATGTCGAGCTCGAGAGGATCGATCTTCTTGTAGGGGCTGTTGGTGGCCTGGGCGAGGAGTTGAGCCAGGATGTCCTCGTCGATGGTTCGCCCGGGGGCATCGGGATGGGGCAGCCGCGCGGTGTCGACGAGCTCGGTCGGGGAGACGGTGTAGTCCTTACGCTTGAGACCCGACGGTCCGAATCGGTCGCGCAAAAAGCGCGCCCGCAGAGTGTCTCGCTTGCTCAGGAGGTCGCGCCGGGTCACCTCCTCGATGGCCTGCGCCTCGAGCAGCATGTCGAGCAGAGCTTCGAAGGTCAGCCTCGCCAGCGGAGGTGGGCTGCCGGGCGCCCGTCGGGGCTGCGTGCGCATCCCCCGGCCGCTGTCTCGAGTCACCATGGCCCTATGCTATCGGCGGACCGAGGCGAGAGAAAGGGCGGTTCAGCGAACCTCGACCGGCGTCTCATCGGGCTTGAGGGTCGACCGAACGCCGGCCGCGACCCCATCCCGCACCGCGCGGCTGAGCCCGGCCCCGAACAGCTCGGCCAGATTGGGGTTGGGATCTGGCGGGTACACCAAGATCGGATCTTCGACATCGTCGTACGCCGCGCTCGAGGTTTGCACCGTCTCATCGGTGCGCGCTAACGCCAGCAGCACGGCTTTTTTAGCGGCGGCGTGAAGGCCGCCCAGCTCGTCGATGAGGTCGGCCTCGAGCGCCGTGCGGCCGGTCATGATGCGACCATCGGCCACCGTCTTGATCTGCTCGACCGTCTGGCCGCGCCGCTCGGCGGTCACGGTGACGAATTGGTCGTAAATATCGTCGACCAGGGCCATAAACGTCGCGTCGTCCTTCGGGGTGGGGTCGCGGTACGCGCTGCCCATGTCTTTGAGCGGCCCCGACTTGTAGGTCCGAACGCTGAACCGCAGCGCTTCGGCCACCCCCTGGAGGTCTGTCGTCTGAACGATCACCCCGATGGACCCGGTGATCGTGCCCGCTTCTGCGAAGACCCAGTCGGCCCCCAACGAGATCCAAAAGCCTCCCGATGCGGCCACAGACCCCATCGACGCGACCACCGGCTTACGCTTCGACGCCTCCCGAAGCGCGGTGAAAATCGCCTGCGACGGCGCGACGGCGCCCCCTGGCGACTCGATGCGCAGGACGATGGCCACGAGGTCGTCGCGCTTCGCGAAGCGCCGGATGATGTCGACCGTTTCTTTGCTTTCGGTGATCCCGCCGTTCACCTCCACCACGCCGACCCGATCTCCGCGCGCGAACATCAGCTCCGTGTCCTGCTCGGAGAGCGTCGCGCAGGTGACGCAGGTCCCGCCCAGCAAGGAGCCGATGACGAGCGCGAGAACGAAGATGCCCAGGCTATTGTTGCGGCCCCCTCGGCCAATTCGTCGGCGGTCTCGAGGGGACAGGTACGGCTCCGGCGGACCGCCGGTCGGCGACGGCCCGGCGGGAGGCACGGGGGACTCCGTGGACGGCGGCATGACTCGGCGGCTGTAACGCAACCGCCATGGCGGGTCCAGCCGGGAGCTGCTACCACCTAGACGGTGACCGAAGCCCGCCGTGTCGAGACCCAGCAGGCGCTGCGCGCCGCCGTCGTGGTGGGCGTCATTCGCGATGGCGACGGTGCTCGCGCCGAGCGCATCGCCCGAGGGCTGCTGGAAGCTGGCTTGCAGGCGGTAGAGATCACCGCCACCACCCCCGATGCGTTCGAAATTCTCGCCCGCCTCGCCACCGACTATCCACAGGCGGTGTTGGGCATCGGCACCGCCCGCACCGTCGCCCACCTGGAGGCCGCCGAGGCCGCGAAGGCGGGGTTCGTGGTGTCCCCCCACACCGATCCCCACCTCATCCGCGCCGGGCGGTCGCTAGGGCTGGTCGTGATCCCGGGCGCGCTGACGCCCACGGAGATCGTCACCGCGACGGAAGCCGGAGCGGACTTAGTGAAGGTCTTCCCCGTGGCTGCGGTCGGCGGCGCCGCCTACCTAAGATATCTCCGCGGACCGCTGCCAGACCCAGACTATTGGGTCTCCGGGCAGGTCGCGCTGGCGGAGATCGGAGACTACCTCGCCGCCGGCGCGACCCTCATCGGCCTGACCTCGGCCCTGACGGCCGACCTGGACCAAGACCTGGAAGCGGACCTTCGGCGTCGGGTGGACACCGCGACCCGCGCCGTCGACGACCATCGAGAGGGAGCGGCCCTGCTCACCATCGCCGTCCACGACCGGACCGTGGAGCTGGGCATGAAGGCGCTGCGCCACCTCCCCGACGCGGAGCACACCCGCTTGGACGCGCTCGTGCCTGGGCGCCACGGCCACGCGGTGCGCCTCCGAGTGTTGCTGAAGTCTGCGGGCATCCCCGCGGATGCGACAGTGCAGCTCACCTCCCACGATGGCTTCGCTCGGGCCGTGCCGGCCCAGGCG
Source organism: Myxococcota bacterium (assembly GCA_028289325.1). Taxonomy (GTDB): domain Bacteria; phylum Myxococcota; class Kuafuiibacteriia; order Kuafuiibacteriales; family Kuafuiibacteriaceae; genus JANQQN01. The sequence continues at coordinate 8,222 of JANQQN010000250.1, read as the reverse complement.
CTCTACGAAGGTGGCGTGCTCCACTACGCGACCGACGGTCACCCCCTCGGCCGGGATCAAGGCGGTCCGCTGCGGCTATACATCGCTCAGGGGACGGACCAGTGCGACAACATGAAGGGTTTATCCAGAATAAGCTGGCCCTCCGGCTGAACGCGGCAGCGGCCGAGGGAACCGATGAGGTTCGACGGCCCACGACCGCACCCCACCCTCAATTGAGCGCGTTCATCAGGGCCGCAACGGCCACGAACAGCGCGCCCAACGCGCTGGTCACGGGGACCAGTCGCAACGGAGACTCGCCGGTGCGAGCGACCACCGGGGCCGGCTGAATCACCGTGTTCAGGTATCGCTGGGGCCGAACCTCGTTCCCGTCGGGCCGCTCCGACACCTTCCGAGCTTCAGGGCGCGTGGGCTGAAAGGGTACGGTCTCGTGCTGCGGCGGGATCAAACGCTTCGGCTTGGCGACGACCCGGGCGTCCGACCCGAAGGGCGACACCTGGTGGACCACCACCGATCGTTCCGGCCCCGGCGGCGGATTGGTCGACAGGATCGGTCGAGTGTGCGGCGGCGCGGCGGGCACCTTGGCCAGGCTCTCGTCGCTGACCACCCGCACCATGGGCAGCGACATCGGCCGATTGTCTTCCAGCTCGACCCAGCCGCTTTCCGTCAGGCTCTCGGCCCGCGACCGGACATCGGGCCCTTGAGAGACCCGGGGTAAAGGGATTTCCGCAAAATCGTGAACGGTTTTCCGTTCGCTGCCGGCGTCGATGTCGCTCGCCTCAGGCAGCAGCGACGCCGCCCGCACCAGCGCCGACGACGTATCCGAGCCGTCGTCTCCCTCGACTTCATCCTTAACGTGAAGGTTCGGCACCAGCTGCCCCCGTCGGGTCACATCGTCGCGGTGCGCGGCTTCATCGGCCAGTCTCGCTCGTTCAGCATCAACCAGGGCCCGCATTTCCCGCTGGCGGGGATGGTTGGGGTCATCGACGAGGGTGGCGTCCTCAAGGCCAGGCCGGCGGTCCGATCCGGGGTCGGGGCTCGGAGTCATGCGCGCCTTTCAAAGCGAACCGCGTGCCACATCTCACGAGCGAACGATTTCCAATAAATACGGGATGGATCTCGAATCCCGACCGGGCTGAGGGTGCGGGATGCGCGTTCGCCCCTGTCGTCGCCGTCGATCCATCGAACGGCCGCGCAACGCCTGCGCCCGCGGTCGCGCAATCATCGCAGCCAGGCTTCGCGCCGACCCGAAAGATGGCCGCCAGCGTCAAAGTTGACCGCGAAGACGTGCCCGGGGATGATGCGGCGCTCGGATGAGCTGGGACCTCCCCCCCGACGCGGTCGGTGAAACCGTCGACTCGACCCGTCACGCCGTTAAAGGTTCGGATGACGCTCGCGCGGCCCGGGGGCGGCTGCGGGCGGTGTACCCGCCCGACCTTAGAGCGCTTATCGACCTCGGCCCGGAGCGGGTGGTGCTCGGGCGACTCCCCGACGACCTCACGTCGCCGCCGCTCCTGCATCCCACCATCTCCCGCGCCCACTTCGTCATCGAGTGGGACGAAGGCCTGCAGTCCCACGTCGGCAAAGACCTCAACAGCCGCAACGGCGCGTGGGTCAACGGCCATCCGGCCGGGCGGGGGTGGCACCCCCTCGCGGTGGGCTCGGTGCTCCGGATGGGCGACGTCCTGCTGGTCTACGAAGACGGACACACCCTGGGCCACCAGGACCCGGCCGATGTGTCGAGAGACCACGTCCCGGGTCACAGTCTGGCCATCCGGCGACTGCGCGCCCAGCTGGCCCGAGCCGCGACCGACATTTCGCCGGCCCTCATCGTGGGTGAGACGGGCACCGGCAAAGAGAAGATCGCGCACGAGCTTCATCGGCTCAGCGGCCGAACCGGCGAGTTCGTGGCCATCAATTGCGCCGCGCTGGGTGAACACCTGATCGAGAGCCAGTTGTTCGGCCACATCAAAGGCGCGTTCACCGGCGCGACCGACAACCAACCTGGCCTGTTTCGGACGGCCGAAGGCGGGACGCTCTTCCTCGATGAGATCGGGGAGATGCCGTTGGCCCTACAGCCCAAGCTCCTGCGAGCCATCCAAGAGCGCGAAGTGCGGGCGGTCGGCGCGCATAAGAATGTGAAGGTCGACGTCCGGGTCATCGCCGCCACCCACCGTGACCTCGCCGCCCTCGCCCGCTCCGGGGAGTTCCGCCAAGATCTCTACGCCCGCCTTGCGCTGTGGGATCTGTACGTACCGCCGCTGCGGACCCGCCGCAGCGACGTCCTGTACTGGCTCGACCTCCTTCAAACCGAGTGGCAACGCGAGCGGGGCACCGACAACGACCCTCGACTCGAGCTTCACCCCAGCGCCGCCGAAGCCCTGCTCCTGGCCGACTGGCCGGAGAACCTACGGGGGATCAATCGACTGGTACACGACCTGTCGACCCAGCCGCGGCAAGGACCACTCAGGGCCGAACACCTGCCGGACTGGATCCACGCCCCTGTTCCGCGTTCGCAGGGAGACCGCCGGTGACTCAGATCCGTTACCTCGTGGCCCGGGGCAAGAATACCGCCCTGCGGCTCGCCCTCCCTCCCTTGGGCCGCCTCACGCTGGGCTCGAGCGCGGAAGCGGACATCCGGATCCGGGAGCCGGGCATCGAACCCAACCACCTCGAGCTGTTCCTCGACCACGGCATTGGGCTGCGCACCCAATACCCGGACACGCTCGTTCTTCCGTTCGAAGGAACCCCGCCCCACGACGAGCGCGTCGCAACGGCGGGGGAGACCGTCGAGCTGAGCCTGGGCGATCGGGTCCGGGTCGGCCGGGCGGAGCTCGCCTTCATCGTCGGACTCGAGGACGCTCGACCGAATCGCGTCTGGACCCGGGCTTACCTCGAGCACCAGCTGCAAGCGGCCCTATGGGACGGCGACGAGACCCCCAACCTGGTGGTGACCGTCGTCCAGCTGTCGGAGGACATGGGCGACGAACTGGCCGAGGAACCGCTGTTCGACCGGCTCGGGGCCCAAGACATCGTCGCCGCTCTCGGCGACGGGCAGCTCGCGATCATGGTGATGGGGGTCCGCCCGGCGGAGGCCGACCATCTATCGCGGTCCCTCGCCCGAACCCTGGACCGTCGCGGTTACGCGGTCAAAGTCGGGATGGCGGTCCCCGGCGACGGCGACGACCCCAAAGAGCTCCTCGACGTGGCCACCCGCCGCTTGGGTCGGCTCGAGGTGGGCGACCACAAGCCGGAGACCCTGTCTTCCGAAGACCCCGAGACCCGAAAGGTCTTCGCTCTGTTGGGGCGGGTCGCGGCGAGCCCGGCCCACGTCCTCGTCCAGGGCGAAACCGGGACCGGCAAAGAAGTGATCGTCGAGGCCCTGCACGCCAAGAGCCCAATGGCGGAGACACCGATGGTTCGGGTGCGCGGCAGCGACCTATCGGAAGCTAGCCTCGACGGCCGTGAGGGACCGTGGGTCCGGGCGGCGGGGGGCCTCCTCTTCATCGACGAGGTCACCACCCTGCCCCCGCAAAGCCAAGTCCGCCTCGCCCAGCTGCTCGATGACGAGCGGACCGACGCCAGCCGTCGGGTCCGGGTCGTCGCCACCACCAACCAGGACCTGCAGACGCTGACCAAGCAAGGCCGCTTTCGGACGGACCTCTACTATCGACTCAATCAAGTCCCGATCGAGATGCCTCCCCTGCGCCGCCGACAGGCCGACATCCTCCCGTTGGCGCGACAGTTCATCGCCGACGCCGCCGAGTCCTTGGCCCGCAACGCCCCGCGTTTGACCCGGCCCGCCGAGGCCCAGCTGCTGAGTTACGGGTGGCCGGGCAACATCCGCGAGCTCCGCAACGTGATGGAGCGCGCGGTCTTGACCTGTACTGAAGAGACGCTGGGCACCGAGCTGTTGCCGCCGGAGATATCCGGGGTGGCGTCGAAAGGGGTCCCCGACGAGCCGACATCCCCCGGCGACCGACCGAAGACCTTGCGCGCGGAGATGGCCGCCCTCGAACGCCGACGGATCCTCGAGGCGCTAGAGAAGTACCCCACGCAAACCGACGCCGCGAAGGCCCTCGACATCCCCCTTCGCACATTCCTCAACCGTCTCGACGCGCTGGGCATCCCGCGGGCCCGTAAGCCGGCCAAGAGCAGCAAGAGCTAACGTGGGAAGGCTCACTCGGGCATCAGAGGGACCCACGTCGACGGCGCGTCGGGCGTCAGCTCCACCACCCGCGCCGTGAAGCCCACCTTGAACACCCGAACCTTGCGCGTTCCGACCGGCGGCACGAACACCCCGACGGGGGTCTTGCCGAGAAACTCGCCGGTGTCCGCGTCCTCGACGAAGGCCTCGGGCGGCTGGGACCGCACCTGAACCGAGGCCTCGACGGCCTGGGGCTCGGGAGGCTCGGGCGGCACGGAAGGGCGAGGTTCGCCCGGCACCACCAACAGATAGACGACCATGGCCAGCGCGACGGTCATCGGCACGCCGACCACCAACCACAGGCGATCGGGCCCGGCGCCGAAGGTCGACGGCATCCGTTCGAGAAGGGATGGCGCACGACTGGCCTTCGGCGCCAACGCCACGGCTGGGTCCCGACTCGCCGAGGGTCGATCCGGGCCCGGTCGCGCGCGGTTGCGCTCGATGGCCACGATTCGTCGACGGGCCGGCGTGTTCTGCGGGGTGGCGCCGCGGGGCTTGGGCCGAAAGACCGTTGAAGCGCCGCGGATCGCGCGTGAACCGGCGCCGGCCGGCGGCGACCCACGCGACCGGCGAGACGAAGCCGGCGCCTCGGCCCCTCGCTGTTTTCGGGCGTCCGCCGAAGGCGGTGTCGCCGACGCTGCGCTCGCGAGGGGCGGATCGTCGTCGTGCGAAGGGACGTCACGGCTGGGGCCCTCGGGGGCTCGGACTTCGGCCGGCGAGGATGGCCGGTCATCGCCGCCCTCGGCCGACCCCGAAGCCTGGGCCGAACCATCGTCGAGGTCCGGCAGCTCATAGAACCGCCCGAGGGTCGGATCATCGGGGTCTTCTTCCACCGCCGGGCCGCCCGGTCCCCCCGCAAGCGGTTGGCTCTCGCGGGTCTCCATGGCCCCCAGGTCGCCGAGATCCGCCGGCTCAGGCCGACGGTCCACCGGCGTTTCGAGCGGCGGGGGCAGCAGCAGATGGGTGGTGTTGCTGGTCCCGACGGTCACGTCGTCGATCGGATTCACGTCCTCGTCGTTGGGTCGCCAGCCCGTGCGGGTGCGCTGACCGGCGAGACCGACCACTTCGTTCAGCTGCGTCGGCTCCGCCTGTCGATCTTCGTGGGCCATCTCGTGGTCGGCCCAGGCTTCGGCGGTGACCGTGGTCGCCCCCACCACGTCGTCCTCGAGGTCCTCGACGGGCGCCGACTGCAGAGCATCGAGCAGCGCGACCACCTCGTCGAGGGTCGGACGCTCCTCGGGTCGAAAAGCCAAGCAGCGCCGGATCAGCGCCTCGAGCGCCTCGCGGCCGGGTATCGACGGCAGCGGGAGGTCCGGGATCTCGCCCCGAAGCTTCTGCCGGACCACATCGGCGAGCCGAGCCGCGCGGTAGGCCCGCGCCCCGGCCAGCAGCTCGTACAGGATCTCGCCCACCGCGAACACATCGGTCGCGCCGCTCGGCGGCGGACTTTGCGCGATCTGCTCCGGCGCCATATAGGCGGGGGTGCCGAGCATGGTTTGGGTCGCGGTCTGATGACCCACGTTCGGCCCCGCCACCTTCGCAATGCCGAAGTCGACGACCTTCAGCTGCGGAATGACGTGGGATGCTTCCCGCGGATCGGTCGCCAGCAGGAGGTTTTCGGGTTTGAGATCTCGGTGGATGACCCCTGCCCGGTGGGCCGCGGCCACCGCGTCGACGAGCTGCCGCGCGATACCGAGCGCTTGTCGCCAAGGGATCGGCACATCGGAGCGCAGGCTGTCGACGCCGGGACCCGCGATGTACTCCATCACCAGGGCGACCCGCCGAGGCTGGACCTGATCCACGAAATCGGTGACGTCGACAATGTTGGGATGGTGGATGTCGTTGACGACCTTCGCCTCCGTCAACATCCGATGGACGACCTGCGGATTGTCCACCAGCTCGGCGTGGAGCACCTTGATCGCCGCCCGACGCCCAAGACGGGCATGCTCCCCCAGATAAACGTGGCTCGTGGACCCGGCGCCGATCAGCCGGACGATCCGATAACCACCGAGGACCTCGCCCAACGGAACCCCGACTTGGGCCGACGGCTTGTCCGAAGCCACGCTCCGATTCCCCCGGGGACGACCATTGGGCAGGACCCATCGCGAATCAAGGGTTGGTTTGGCATCACAGTTCAGGCCGACCCGAACGCCGACTCGTCGACTCGGGGTTGACCGGCGATGATGGCCGAGGTCGCTTTGCAAGCAAGCATGGGCCAGCCATCCCGTCGTTGGACGCCTCTATGTATCGGACTGGTCGGGGTTTTGCTCGGCTGTCAGACCCCGCGCGAACCGCAGGCGCGGCCGGCGGTAGACGGACCGACGTCCGCCCCCGCCTCGGCGCCGAGTCCCGAGCGCACGGAATCCGACCTCCTCAGCAACGTCCGCCAGCTGATCTTCGACGGCCGCCGGTCCGGTGAGGGCTACTTCTCGAAAGACGGCCGGCAACTGATCTTTCAGAGCGAGCGCGATCCGAGCAATCCGTTCTACCAAATCTATCGGCTCGACCTCGAAACTGGCGATACCGAACGGGTTTCACCAGGAATCGGCAAGACGACCTGCGGCTGGGTCCACCCTGATGGCCAAGCCTATCTATTTGCGTCGACCCACGAAGACCCCGACGCCCAACGGGAGATGAAGGCCGAGCTGGAGTTTCGGGCCTCCGGCAAGACCCGCCGCTACAGCTGGGACTACGACGAGTACTTCGACATCTACCGAAAAGACCGTTCCACCGGCGCTTACGCGAATCTGACCAACAAGCGCGGCTACGATGCCGAAGGGTCGTACGCCCCCGACGGCGCCAGGATCGCCTTCGCCTCCAACCGTCGCGCGTACGCCGAACCGATGTCCGACGCCGACAAGAAGGCTTTCGAGCGGGACCCCGCGTACATGATGGACATCTACATCATGAACGCCGACGGATCCGGCGTCACTCGACTCACCGACACCCCAGGTTACGACGGCGGACCGTTCTTCAGCCCCGACGGCCAACGCATCGTGTGGCGCCGCTTCAATCCCGAAGGCGACAAGGCCGAGGTGTGGTCGATGAAGCTCGACGGCACGGACAAGCGCTCGATCACCCGCCTTGGCCACATGTCATGGGCGCCGTATTACCACCCGTCCGGCGACTACCTGATCTTCACCACCAACGTTCACGGCTTCAACAATTTCGAACTGTATATGGTCGACGCCGAGGGGGCCAAGAAGCCGGTCCGGGTGACCTTCACTCCGGGCTGGGACGGGCTGCCGGTGTTCAGCCCCGACGGGACCAAGCTCGCGTGGTCCGCGGGTCGAACGGAAGACAAGAAGCCGCAGATCTTCATCGCCGAATGGGATGACGCCGAGGCCCGGCGCCTCCTGTCACTGTCGCCCGGGCGCGACAACGTCGTCTACCGGGCGACAAAGACCGACGTCGCCGCCCGTATCGAGGGCACAACCCCCAAGATCGCGGCCCAAGACGTTCGACGTCACGTCGACGCCCTCACGGACCCGGCCATGAACGGACGGCTCACCGGCACTCCGGGCGAAGCCCGGGCCACCGCCTATGTCGCCTCCGCCTTCGACCAGCTCGGGCTCAAGCCGGCCGGCGCCGGGGGGTGGTTTCAGCCGTTCGAGTTCACCTCCGGCGTGACGCTCGGTGAGCCTAACGTGTTGCTGGTGCAGGCCAACAACACCACCACCCGACCGCCGGTCGACAAAGCATGGCGGCCCCTGGCCTTTTCCAAGCCCGGCTCGTTTGCCCGTAGCCCGCTGGTGTTCGCCGGTTACGGCGTCGTGGCTCGGGCCGCGGACGGTCAGCCGGCCTACGACGCCTACAAAGGCCTCGACGTGAAAGACAAGATGGTCGTCGTCCTTCGGTATCTCCCCAAAGACGTCGACCCCGATCGGCGCGCTTTCCTCTCCCGGTTCGCCTCTTTGCGCTACAAGGCCATGGAGGCTCGCGACCGGGGGGCGAAGGGCCTCATCGTGGTCACCGGCCCCACGGCCACCGCGAAGCAACGGCTCGTCCCGCTGCGCTT
>JANQQN010000219.1 GCA_028289325.1 Myxococcota bacterium | reverse complement strand
TCGACGCGTCCTTACCCGCCGACGCCGAATCGCTCTTCGAGGCCTTCGTTGCCGATGCTCGAGCCGGCGCTTCGCCCGGCGTCTTGTCGGCCGGCGCTTCGCCCGGCGTCTTGTCGGCCGGCGTCTCGTCGACCGGCGTCTGGTCGGCCGGCGCATCGCCCGGCGTCTTGTCGGCCGGCGTCTGGTCGGCTGGCGTCTGGTCGGCCGAGGCCGTCGGACCGGCCGACGACGCCTTGCTGACCGGGGCGGTCATCGGCTTCGAGGCGTCTTCGACCGCCGACGCCGAATCGCTCTTCGAGGCCTTCGTTGCCGATGCTCGAGCCGGCGCATCGCCCGGCGTCTTGTCGGCCAACGGCGCCAGCTCTGCGGACACCTTGCCGATCGGGGCGCTCATCGACGTCGATGCATCTTCACCCGATGGCGCCGAACCGCTCTTCGAGGCCTTCGTTGCCGACGCTCGAGCCGGCTCACCGGCCGGGGCTTTGTCGGCCGAGGCTGTCGGTCCGGCCAACGGCGCCCTTCTCGTCGGGACGGTCATCGACCTCGATGCGGTCTCGCCCGCCGATGGCGAATCGCTCGTCGCCGGTGCTTGGGTCTGCTCTGGGGACGGCGACTGATCGGCCGGCGACACCGATTCGTCATCGCCGGACGGCCCGGCGTCGGTCGGTGGCCCCGATGACGGCGCTGGGGCTTCATCGCCGATCGATCCTGCATCGGCCGCTGAAGACGGGGCCTCGTTGCCCGATGAAGTCTTCTCGCCGGAGGAGACCTCCGATTCTTGACTGGACGTCCCTGCATCGCTCGTCGACGGCGACGCCGCGGGCGCCACCGGACTGCCGCTCGTCGCGGGCGCGGAACCCGTCGCTGCGTCCCCCGTCGGCGTGGAAACGCCGGCATCGAGCCCTTGGGGAGTCGGCGTGGCCGGCCCGTTTTCGGGCGGCGACGCCGTTCCCGGAGCCTCGGCCGGCGCCTCGCTCGCCGGTTCGGGAGGCGTGGGCGCAGGGGCCTGCTCGCGGGGGGGCACCAGCGTGTCGATCAGCACCATCGCGCGTCGGATCGCCGCCGCCTTCATCGGCGCGTCGGGATATCGCCCGCCGCCGCCCTTGGCCGCCCCGCTGAACTTAACCTCCGCGGCCTTGAGAAGCCGCCGGGCCTCGACGAGCAGCTCGCGCCCTTCCACGTATCCGATCGCCCGACGAAGCTGCATGACGCTGAGCTGCTGCTGCGCGCTCAGGCCCGGAAGCGCGTTGATCTGATCTAGATAGCGGGCCGTGAGCTCCGCGGTCTGGGTACCTTCTTGGGTCAGCGCGAACTCGGCTGCGCTCTTAAGAAGCTGAAACAGCGCCTGATCGAGTGCGATCCGATCCGTATACGTCGTCGCGCCCTTATCGACCGGCATGCCTTTCGGAAGTTGAAACGTTCGATAGGCCTTTCGGAGCTTCGTGGCGCGGGGAATGAACGTCTCTCGCCCAAACGGCAGCATCCTGCCCTTTCCGACCCGAACGTGGGCACCGTCGACGATCAAGAAGTACTTCATGCTGTTGTACAGCGATGCGCCGTACAGAGCGAATCCGACGACGACGAGCAACATCAGCATCGTCAGGATCCGGCGAATTCGCAGACGTTTCTTCTTCTTTGGCTTGGGCGCAGCGCCCGTCGATTCGTTATCCACGAGGTCTCCGATCCGGCTCAGTCGCCGTCGTCGATAGTGCCGATGTAAGGCAGGTTGCGGTACAAACCGTCGAAGTCAAGCCCGTAGCCAACGACGAACCGATCCTCGATTGTGAAGCCCAGGTAGTCGACGTCAATCTCGACCTGGCGGCGAGCGGGCTTGGAAAGCAAGGAGGCGATACGAGTGGAAGCTGGCTTGCGCGTCTGCAGATTCTTGAGCAGATAGGCCATGGTGAGCCCGGTGTCGACGATGTCTTCAATGATTAGGACGTCGCGGCCTTCCACCGGACCGCTGAGATCCTTCGTGAATGCGACCACCCCGGTAGACTTGGTTGATGAGCCGTACGACGATAAGCCGAGAAAATCGCACCTCAAAGGCAGATCGATGGCCCGCGCCAAGTCGGCCATGAACATGAAGCTGCCTTTCAATACCCCTACCAGCACCAGGTCTTTCGCGGCGTAGTCTCGTGTGATCTCGGCGCCCAGCTCCGCCACCCGGTTGGTTAACTGCGCTTGGCTGAGCATGACTTGCGGCGTCTTGATGGCGTCTCTATCCATCGATGGGTCGTCCTTTTTCCCGTCCTTATCCGGTTTGCATCCGGCGGTGTGGCTATTGGGCGGCCTCCTCGCGCTGCGTCAGAACCGCGTCGAGGTCACGTCGCGGACGATATCAGCCGACTGTGATAGGGGCTAACCGAGTCTCAACGTGAGCTGGGAACGGGGGCACCGACCGTTGGGATCGGTCGGTGACGATCTCGGGAAGCCTTGCACGCCGGGCCGGTGGTCCTCCCGCACCCGACGTGCGGCTTCCCATGAAGACTCAATATACGGAGCGTAGATTGCGCTCAACCACAATATGTAGGTGTCATACAAGCAACGACCTACACCTCGAGCCAGGTATCTCGCTTCGCGGCCTCCGGGTCGAATGGTCGGCGCGCGCGAACTGGATTGAAGTCGTGCCGCGGCCCACGGCGCCCGCGGCGGCGTTCTTTGTTCTGAATGGGAACATTGAAACAAGCGAGCGTCGCCGGATGTCGTTTTGGTATCGTGGGCGAGGCCGACCTCATCATCTTCGTCACGACTCTCGCACCGGTCGCTTTCGCAATCGTTTCCCTCACCGCGGCGCAAATGTGGCGAACGCTCCTCAGGCGCAAGTTCGAGGTCGACGCCCGTACTCTGCTCGTCCGGAATCTCGGTTTTCGGGGAACCGGACGTAAAACCCTCGGAGCCCACGTTAACGGAATGGAGACACGCGTGGTTTTCGGGCTCTCCGATGAGACCGGCTGGGGGGCTCCACGCGCGGAATCGAAGGCCGTGCAATACCGGCGGCAAAGCGCGAAATCGCTCCACGCACCGAATCAATGGGTCTGCGCCATCATCGACGTCGAGTGCAGAGCGGATCTACCTGTTCCCGAGTTATGGCTCGAGGCCTCTCCGCCGGTGGTGGTCCGAGGCCGCGCGGATATCGCTTTCGCGCTCCTCGAGCTGCCGCTGCGTGCTCTGCTGAGAGAAGGCGAACGCGTGCAGTGGCGCCATCAGCGTCTTCGGATCACCACCTGCCATGCCCGGGATGGCCAGACATTCGGCGCCCTCATCGAAAAGGCGACCGCGGTGGCGGCGACGTTGCAAAAGAGCGCAGGGCGCGACGTCGAACGTCGACTGGTGGACGAGGCGTTGTTCTGTCGAGCGCCCGAGTCTCGATTGCGAGCCATGCGGCTGTTGGCGACCTACTACTGCAGCCCCCTCAGTCACAGCACCCTCTTTCGCCTCTCGGGGGACAACGATCCGCTGATTCAACTGCACGCCGCGAGAGCCCTGGGCCGTGAAGGATTTCCGAAGCTCAGAGTGCTCGCCGAGCGCAAACATGTCGCTGGGGCCCTACGAAGCCAGGCCGTCGAACTTTTGGTCGAAGGCGGCGACCGACAGTTGGACGGCATGTTGAGACGACTGCTGAGAGACGACAACATCGACGTCGCTCGATTAGCGCTGAAGCACCTGGGGCTACGAATGGGGCTTTCCGCCATGCCCGACATTCGAGCCGTTGTTCTTCGTCCAAACGCGGAAGAGGCCCTGGTCCTGGCGGGGATCGACTATCTGGAACGGGTTGGATTCTCACAAGCCGCCGAAATCCTCCTTACCCTCGTCGATCACGGCGCGGAGCCGGTTCGGATCGCGGCGATCGATGTCATCGGAAAACACGGCGATCTCAACTGGCTGGTGATGCTGAAGCAGCGGCTTCATCATCGCAGCACGTCGGCAAAGGTATCGATCTCGTTGGATGCGGCCGTCACCCTCATCCGCGCCCGCCACGGCGCGGGGGCGGGGCGCCTATCATTGAGCTCGGAAGCGAGCGGGGGCTCGATCGGTGCCTTGAGCCCATCGTCCTCGAATGCGGTGAGCCTGGCGGAGGCGGTGGACGGCGGTCTCGAGTGGTCATCGAGGCCAAAAAAAAGCCCCGAAGACGAGGGCCTTCGGGGCGACTAAAATCATCAAAAGTTCCGGCGGCGTCCTACTCTCCCACACGGTTTCCCGTGCAGTACCATCGGCGCTGTGGGGCTTAACTTCCGAGGTCGGGATGGGATCGGGTGTGACCCCCACGCTGTGGCCACCGAAATGGTCGAAGAATATAGGTTCTCGTAAGCTCAGCTTGGTCGAAGTGTTAGTGCTGGTGCGCCCAGCCCTAGCCTCGACGAATGATGCATGGTCAAGCCTCACGGGTGATTAGTACTGGTCAGCTGAACGGCTCGCACCGCTTACACCTCCAGCCTATCAACGTTGTAGTCTCCAACGACCCTTTAGGGGCTTTCGCCCGGGACACCTTATCTTAGAGGGGGCTTCCCGCTTAGATGCTTTCAGCGGTTATCCTGTCCGCACATAGCTACCCAGCCGTGCCATGGGTATGACAACTGGTCCACCAGAGGTACGTCCTTTCCGGTCCTCTCGTACTAAGAAAAGCTCTCTTTCAAGTGTCCTGCGCCCACAGAGGATAGGGACCGAACTGTCTCACGACGTTCTGAACCCAGCTCGCGTACCGCTTTAATTGGCGAACAGCCAAACCCTTGGGACC
>JANQQN010000215.1 GCA_028289325.1 Myxococcota bacterium | reverse complement strand
GTGCTGAAGACGGCTGGGAAAGGTGCGCGTGCGGCCGATCCGCGACGCCTGGCCCGGCCCCAGCGAGGGCACGCGGTGCAGCCCACGGTATGGGGGCTGCCGCCGGACTGCCCGCTCTACTATCGCTTCTACGCCATGGGCCAGGCGTCGCGGATCGGCCGCACGCGCACCTTTCCCAGCCGTCTTCAGCACGTCGACGAGATGCGGCTGGCGCTGGTGTCCTGCAACAACTACGAGCAAGGCTTCTTCCCGGCCTACCGGGACATCGCCGAGCAAGACCTTCACTTCGTGGTGCACGTCGGCGATTACATGTATGAGGGCGGGGCTTCGAGCACCCCCTTGATCGCGGACCGCGTGCATAGCGGCCCCCAGACCTTCAGCGTCGAAGAGTACCGGAATCGCTACGCACAGTATCGTCTCGACCCCGATCTTCAAGACGCCCACGCGCGGCATCCGTTCATCGTCACCTGGGACGATCACGAGGTCGATAACAACTACGCCGGCCTGAGCCCCGAAGACGATCAGCTACCCGACGACTTCAAGCAGCGCCGCAAGAACGCGTATCGGGTCTACGCGGAGACCATGCCCCTGCGCCCGTTCAATCGGCTGGGGTTCCGCAAGGGCGGTCTGAACCTCGCGCGAAAGCTCGCTTTCGGCAACTTCGCGGACATTCACGTCCTCGACACCCGTCAATTCCGCAGCGATCAGCCGGCCGGCGATGGCTTCGGCTCCACCGACACGTTGCCGGCGGAAGCGGCGGGCCTGCTGGAGTTCGCCTTCGGCCAACCGCTGTTCGACGAAGCGGGCATCAACGACCCCGCGGCGACCATGCTCGGCTTCAAACAGGAGCTGTGGCTGGCCAACAACCTCCGTCGGTCCCGGGCCCACTGGAATGTCCTCGCTCAGCAGGTGATGCAGATGCGCTGGAACCTGCGGGCGACGGCGGCGCTCACGCTCCCGCAAGACCCGCCGGAGGTGAGGGCGGCGTTCCAGCTCGTGTCCGAGACGCTGAACGTGGACGCCTGGGATGGCTATCCCGCCGCGCGCTACCGGCTGTCGCACCTGCTGGAGGCCCTGCGGCCCAACAATCCGGTGGTCTTGACCGGGGACATTCACTCGTCGTGGGCCGCCAACCTGCTCAAGGACTATGCGGATCCCGGCAGCCCGGTCGTGGCCGCAGAGTTCGTGTGCTCCGGGATCTCGTCGACCTTCCTCGCCCCCGACCCGCGGCCGACGGCGTTCATCGTCAGCCAGAGCATCCCCGAGAATCCGCATATCGCGTTCTTCGACGGCGTGTTCCGGGGCTACGCGCGGTGCACTGTCGATCGCCACCGCTGGCGCACCGACTACCGGGGAGTAGGAACCTTGGCCGACCTGCAGGATCCGAATCCGCTCGCCCTTGTCCCGATGCGCGACGATCCGGTTACCACCATCGCCACCGCGGAGATCCGAGCCGGCTTCAACCGTCCCGGTCACGAGGACCGCGTCAAGCTCGTCGACAGCGACCAGACCTGAATGGTCGCCGCCCGCGGCCGGCGAGCCCTGGCCGCGGACGGTCGCGACCCATACTTAGTTCGACAATAGGCGGACGCATCGTCATTATGGGAACACACGCCGACCCACCTCGGTTCACCGGAGGGGAGGTCCGGGTGAGTCATACTAGCCAAGCGGCGTTCGACGTTCGCCTCGAGTGGGGTCTCGCAGGCATCGATGCCCTCGCGGACTGTCACACGGTGATCATCGTCGATGTCCTGTCGTTTTCGACCACCGTGGCGTGTGCCTGCGCGTGCGGGGCTGTCGTCCTACCTTATCCAAGTCGAGGGCCCGACGCTCGCGCCTACGCCTACGAAAAAGGCGCAGCCCTGGCTGGGCGGCGTGGGGAAGCCATCTCGCTGTCGCCGATGACCATTCAGCGAGGTCGGCTCGATGGTCGGGCGCTGGTCCTGCCGTCGCCCAACGGTTCCAACCTTGCCTTTCGGACCCGCGCCCCTCGCGTATTGGCCGGGGCGTTGCGAAACCGGACCGCGGTCGCGCGCCGAGCGGCGGTGTTGGGCGGTCCGTTCGCGGTCATTGCGGCCGGCGAACAGTGGCCCGACGGAGGAGGGCTGCGCCCGGCGTTCGAAGACCTGGTGGGGGCGGGGGCGATCGCCGCATTGCTGCCCGGCCGTCGTTCGCCGGAGGCGGACGTCGCGGTGGCCGCGTTTCACGCCGTGGCCGGCGAGCTGGAAGACGCGATGATCGCCTGCGCATCGGGGGTGGAGCTGGAACAGCGCGGCTTCAAGGACGACGTGATGTTTGCGGCTCAGCTCGACGTGTGCGACGGCGCGCCCGAGCTGTTGGATGGGGCCTTCCGCCAGGCGTCTTAGGCTTACGGCTTGAGATGGCGGGCGAGGAACGCGAGCTTCGTGTTCAGCAGGTGGACCTGCATGTCTTGGTCGGCGACGCCGTGTCGCTGGCCGGGATAAGTCATCATCTCGAACGGCTTATTCATTCGCTGAAGCTCGGCGTAGACCCGAGTGGAGTTGTCGAACGTGACGTTGTCGTCGGCCATCCCATGAAACAACAGCAGCGGCGATGACAACCGGGTCAGATGCGCGAAGACCGAAGCCGCCTTGTAGCCGTCGGGATTGTCTTTTGGCGTGCGCATGTAGCGCTCGGTGTAGAAGGTGTCGTAGAGCTTCCAGTCGGTGACCGGGGCGCCGGCGACGGCGGCCGCGAACGTCCCCGCCGGGGCCTTGAGGGTGACCATGAGCGCCATGTAGCCCCCGTACGACCAGCCGTCGACGGCGATCCTCGCCGGGTCGACGTAAGGCAGCGAACGCAGATGGGCCACGCCCCGAAGCTGATCGCGCACCTCGGCGTCGCCGGTCTGGCGAAAGATGACGTCTTCGAACTTCTTGCCCCGGTTCCACATCCCGCGATTATCGAGCCTGAACACGATGTAGCCGCGCTGGGCGAGCATCACGTCGCTCAGCTTGCGCCAGTCGTTGGCCACCGTCTGCGCGTGGGGACCGCCGTACACCTCGACGATGACGGGATACGTCTTTTTCGGATCGAAACCCGGGGGCTTAAGAATCGAGTAATGGAGGGTCTGGCCGTCGTCGGCGCTCAGGGTGCCGAACTCCGGGGTCACGTGGGCCGGCAGATACGGCGCGTAGGGGTGATCGTCGTCGACCTTGTTCTCTTCGATCCACGCCACGAACGTCCCGTCGGCGCGGTACAGCCCGGTTTGCGGCGGTTGGGTCGGCGACGAGAACGTGCCGATGAACGCGTCGGCGTCTCGGTTGAACGAGGCCGTCCACTCCCCGCCGGGCGCGGTGAGTCGAAACGGCGGGTCGTCGGACGACGCGTACGACACCCGGTACACGTGGCGCTCGAGGACGCCGTCGACGAAGCCCTCGAAGTACACGACCTTTCGGTCTTCGTCGGCGCCCAGCACCGAGCTGACCACCCAGTCGCCGGCGGTGACCTGGCGGATCTTTCGGCCGTCGGGGTCGTGCAGGGTGATGTGGCGGTAGCCGGACTCTTCCGTCGACCACAGAAAGCCGCCCGACGCGAGCGGATGGAGATCCTTCGAGAGGTTGACCCAGTGGGGCTGGGTCTCGACGAACGCGGTGGTGACCGCGCCGCTGGTGACGTCGACCCGCAGCAGCTCGAGTCGAGTCTGGGCTCGGTTGACCCGCTGCACGAACAGGCGATCGGGCCCGGTCCAGTCGACGCGGGCCAGATAGGTGTCGGGGGAGGAATCGAGGTCGACCTGGACCGCCTTGCCGGTCTTCATGTCGCGGACAAAGAGGTCGACGATCGCGTTGGGCTCCCCGGCGCGGGGGTATCGCTGCTCGATGACCGTCACTTCGGAGGCGGCGATATCGAATCGAGGGACGATGGCCACCGGGCTCTCGTCGACCCGGGTGTACGCGATGTACCGATCTTCGGGCCCCCACCACGCGCCCACGTATCGGCTCATCTCCTCTTGGGCCACGAACTCCGCTACCCCGTAGCTGATCGCCGCTTTGGGGTCGGCGGCGGGGGATAGCGGGAGCTCACGTCCGGCCGCGACATCGATCGCGAACAGGGCGCCGTCTCGGATGAACGAGACGTATCGGCCGGTGTCGGAGACCTCCGCGTTG
The DNA here is from genome assembly GCA_028289325.1 of Myxococcota bacterium. Taxonomy (GTDB): domain Bacteria; phylum Myxococcota; class Kuafuiibacteriia; order Kuafuiibacteriales; family Kuafuiibacteriaceae; genus JANQQN01. Next base: position 2,488 of record JANQQN010000215.1, on the reverse strand, counting down.
TATTCGAAGGCTTTGCTCTTTGTCAGCCGCTGCACATCGACCGCCGGCCCGGCGACCTTCGCCAGCCACAGGTCGCCGGCGATGGGGATCAAGATCTGTTCGCCCCGCTTATCCCATTCGTACGTAACGATGCCCCCGAGCCCGGCGATGCGCTTGCGCTCCCGAAGCGCCTTTTCCTCCTCGGACAGCTCGACGTCCTCCGGCTCCAGCTTCCGGGCGTCGACGAGCAGGGCAGCCTTGCCCGTCTTCACGTCGTACGACCACAGGTCGTAGCGCTGCCGGTCGTTGGCTCGTCCTTTGAGGAACGTGAGCCGGGACCCGTCGGGGGAGAAGCGGGCGGCGCGGGGACTGGGGCCGGACAAGGACGGCGACGCGGTGAGGCGCTCGGGGGTCAACAGATGTTTCATCGAGGGACCTTCCTGGGCCGACCCTGTAGTCGGGGCGGTGGCGGATGGGCTCGTGGGCGGCGCGCTCACGCAGCCGGTCGCGAGCCCGATCGCGGTGACAGCGAGTAATCGAGACATGGTGCTCGCGCGACCATACTCGAGCCGCCGTCGAATGCTTGGCCTTTCGCGCGAGAAGATGACAACAATCGTCCGTCGGCCTCGCCGACCGAGGTCCGCCGTGCTGACAGTGTCTTCCCTCTTCGTTCGCTGCGCTCTTTGTAGCCTCGTCGGCGCCGCCGTGAGCGCTCCGGCCTTCGGCTGGGCAGAGAAACCCGAGATCGACGGTACGACCCTCCTCGCGCGCATGCGCGCGCGCCACGATCCCGCGGGCAGCTGGATGGCCGGCAGGTTCGCGCTCACCGTCGTCAGTACCTACGCCGATGGGCGCCAGCGACGGCGTGAGTGCGAGATCGACTACGCGAGCCACACGTACCGCCAACGGGTAGAGATCGACGGCCACGCGGTGCGGATGGAGGTCACGGGCGACCGCTGTCGCCTGTGGATCGACGGCGCCGAGCTCCCATCGTCGCCGACCGCGGCCACCGCGGCCTTGGCCAAGAAGCTGAACGTCAGCTGCGACCGGGCGCGGTTGTTTCGAAACTATATGAGCTATCTGTGGGGACTGCCGATGAAGCTCGGCGACCCGGGCACGATCGTGGCGCCGACGGTGACCCGTGACGAGTTCCAGGGGGCGCCGGTGCTCACCCTCCACGTCCGTTACGCGAAGGGGGTGGGAACGGATCGCTGGCGATTCTACGCGCGACCGGACACCTACGCGATGGTGGGCTACGCGTTCGACAAGGCCGACGGCAAAGGCGAGTACATCGTCCTCGACGGCGAGGTCGGGGTCGAGGGTGGGGCGCGGATCCCGAAGACGCGCCGCTGGTACATGACCGCCGACGACCGATTCTTGGGGACAGACGTGTTGGAAGCGGCGAAACGACTTCCCTAGGTTGCGCGGCGCGAGTCTTCAGCCGGCCGTCCAGTCTTCAGTCTTTACGTTGGGTATCCGCGCAAACTCGGCCACGTTATTGGTGACCAAGATGGCGTCCAGCGACAGCACGTGCGCGGCAATCAGAACCTCATCGGTGTCGAATCGAAGATCTTTGGGGAGGCGAACCGCTTGGCTGCGCCCACTCCAGAAGACCTTCGCGGTTCTTGGCCGTTCGTTCGTAGGGTCCGATGGCGGCTTTGTCATAGGGCTGGTATATACCAGTGATATCTACCGGTCCAGAGTGCCGGGCGGTGCAACGTTGAGCCGAGCGCGGCTGAGGCGACGCCTCGTCAGCTCTTGATCGCGCGCCGATGGACGACCAGGTCTTTTTCCTGGCCGGCCGCGGTTCGGATCTTGAGGCCCACGGTGCTGCCGACCGGGCCCCGGATTCGCTGGATGATGCCGTTGAAGTCGAGCTCGCTAACCGACTGCCCGTCGATGGTCAGGATCAGATCGCCGGGCTGAAGGCCGGCCTCCGCCGCGCCGCCTTGGTCGAGGACCTGTCCCACGAGCACTGCATCGCCCTGGGGGGCGAGGGCGGCGCCGATCCCCGCTAGCTCGGTTTGGGGCTCGTCGTCGGGCGCTTCGAGGGGCGTCAGGGCTATGGTGACCGGTCCTGTGGCTTGGCCTTCGACCGCCTGTTGGCTCGAGACTATCCGCCGGTTGTAGCCGTCGGCGGTGGCGGAGACCGAGAACAAGCCGGGGGCGATTCCGGCCAATGAGAATCGACCTTCGTCGTCGGTCTGGACCGTCTTCTCCACGGGAATAGGGAGCGCGGCGCCGACCACGCTGGATTCGAGCTCGACCCGGGCGTCGTCGATGGGGGCTTCGGTCTCCCCGTCGACGACTCGGCCGTAGACCGACGCGCCGGGGGTCAGCTCGATATCCACGGTGTCCGTCCCGCCCTGGGGCACGGTGGCGTCGTAGGCGCGCGAGGTCGCGAACCCCGGCGCCACCACCCGAACCCGATACTCGCCGGCGGCGATCGGGCCCACCCGATACGCGCCGTCGGGGTCGACGAACGCGCGGGTAAGGATCGGGAGCTCCT